>JBFXGO010000001.1:0-142257 GCA_050239825.1 bacterium
TTTTGTGGGAATTGTTGATTGTTTTATTAAGCACTTGGTTATTTTCAGATGACTTGCAGGATACAATTACTCTTGACTCTATTGCAACAGATACAAATTCAATATCAATTATAAACCCTCAGACAAAGAAAGAGAAATCGCATTTTTCAATTGGTTATACAGGAGGAATATGCAGAACTGGTCAAGATCTTGAAAAGTATCCTGCAGAACCGATGGATATATTTGCAGCTTCATATTACATGAGTTATTTAAATTTCTCATATCAAATTAATTTTTCGGACAAACACAAAATATCATTAGGATTTGGGTTCGGATGGCTTCCTATTTTAACTAATAGAATGCTTGTTCTTTGGCTTTCAGATGGAACAATGATAGACGCAACCGAATGGAGTATCAGTCCATATCAATACAGTTTGAAGTATTGGTTTTCCAAAAAATACTTTGTAGGTATTGATGTTGATTATGTGATTGCCAAGACAAAAGAAGTAAATTTAACCGACGGAAATTCGTCGGTTATAACGGCAAGGAAATGTATAGGAGGTGGAGTTTCTTTTGGCTGGGAAGAAGAAGAACGCTTTCTAGATTATCAAAGAATAATTCCCTATATATTCTTGAAAGTAGGGTGGGCAAATGAATATTGGAATAGCTCGCCATGGGATTGGGGAGATGAAAAACTTGATGTTGGACTATGCGGTCTCTATTTCGGATTAAAATACAATTGGAGGATAAAATGAAAAAAATTGATTTAGTTTTATTTATCTTATGTATTTTTCAATTGATGTTTTCAGCCGATTTACCGCTGATTTTTCTCCATGGCAACCTAGATTGTCCTATTCCAAAAGAAGCCTTGCAAACATGGAACAATTCTTCTTCTGTTATGACAAGATTAATAGCATCTAAATATAATGGCTACACATATGGATTAACACTATCTGGAAGTCCCGCATTATATTGTATTGACACAACTCAACTCAGAAATATGTCGACTACAAAATTAATATATAATTTTTCATATTATAATGAAGATAGCACACCAGGAGCCATTGGAAGTAATGGAATGTTTTATCCAGTTAGTTATAAAGATGATTATATTAAAAACATAAGTAACGCAAGTTGGGGGAAGAAACTCGCAGATTTTATAGATAAAGTTTTATCGGCTACAGGTGCAAGTAAGGTTGATATAGTAGCGCATTCAATGGGAGGTGTTGTTGCTCGTTCGGCAATCTGTTTTTACGGATCGAGTGGTAAAGTAAGAAAGTTGTTAACTATAGGTACGCCAAATCATGCTTATCAGGAAGATGCTTTTCTTGAGGCGTTTGTTGCAAATGTAATTCCAGGTTATGCCAACTGGCAAAAAAAAGGAGAGCTTCTTGAGCTTGGAGTGAATTATTTGGGACCACATGGTGGAGTATTGTTCAAATCACAATCTGATCCAAATATGTCGGCAACTTATCTTGATTGGTTGGGATTACTTGAACCGAAAGTATCAACGTGTTGTATCGCTGGAAAAAAAGAAGCATGGTATTCTTCAAAATTAGGTGATAACGATGGAATTGTTAAAACAGAAAATGTAAAACTTGATCATGCAACCTTCAATCCAATAATTTATGCTTCTCACAGTTATGATTCTATTGTTGAAGAAGCCCTTACTACATGCACTTATACATATGAATTTATTAAAAAATGGTTAATAGATGATGACACTACAACTTTTATTAATGCTCAAGCAAGTATCTCAAATACAGATATATATCAAATATCGGGTTCAAGAACCACTAGAGTTAAATTAGATGCAGATTATTCAAAAATACTATCAGTAAGGATTAATGAGTATAGACCAGATGGAACTGATGGAACTCGAATAAAAGCATTTCCATTGTATCTTTATACCAGAGCTTTTCCTGGTGACCCAGTTTTTTCTACAACCTGGCCAACTCTAAGAGGGGATGTTGACTATTATTTTAATATTCGTGTGCAAGATATGAATCATGGAGATTGCAATAAACTTTCTTTAATTAAAAGTCTAAGTAATTATGCTATTCCCTATATTAATATACCCTTTATCTATGATTTTTATAAAGAAAGAGGTTCCAATATTACTTGGTCAAGTAATGATAAGGCTGTTATGCAAAAGATATATTATAAGAAAGATGAAGATAATTGGGTACGATTTGCTACTCTTGATGGTAATGCAAGGAGTTATAATTTTAATGCCCCAGAAATTGGGAGTTACGAGGTTAAAATTTTGTACTTTTTAGATAATGCCACATACATACAGGCAATTTCAAATTCCTTTGTTGTTTCATCTGAAATCACTGTTCAACTGAAGGGTTATTATACAGGTACAACTAAAGGAACAGTCCCACATGTATTTCTTTCATATTATTTGATATCAGATCCAGATATGAAAAACAATTATTATTATTTTTACATTTATAGAAATGGCGTTAAAATAGCAACATCTTATTCGTTAACATACCAAGATAATATTTCTATTGCAGAAGGTTCATCGGTGAAATATTATGTCACATGCTATGATACAAATGGTGGATATAAAGGATTATCTCCTACAATTACTGTTTTTAACACATCTATCGACGGTTGTCCATATTTATATGTTAAAGAAAATGGAATCTACGAAGAATTAAATACCATAATGTATTATGGAGACAGTAATGCGAAAGACTATTTCAAATTTAATGTAAAAATGAATGATGATTCTGAGGAGGAAACAAAACAAGATAAGAATATTGAATTGGCTATAAGCGAAAATGAAATTGAAACAAATTATCTTGACGCACTAATGATTAAAGAGGTGCGATATGATACCGGATACAGCATGGCAGTGAATCAAAGTGGCGAGTATTTATTTTGGAGAGAAAAAGAACCTATAGATTCTATAATTAACAGAGATGGAGCAGAGCTATTGCCTTTATTAGAAAGTAATGACGGATTAGTTTATAATGCACCATCAGGAGATACCATCACAATTTATCGAACTGTTTCAAAATCGAATAAGGGGTTGCCTCCTATTGTGTCTGGAATAGGTGAAAAAAGAAGTCTTCTTGGGACAGAAATAAATGCGTCGATGATTATTCAATACTGGGATGGAGTGGAATGGAATGACATAGGAAAACTAAGTCCAAGAGAAAACATATATGACATGTGGAATAAAATTCCGGAAATATCAGAGATGGTGAGATTGATTATTGTTGAAGATGTTAAAATAGATATGATAATCTATCCCATTGAAGAGCAAGTGAAATACAAAGAATACACTCTGAAAATTGACAATCCATTATTTAATAATGTCAATGTCTCAGAAAAGATCAAAAAGGAGGATAATAATTATTTGATTTTAAGTAAAGGAGATACACTCTATTTTTCTGTTCACTCAAAGTCAATTGACAAGAAGGAACAGATCTCATATATCCTTATTACAGATGGATATTATAAGATTACATCGGAACAAAAGGGTATTATGAAGATGCAGGGTGTTGGAAATATAATAATAAAAGACAATTATATTTTATTGACTGATATGAAAACAGAAATAGACATAGAAATATATGATATTTTAGGAAAGCGAGTTATAAATTCTCCAAAGACAAAAGAATTTATTAATATAAACTCTTTACCCAATGGAATATATTTCCTAAAAGCAAAGACGGAAGAGAAAAGTAGTATAACTAAATTTGAATTGATTCGATGAAACCAACTAATGAAATAGTGATAAGTAGGAGATAAAATGAAGAAATTTATAAGTTTAGTATTTTTAGTTTTGTACTCCGTATTAACTCTCACAGCAGAAAATTATAATGAATTTGATTATTGTAATTCCATGTCAGAGCAAAACATCATGTTTCCTGACAGTCTAAACACATCTCTGGTTGGAAGAGCATTATATGGAAAAACATTAGCTGTTTTTGTGAAAGATACTTTGGCATACACCTCATCTGCCGGAAGCATGTTAGTGTTTAATGTGAAAGACAAAAACAATCCTGTTTTTGTGAGTTTCTTTCAGGAGGCAAATGAAGCATGTAAAATTTGTGTAGAGAATGGGTATGCCTATATAGCTTACGGTTTATCGGGAATGAAAGTAATAGATGTCTCAAATGCATTTGAACCATCTTTGGTGGGAGAACTAACATCAGGTTCTTCTATGGACATTGCGGTATCAGATTTTTATGCTTATATGGCAAACGGAAATGAAGGACTTGTTATAGTTGATATCTCTTTCCCGAATAATCCTACCAAAATAGGAGCTTGCATTACTCCCTCTGATTGGGCTATGGGAGTGTGCCTCCAAGACACATTCGCATTTTTAGCGAACGAAACAAATGGACTTAGAATAATCAATGTTGCCAATCCCACGACTCCGTTTGAAGTAGGTTATATTGACTCGATAGGAAATGCTTATAAATTATGTATTGAGGATTCATTTGTATATGTTGCTACTACTGATTCCGGAGTAAAAATCATTAATGTTTCAAATAAAGCAGCTCCCGCTTTGGTTAGTAACATTTATCTAGCAGAAGGAGCATTTGATGTAGCTAAATTTGATGAATATCTTTATATTGCCGCAGGTGATGAAGGAATGAAAATATATGATATTTCTGACATTCTGAATCCAATAGAAGCAGGTTCAACAACTATGCCTGATAGAGTAAGATCGGTATTCATATCGGATTCTTCAGCATTTCTTGCATGCGAAAATGCAGGTCTGAGAATTATCAATGTTTCTGCTCCGACCGCTCCTGTTGAAACCGGATTTTATATAACTCCCGAGTCATCAATGGATGTCACTTGCAGGGATTCATTGGCTTATGTATCAAACGGTGAAACAGGCATAAGAGTTGTTAATATAGCTGATATGCAGCATCCTTGTGAAATCGCTTATTGGGACACTCCTGGGTATTCAAACGAAACTTTTATATTGGATTCATTAGCGTATGTAGCTGATGGAACAGAAGGACTCAGGATAATTAATATTAGCAATTCCGACAGTCTTTGTGAAGTAGGTTTCTTTAATACTTCCGGGTATTCTGAAGGAATTTATGTCTCTGATGGTATAGCTTATGTTGCTGACAACGAAGGCATTGCATCAATAAATTTAGAAAATCCGTTTAATCCAACACTTGAAGATTATTTTAACACCTCCGGAATTGCTCGTAAAGTTATTGTATGTGATTCTTTTGCCTATGTCTCTGACGATTCAAACGGACTTAGGATAATAAATATTTCTAATCCATCAGCACTTTTTGAAGTGGGTTATTTTGAAACTGATGATGTAGTAAATAATATATTTATACAAGAAACATTAGCTTATATTGCCGAAGGTATTAATGGATTAAGAATACTTAATATAAAAAACCCAAACAGTCCAATTGAAGTAAGTTGTTTTGATACTTACGAAAGGAATGTTAATGATGTAAAAGTTTATAATAATTATGCATATATAGCGGGAGGTTACTGCGGCTTCACAGTTGTTGATGTTACAAATCCTTTTACTCCTATTGAAGTAGGATATTATTCGGTATTGTGGGAACCTAACGGAATTACCCTTTCTAGTGATGCAGTTCTTTTAACGAACCGGCCTCGTGGACTTTATGTTTTTGATTACTACGGACCAAACGGTATAGATAATAGCGGACTGAGAAACAAAAAAACAAACTGTACCTGCTATTCAATTCAGTATCAAGCAAACTGCATAAGTATCAATTTCCATTCTGAGAATAATAATTCCTATGAATTGAGTCTTTATGACAAAGCAGGTAGAAAACTGAAAGAATTTGTTAACGGCAGTGGACAATGTGACAAATTAATCGTTATTGAGAAGAGATATTATTCTGCAGGAGAATACTTCATAAAGGGTAAAATCGGCGAGAATGAAGTTAAAAGCAAAATACTTATATTGAAGTAGCGGAAACGATTCCCGTGACATTGCATTTTCTTATGAAGCCATGGGTGAAGCAGATATTTTTGTTCTCCGAGGTCATCAATTGCATAATAGATGTCATTGTATGACCAAATTGTATTACCGAGAGAATCTGTGGAATTTTTGCAGAGAACCAGCAAACTGTCTCCCCAGTAGCTTTCTATTTTGCCGTCGTACCAATAGTCGACATATGCGACATTGTTATAAGAGGCAGAATTTATGTTTGCGACTTTGTAAACCCACCTTTGATGTTCGAGAGGGGGAAATATCTCTTTTCCGGCGCTTTCCGCAAAGGGATTGAATGGTCCTGAGCAGGAAGTCATAAAAAGAATCGGCAGAATGAAAAACACAAAGAATCTTTTCATTCACACTCCTTTTTGCTATTTTACTTTCTAAAATCTACAATTTAATTTATTTTATTGATTGAAAAGTATTTTTAAGTGTAAAGTAAGCATATTGACTTATTCATAAAAATCTTTAATATATGAAAAAAAGGAGGAGTTATGAAAAAAATCTCTCTGAAGTCAATGATTGTTCTGATTCTATCAATGTCATTTTTATTCTGCTTTGCAGATAAATGGCAGGATGACTATGATGAAGCAGACGGACTCTATTGGGACGGATACTATAAGGAGGCAAAGGAAAAGGCCGAAGAACTGATAGATTTTTCAAAAGATGAATTTGGAGTAAACTCGCCGGAGATGGGGCATGCCTACAATATTCTGGGGCTCATAAACAACAAACTTGGAAATACAACTCTTGCAGAGGAAAACTTTAGAAACGGAATAACTTCATTTGAAAAGGCCGGTTCAAAGGAGAAGAAAAATGTTGCAATATTGAAGGGAAATCTTGGAGACCTTCTTTACCAGAATTTTTATGATGAGGAGGCGCAGGAGTATCTTGAGGATGCCATAAAAATGCTTGAAGAACTGAATGACAAAGGTGATTACAACGGCAATCTTGAAGTGCCTTACTATGACCTATATTCAATTTATTATGGCGGAGAGTACTATACGAAAGCCGCTTCGATGCTTAAAAAACTGATTGAAATAGAGAAGGCGAACTACGGAAAATCAGACACTCTTGTGGGAATAGACCTGAAGAATCTCGGCTGGGTTTATGTAAAATCCGGAGATTACAGCGAAGCAGAAAGTTATATGAAACAGTCTTTGGAGGTTCTCGAAAAGAACGGCGGAGTTGATAAAGGTCAGCTGGGGCTTGCTTACAATGATTTCGGAGTGCTTTATGACTATAAGGAAGATTACAGTAAAGCCATCACATACTATAAGAAGGCGGCTGATGTTTTCAAGAATTCCGGAAATGACAAGGAGCTGGGAAATACATACAATAATCTCGGATTGGCACACGAGAAGCTCGGAGAGTTTTCATCTGCTGGAAGTTACTATGAAAAGGCCTATTATCTCTATAAGGATGTTTACGGAGAGGACGATGAAAATACGATAGAAGTTAAGGCGAACTGGGACGCCGTAAAACAGTAAGCCGGTACGCTAACAGTGTCACCCTGAACGCCTCTGTGGTTATGACTATCGTGAAGGGTCTATCAGTTTATTGATAATTGAAGATTGAGCTGGGGCTACTGGCGGGCGTAGCGTCGGCTCGCACACTCCGCTTCGTCGCTTAATCAAGATGGGATGTTGTGGGGACACACCGTAGGAATGTCCCCAAACCACTTGATGGGCGTCTGCGCGTAGCGTCCTCGCCGACTTGTAGCTTACGAGTATCAATATTTGTTATGGGGACACACCGAAGGAATGTCCCCAAATCTTCACAAACCATTGGCGCGGGTGTAATGGACGCGAGCGTCCATGATAGAAAAGAACGGGTTGCACCAGAAGTTTTAGAAGATTAATGTAAAGACAAAATATTAATCAGCTCCCCGTATTTTGCTCATGGCACATGGCACACGGCTCAAGGCTGACTTGGTGGCTACACGCAGGCATAGCGTCGGCTCGCACACTCCGCTTCGTCGCTTAATCAAGATGGGATAGCGGAGCAAGGGGAGAACCACTTGATGGGCGTCTGCGCGGAGCGTCCTCGCCGACTTTGAGCTTTCACTTTCAATAAGAATTGACTTGCTTGTCCTCGGAAAAACATTGAATAGCAGTGCGGAGATGCACTGGAATTTTTCCTCGGAACTGTAAAGGCAAGTTATTTAATCAGCTCCGCGTATTTTGCTCAAGGCTCATGGCTCAAGGCTGACTTGGTAGCTACCGGCGGGTATGCCCTTCCCCTTGACATAATTAACATTAATATATATATTTATTACTTATGGATAAAAAAATAATGAAGACACTCAAATCTCATGCAAAGAACAGCTACTCTCCATACTCGAAATACAAGGTTGTAGCATTGCTCTTTGCAGAGAGCGGAAACGCATACATCGGAGTCAATGTGGAAAATGCCTCCTACTCTCTGACAATGTGCGCGGAGAGGAGCGCTCTTTTCACCGCTGTTTCAAATGGTGAAAGGAAATTCGAAGGGATAATAATCTATTCCCCTTCAAAGACTCTGCCATATCCCTGCGGGGCATGTCTTCAGGCTCTGAGCGAATTCGCAGGAAAAGACTTCATGGTGACTGTGACAAACGGGAAGGTAGAGAAGAGCGGAAAGTTTAATGAGTTTTTTCCGCACTCATTTAAATTATGAATAAGTCATTTTTGATTGTTGCTACAGTTTTTCTGTTATCTTCTTGCGCGAAGAGACCTGTTTCAGAGACAGATCATTTAAGAGATACGCCGCCAGACATCGGAAGGATAAAAACATTTTTTGAGTCATCCTATGAGTTCAAAATAGAGGCAAAAAAGAACCTTCTTACATTCAAAGAGAGCGGCTATAGGGATATACTCGGCGGAGTCTCGGTAAAGGGATCAATGGAAATCGGAGGTGGGGACAAACTCGAGTATGACCACCTTTATGACAATGTAAACTGGTACAAAAGGAAGACTCTTGAAAAGGAGCTGTACAATCAGCCGATTGACCCTCTGAATATTATAGAGAATTTCATAATCGGGGATTTGAAGCTTGTGTCTGAGGGAAAAGGAAAGTATCTGTATGAAACTGAAATAAATGTGGCTATAGCAGACCCTTTGAATTATTCATCAAAAGGATATTTGAAAACAAACGAAAGCGTTGACTGGATTCAGATGGGAGCAGAGAGCGGTGAGCTTGAATATACCATTGAACTTAAAAAGAAAAATTTTAAGCCGATAAGCATCCCCCAAGAGACAAAAATAAAGTGCACGGCTGAAGGAAGCAAGGGCGACCTTAAGAGAATGGAAATAAGGCTTGAGGAGTCAAACACCGGAAGAATGAAGAATGGAATAGCGGAATTTTTCTTTGACGAATACAGCACATTCGAGCAATTCCTTCAGGAGGATTCATTGAAGATTTACTCTTATGAATATATTGACCCTTCGGTGGAGGGTGCGGATATTGCATTCATTCAGGGAGATGTGAGAAACACTGTTAAAAAGAAAGAGAAGCTTTTATCCCTGAAAACTGAGGTTAGTGAAGTCTTCTCTGAAGGAAGAACCTACGAAGTTGTTTTCAAAAACATTATCATGGACGATTATGAAAAAATCATATTCTGCGCAGGTAGCCTCGCCTTTCCCGCTTATTACGAACCCAAAACAAAAGAACTGAGAATAAGCGGACTTAAAGAGCGGGAGATGCTTCTTATGATATCTTTAGGAGAGACTCCATACTTGGATGGTAAAATCACACTTAACAAGGAGGAATAGTGCTTGATAAAAAACTCCTGGACATACTTGCATGTCCGAAGTGCAAGGGCGACCTTGATTATGACGCTGAGAAAGATATTCTCATATGCAGGAAAGATAAGATATACTTTGAAGTGAAAAACAACATCCCGATTCTCCTTTTAGACAAAGCAAAGAAGATTAATGAAGTTTAAAGCACTGCTTTTCTCTCTTTCTTTTATTGCCATTGCTCTGTTTTCTGCGGAGAATATTACAGTCTCTACAAAGGGTCTGAAGATAGAGTATTCGCCGGTTTATGTAAATAACAGGCTCACAGACTGCGCGATTGAAAAGAATGTTTTAATCAAGTATCTCTATATTAATGTTCCCGAAGGGGCAGTGAGGGTTCATGTGGGTGATGCAGAATGGAAGAGAAATGAAGGGGAGTCCGACAGGAAGATTGTTTCGAAACTATATGACCTGCAGTATGAGTATGCCGGAAGACAGAGAATTTTAAGAATAGCCCTTTATCCTGCCAGAAAACAGGGGAGTGACACATATACCCTTAAAAGAGTATTTATAGAGGTTGATTTTGAAAAAGCGCTCTCTAAGAGCGGAAAAGATAACCCACTCTTTGCGTCAAGCCTCAACAGAGAGTTTGTATCAAAGGGATTTATGTCGGAGAGGTCGGACAGAATTCCTTTCATGTCTTATCTTGATTTGAAAGTTAAGGATAGCGGCATCTACAGAGTAGATTATAAAACAATTAAAGATGCGGGGATTGACCCGCAGAATTTGTCGGTGGGGAATTTTGGTCTTTACACTCAAAAAAATGTCATGCTTCCAATAGATACTGCTGAATTTTTAAGTTATCTGAACCCGCCGAAAACACCCTATTTATTTGTGGGGGATGATGATGATGATTTTGAAGATGGTGAGTATATTCTCTTTTATGGTGAGTCCCCAAATGGAGATTCCATTAATTTCTACATGAATTACGACATTTACAACAATCCATTTTCCGATTACAGGCATTATATGCTGGTATTCAATGATAAAAATCCGATTAAAGCCAACAATCTCGTTTTCTCCTTTGAGAAAGATGAGCATCGAATATTCAATGAAAAAGTGATGCACTATGATTCCATAAATCCTCTTCTTTCCGGATACGGTTGGGTGTGGAAAAAATTCTCTTTGGTTAAAGATTCAGGCGACTTTGAATATGAGTTTGATTTTGAAACTCCGGACTTTGCAGGCGAATCATGCACCATCTCCCTCTCATTCTTTTTCCCGAATGGAGGAGACACTTCTACAGTTGAAGTAAAGATGAATGATTCTTTTCTTGGAACAATCGAGTATGGAACGGAGATGAGATACACCCCCGCCGTATTTTCTTTTTCTTCAAATAATCTGGCAGCAAACAACAAAGTTATTCTCACTGCAAAGAATATTGACAACCTTACAAAATCATTCTATCTCTCGGAATTCAGGGTAAAGTATGAAGCAGACACAGACAATCCTGATGACATAGTCATTAAGAATGCTTCATTCAGATACCTTAATTTAAATCCGACGAGTGATATATACTGTTTTGTAAAGAATGGCGGCAACTACTATCTCGGCGGCATTGCCGCAGGAGAAAACATATCCTTGGACATTTTAAGCGGTGAATTCGCCTTTCTGACAAATGAAATCAAAAAACCTGAAAATGCAAGATGGGTTGACAACTCAAAAATATATGCGGATATAGAGGGATGCGATATACTGATTATTGCAGGCGACAATTTCCGGGAGGCGGTTATTCCCTATACGCAGTACAGGAAAAGTCAAGGTTATATAGTCAAGACGTTTGAAATAGGCAGAATAGCGGATGCTTTCGGTTTCGGAGTCTCATCTCCATCCGCTGTAAAGGCTTTTCTTGAATACGGATTCAGGGAATGGAAAAACTTCCCGGAGTATCTTATTCTACTCGGCTCCGGTTCATACGACTTCAAGAACAGACAGAACATTCATGAAAACCGCAATGTTGTTCCTGTCTATGAAACCGGTTACGGAATCTTTGAAGAGGCTCTTTTAAGCGCCTCCACGACATGGTGTGTCGACAGATGGTATGCCCTGCTGACAGGCGAAGACCAGTATATAGATATTATTCCCGGAAGAATAACCGCAATGAACAGAGAGGAAGCATTTGATGCTCTGCTCAAGGTTATTGATTATGAGACAAAGACGCCGACATTCATGAAGAACAAAATGATGGTCATTTCCGACGATGAATACGGAGGAAGGATCAGCGAAACATTCAATGAGACAGGTTTTTTTGTCGACGCAGAGGACCTTTCAGGCCTTCTTGAGAGCAGATTCCCAGTGAGGAAGCTTTATTTAATGGATTACATCGGAAGTCTGCAGGGTGACGAAGAGCATTGGCCTTATAATCCGGGTTATAAAAGAGATGTCCGCTTTGTCATCAGAGACTATCTCAATGAAGGAATTGCCTACGGTTTCTTTTACGGACACGGGTCTTACTATACATTGACTCACGAACACATTCTCCTATATCCGGATGACATTGAACTATTAGACAATACCAACAGGTATCCGATATTTTTATTCGGCACCTGTCAGGTCGGCCAGTTCGACAATGATTTCGGAGCAATAGGGGCGGAGTTCCAAAAACTTCCGAAGTCGGGATTTTCTGCAGTAATTGCATCTACAAGGGCGATATTCGAATATGAAAGCGTCAGCATACTTTATAACTCATTTGCCTCAAATCTGATTGCCGGAGGCTTCAATACGATTGGCGAATATTACCTTTCAATGATAAATGACGGCAGATACTTCAGCACAAGCCATGTGCTTTTCGGAGACCCTTCCATGAGAGTCAAAAAGCACCTCTTTGATGTTTCTGTTCTTACGGAAGACACTTTGATGCTCGGGGCTTTAAACGACATAGGATACGATGCGGAATTCGATTTCATCGGACCAATGTCCGTCGATTTATACCAGCCTTTTTACACAGACTCGCACGATTACCTCCATATTCTGCCTTATGCTTACCTCTACTATGTTAAATCAGACGGTGTGATGAGCAGAACAGAGACGAAGATCGATTCAAACACATTATCAGTCTATCTGACAGACGATTTCGAAGAGAGAAATTTTGAGAACAGGATTCTCATCACATCTGTATGTGAAGATGATTCCTTCGTCCACTCCGGTATTGATGTTCTTCATGCAAAGTATTCTCCCGACAGCTCTGCATCCTCCGGAGAGATAAGTTTCTTCTCAAATGAGAAACCTCTTGAAGATTCAATCACTCTTCCGTTGGAGTATCCCATTGAAGTCAATTTCACTTCAAACATAGGTGTTTACATGGGCAGTATTCAGAGATATCTTCCATCTCTTACTGCAAAAGGCAATGCCTCTGTATCGTCTGAGAATAAGATATTCGTGAAAACGGACAGCTCATCATCTAATTATTACAGTGTATCCTCCGCGCAGGATGTTGATACTGTAACGGCAGTGATATACGATTCAAATCTGAAGGAGTTCAGAAAGAGCATAATCATAAGACACAATTTTAAATCCAAGAGCGAAAAAAGATTCAATCTGTATCCCAATCCTTTTTCAGATGCATTTACAATCTCCTTCACATCCTCCGCGGGCGGAACTATGAAATGGAAACTTATCGACTCAAGGGGATTTATAGCATCTGCAGGCGAGGAGATTGTGCAGGGAGGATACAATTCAATAAAGATTGCTCCGAATGACAGGATGCTTGAAAGAGACCTTGAAACAGGAATTTACATGTTCACGGCGGATTTCATATACTACGGTAAAAGCGAAATTGTCCGTGAGAAAAGAAAGGTGGTGAAGTTATGAAGATTTTAATCCGAATCCTCGCGTTTTGTCTGACTCTCTCTCTCTCCGCAGAAACAAATGTAATGGATATATTCATAGGCGCAGAGAGGGTCGGATGGTATCGGATGGAAACAAAAAAGAAGAATTCATTCATTGAGGTGACTGAAAATTCGAAGATGTCGATAACAGTCTATGGAAATACGATGAATGTTTCAGCCCACTCTTTTTCACTTTATGACACCAACTGGGCGATGATAAAATTCCTTTCAGGAGTGGAGAGTGAGCAACTCTCATTCTTTGTCAATGGATTCATAAAAGACGGAAAACTCACTGTCAAATCTGATGTTGCGCAGGGATACACCGAGGATGTATTTGACATAGAGAACAAAATTCTTCTTTTCAATGTTGAATCAGCCACTATGGATCTGTTGGGAAAAGAGATTTATCAGTACAATCCATTAACCAGAAAACTGGAAAAGATAAAAGTAAAGGAGAAGGGAAGCGAGACTCTGAAGATAATGGAAAAATCGGTTCCGACTGATGTATACCAGTTTACAGGTGAAAGCGGAGACTGGAAAGTTTATTTCAACAAGAAAGGCGAAGTCGTAAAGAGCATCTCGGGAGAGGGAATCTCTATGGTAAAGACTGATTCCGCGAGAGATATATCTGCTCCGATAGATATTCTAAGCTGGTTTTTCATTTCTGCAGAAGGTGATTTTAAGTCAATAGCAAAAGCAGAAAAAGCAGTCTTCATAATAACCGGCATAGAGAATGACACTCTGTCAAATTACAGGCAGAAGCAGAGCATGGACACTTTGACTGTCTTTAAAAAGGCATTGTTTGTACCCGACACCCTCTCGGTTATGGACACATTCTATCTTAAAGCGGGAAGCATGGTGAAGAATGCCGCCAAAGAGATAAGAAAGAAGGGGGATGCGGACTCATTGAAAATGATGCAGAATGCTCTTGCCTATGTAAATAAAAAACTGAAGAAGGGGATCTATTCAGGTCTTCTTACAAGCGAGGAAATTTTAAAGCAAGGATACGGCGACTGCACCGAGCATGCGCAGGTTTTTGCTTCAATAGCCTCTGAGCTGGGTTTTGAAACCGATATTGTCTCCGGAATAGTTTATTCGAAGGATGGATTCTATTATCATGCATGGAACAGAATACTTTATAAAAACAAAATTTACACTCTTGATGCGACATTCAATCAGTTTGAAGCAGATGTGTCGCACATACAGCTGTCAGAGGGATTCCCACCGATGAGAGTTCTCCTTTCAGATATGTCGGGAACCATATCGGTCAGGAGGATTAAATGAAGAGATTGTTTCTCATCTTGATATCAGCAGTTTTCTTCATATCCGCAGAGAGCGATCTCATAGTGTATGGATTTTCTGATGACGCATCTCATTTTGCATTTGCCTATGAACCCAAAGATCCGACTGTTCAGAGCGGAGGATTAAAGATCTTAAGCATTAAAGAGAATTCTTTGACTGCGGATACTCTGCTTAATGAATTTGAAGACTCATACTCCTCTCTGAAAGATGTCTCTGATTTCTTCAACTTTCATTTTAGGGAAGTTCTCGGCTTCAATGGCGAGACACTCTGCAAAGAGTTTTCAGGCAATGCACAAGACGGAGTGATAGATATTCTCGGCATAAATACAGGCAAAATAACATACTCGATAAACAAGTCTGTAAATGATTTCGGTTACTATGATTATACGACCACTGTTAGAGTTGAGGATAGACCACCTGTGATGTTCGACTCCAAACTGACCGATATTTACGGAGCCTATATGGCAGACGATTCTTTGTGCGTAATCATAACCAAAGGAATTGTCACCGGATTTGAAGGTACATTTTCGGAAGATTTCAACATTTTCTCTGTAAATGCAAAATCCGAGAATCTTTCCGATTCCTTTCTAAAGGAGAGGATGTTGGAGCTCAACATTAAAAAAGTGCGGAGAATAATGGATGATTTCTTTTCAGAACATCATGAAATATACCCTGATAATGTCGACCTGCTCAACAGGTATGGAAAGGTCATTGAAAATCCGATCAATGAGAAGAATGAACAGATTGTCTTCTGCGGCAAACTGCCGAAATTCATTTCAAAGTATGAGGGCGCGATCTTCATAACCGTGGGCGACGCCAGGCAGTCATACAAAATATTTTACGGCGGAAAAAATGAATTCATAGAGGCAAAGGAGAAAGAAAAATGAAACTGAATGATTTTATAGACCACACTCTGCTGAAGGCCGGAGCAACCAAGGATGATATAAAGAGACTCTGCGATGAAGCGACGGCTCACAATTTTTATGCGGTCTGCGTAAATCCCTGCTGGGTGATGACAGTGAAGACTCTGCTTAAGGGAAGCAGTGTGAAAGTTGCGTCCGTAGTGGGATTTCCTCTCGGAGCAAACAGAATGGAGGTAAAGGTGAGGGAGACAATCATAGCCATAGAGGACGGCGCGGATGAGATTGACATGGTTATCAATATTGGTGATTTCAAGGGCGGAAATTATGAATCGGTTCTCAATGAAATAATAGGAATCAGAGAGGCGTCCAAGGGGTCTCTTCTGAAGGTGATAGTTGAAACAGCGCTTCTTACGCGTGAGGAGAAAATAAAAGTAGCCGCGCTTGTTATTCAGGCAAAGGCAGATTTCATCAAGACATCGACGGGATTTTCCACGGGTGGGGCGGCTCTTGAAGATGTGAAGCTGTTTAAGGAACTGTCCGGCGGGAAGATAAAGATAAAGGCGAGCGGCGGAATAAGGGATCTTAAGACTGCTGAGGCAATGATAAAAGAAGGCGCGGCAAGAATCGGATGCTCATCATCCGTTTCAATAATGGCGGAGCTTAATGAACGCACCTCAAATAATTAGGAAAAAGAGAGAGAGGGAGATTCTCTCTGCTGAAGAGATATTGTTTATGGTTGACGGATATGTCAGGGGTGATGTGCCGGATTATCAGATGTCGGCTTTTTTAATGGCATCCTTTTTAAACGGTTTGAATGAAAGAGAGACTCTTCATCTGACAAAAGCGATGAGCGAATCAGGCGATGTGTATGATTTTTCAGAAATAGATGGAATAAAGGTTGACAAACATTCAACCGGAGGAGTGGGAGACAAGGTGTCAATACCTCTTGCTCCGATTTTGGCTGAGCTTGGGTTTTATGTTCCCATGGTCTCCGGAAGAGGGCTCGGTCACACCGGAGGCACTCTCGACAAGCTGGAGTCAATAAAAGGATTCAATGTAAACCTCACAAAGGATGAATTTAAAAGAATATTGAAAACAAACAGAATGGCAATGGCAGGGCAGACAGAATCCTTTGTGCCGGCTGACAAGAAGATGTACGCTCTGAGGGATGTTACTGCCACTGTGGAATCCATACCTCTTATCACAGCATCAATAATGAGCAAGAAGCTTTCAGAGGGGATAGATATGCTCTTTTTGGATGTAAAGACGGGCAACGGAGCATTCATGAAGGATTTTGAGGATGCAAAAATTCTTGCGGACAAGATGTATGAACTTGGAGAATCAATGGGAAAGAAGATGGCATATATGATATCGGACATGTCGCAGCCTCTGGGTGATTTTGCAGGCAATGGCTGTGAAATTTTAGAGTCTGCCGGTATATTGAAAGGAGAAATAAAAAACAGAGCGGCGGAAATTGTCGAGGAGACCGCATGCATGATAATGAAGAAGAATTCAGTGGGGGCAGACGACAATGAAAGAAGAAAAAAATATATTGAAGTGATTGAAAGCGGCAGAGGATACGAAAGATTTGAGAAAATGATTTCCATACAGGGAGGAGATGTCAATTCAATCACGGATGAAGCTCTTCTGCACAAAAGGTCATTTGAAGTAAAGGCGGTAAAGAACGGATTTCTGACAGGATTTGACACATACAAAATAGGAATTGCGCTGATATATATGAAGGCCGGCAGATTTACAAAAGAGAGTTCGATAGACCACAGAGCGGGAATAAAGATAAACAAGAGAATCGGAGATATGGTTTCAAAAGGAGAGTCGGTGTTTACAGTCTTTTCCGAAGAGGGCATTGAAGAAGCTGAAAGAATACTGACCGAGTGTTTTACAATAGGCAGTGAAGAATGCAAGGAGACAAAATTAATAAAGTGCGTGAGGGGTGTGTGATGAGAAAGATTCTTTTATCGTTACTGATGTTTGTTTTGTTCCTAATCTCTTTTGGTTCGGATTTTATAGATATTAAAGAACTCGATAGAGGTATGAAGGGATACTGCATAACTGTATTTGAAGAGACAAAGACCGACACATTTGAAGTGGAGGTTATTGATGTCATATCCGAAGGAGAAGCATCTGTCGAGATGGTTCTGGTTAAATGTTTCGGCGACAAAATCGAGAAGACCGGAATCGCGCAGGGAATGAGCGGAAGTCCGGTCTATTTCAACGGAAAGCTCTTCGGAAGCATGAGCTATACTTGGGATAATCTGAAAGAGCCGATAGGAGGCGTTGTACCGATTAAAAGAATGCTTGAAATAGATTTATTTGAAAATCAAAATATGGATGTGAAGGGATACAAGCTCAAGGAGATAGCCGTGCCGGTAGTTCTCACCGGAGTAGATGAAAGGGTGCTTGAGGATCTGAGGGATGATGTTGGAGTTTTAAAATATGCGGTATCGGGAAAGAACAGCTTTGCGGCAAAAAATCTTTCCGGAGAATTGTCCCCCGGGAAAAGCATAGCAATTAAGCTTATAGAAGGCGACATGTCAGCCTCGGCAATTGGCACTGTGACATATGTTTCCGACAACAGAGTTTATTCTCTCGGTCATCCTTTCAATCTCAAAGGGAATGTAGAGTATCCGGTCTCCGAAGCTTACATATACACTGTTCTTCCAAGAAATGACATCTCCTATAAGATGGGTTTTCCTCTTTTAAAGAGCCTTGGCTGTGCGGTGCAGGACAGAACCTACGGAATACTCTCTTTAAGCGATAAGAGCGCGCGAATGGTAAATGTATCGTTCGTCATGAACAACGGCAAGAGAATCTCCATGAAATTTGCCAAGGAGAATGAAATAATAGCATCATATCTTCCTCTGATGTTTGTCTCCGCAATCTCAAATAGCTACAAGACAGCCGGACCGATGACTGCCGACTATAAGATGAGCGTCTTTTCAAACAACAAAAAGAAGCTTGAATACAAAAACATGGTGACGGGAGAGAATCTGTTTTTGGGAATCTATTTTGACCTGCAATCCATTCTTTATTCATACTTCTACAATATGTACGAAAATATCAATCCCGATTCCATTGTGATAGAGTCTTCGGTCAACGAAGAAATAAATCAGTATTTTATCTGGGACATCCGCACGGATAAGAAATATTACAGTCCCGGGGAGACAGTCGAGGGAAATGTTCTTATGAAGACTTACAAGGGAAACAATGAGATGCAGCCCTTCTCATTTCTCATTCCCGATAATTGTCCGCTTGATTCAATGCTTCTCTATGTGGCTGGAGGGAAGAGCGACATAATGAGCGACGCCGCGAGAAGCGAAGCAAAATACCAGTACAAAAATATAAAAACTTTTGAAGATATTGTAAATAATGTCAATCCTTCAAACAGTATAGTTTTAAAGCTCTTCGGAAGAAGACGGGGATTTGTGGATAACAACAGGGAGTATTTCAAATTGCCTCAAAGCTTTATCAACAAGCAGATTCTCTCCGGCAAAAAGAGCATAATGTCCGACATCCTCTATAAAAAGATTCTGCTTACAAACGGAGTAATTGAAGGTGAAGCAACCACGATTTTGAAAATCAGGAGGTCTCAATGAAGAAATTATTATCGACAGTTCTGACACTCATTCTGTTCATCTTTGCCTTCTCGCTGGAGACAGGTAAGATGACTGATGACTTATACTCTTCCAGACAATTCCTTCAGCTTTCATCGGGAGTGGCATTGAATGAAAAATTTGCAATTCCTTCCTTTAAAGTTTCTCTCTTCAAAAATAATCTTGCGGAACCGGTATATTCTATGACTCTTCATAACGGGCATCTGATAGCCGGAGGCGGCGGGATAGGCAAAATAACAGACCTTGAAGATAACTCTATTATGGCGGAATTCAGCGAAGGAGAGATTGTTTACACGGTTTTATCTCTTGACAGCAAGACACTGATTGCCGCTCTTCAACCTAAGGGAATAATCGTGAAACTCTCTGAAAAGAAAGTTGACACTATATTCTCCTCGGAGGCGAGCATAAATCTTCTCAAAAAGACCGGAGGGGTTGTCTATGCGGCTGTCGGAAATGAAATCTATGTTTACTCTTCAGGCAAATTTGAAAAGCTTTTGAAAGTCAATGATAGAAATATTCTTTACTTTGAAGAAATAAACGGCGACCTTTATATATCAACAGAGGGCAAAGGAAAACTGATAAAATACTCCTTCAAGGAGAAGACTCAGGAGGTAATATTCTCTCTCAACGGAGGAGAGATAGTTTTTTTCAAATTTGAAAAAGAGAGGATAGTTGTCGCGGCTAACTCTTTGGCAAGCGGTGGAGAGGGGATGGAAGTTTACAGCGGACTCCTGCTCTCCCTGAAAGACTCGGCTCCGGACACACTGGCGAAGGAGGATTTTCCATATTCATGCTGTGCAGAAGCACTCGGAGGCGTTCTTCTGACTGCATCTGTGCCCGGAAGGTGCTATTTCTATGATTTTGAAAACTATCTGTATCTCGGCTCATCGGAAAATGATTTCATAATGTCCTCATACGGAGATGAAAACATAGCATATATCGCAACGGCGGAGGCAAATTCAATAATTAAACTCTCCGATGTAAACAAGGATGCGGAATTCTCTTCGTCTGTCATTGACCCTCAGAAAAACATAACAGTGACAGCTTTCTATCCGCGGACAAAGAAACCCGGCAAACTCTTCATAAGAACGGGAAATACATTTAATGTGGATTCAACATGGAGTCCTTTCATGCTTGTCAAGCAGCAGGAGAATGAATCTTTAAAAAATTCACGCTATTTACAGTACAAGTACAGGTTTTCAGGGATTGACGACACTCTTTACAATGTGTCATTCTTCTTCAAGACAGTCAATCACGCTCCCAAGTTCAGATCAATAAAAGTATATCCGGAGAGAGTGCTTCCCGACTATGCGGCTACTGTTGAATGGGATGCTGAGTTCTTGCAGAAGAGGTCATTCTATCCTGAGCTGAAGGACAACTCGATTTACAAATCAAAAAGAAATGTGAGATTTTTTCTTTGGGAATGTTTTGATATTGATATGGACAAGCTTATATACGACATCTCTCTCATATCTTCTCAAAATACTTATCTGATTAAAAAATCATTTTTTGACTCATTTGCCGTGGTAAATCTGGAGTCATTTCCCGAAGGATGGTACAGAGCGAAGGTTGTGGCATCCGATTCCATCGAAAACAATGAGTATCTTAAAGGAATGATAGAAAGTGAAGAATTTTTCATCGACAGGACACCGGCATCAATAATTGACGAATCCTTTGAGAAAAATATTCTTTCATTCACAGTAAAGGACAATTTTTCCTTGATTGACAATGTCGAGTATTCGGTAAACGGAGAGAGCTATAAAAGAGTTTTGCCTCTTGATGGAGTGTGTGATTCAAAAACAGAGAAGTATGAAATAAAGATTGAGAGGGAAAAAGGGCAGACGCTTTCGATAATTGTAAAAGCAACAGATGCATCCGGCAATTATTCCGTAATGACCAAGGCAGTCAAGTGAAAATTTTCGGAGCCGCCGGGTCTATGAAGAGTACATTGAACTGCATAGACACGGAAAAAATTTACCTGAAAGCATTTAAATCCTGCATGGGATTTAAAACATTTCCTCTATCCGACGGCGGGGACGGATTTCTTTTGACAATGAAGAGAATCTTTCCCGAGTTAAAAGAGAAAAAAATTAAAACTCTATCCTGCGACGGCAGGATAATCCATGCAAAAGTGCTATGCGGCAAAGATGTTGCTTTCATAGAGTCAGCCCTTGTCTGCGGAGTTATGAAAAAACACATCCCGATAACCGACAGGTCGAGTGAGGGAGTTGGAATATTGATTAAGGAACTGTATGACAAAAAGAGAAGAGTTGTCTTGGGCATAGGCGGCACATTGACATGCGACATAGGTTATGGAATGCTGAAGGGACTCGGCATGGACTGCGAAGCATACATAGGCACCTCTGTTTTGAAAGATCTGCGCAATAGAAAGCCGTATCCCCTTCTGTGCGGAGTGGCGGATGTAGAATCTTTTCTTGAGGGTGAATACGGAGCGGTTATGTATCTTAAACAGAAGAAAGCGACATACTCACAGATAAAGAGAATGAAGGATTACCTGAATGAAACTTCAAAAAAATTGAAATCGGAGAGGATGAAGCACTCGGGAGCAGGAGGCGGACTGGGGCTTGCGGTTATTCTTGCGGGAGGCAGAGTCATGGGTAATTTTGATTTTTTAAATTCTGTTATAAACCTGAGAAGAGAGATAAAAGCTGCTGATGCCATTATTGTAAATGAGGGAAGTTTCGATAAGCAGTCGATGAGCGGAAAACTCACAGGCAGAATAGCTCAAGAGGCTTTGAAAGATGGAAAGAGAGTGGCGATACTTGCTGGGAATTTCGAAATAAAACCGAGGAAAACATTGTGCATAAAAGTCAACATGCCTGTTAAAAAAGACAAAAGAAATTACAGAAATGAGTTTTTAAAATCGTCAATAAGAACAAAGGAGCTTTTGTATGGATGAAAGGATCTGTGTACTCTATGGAGGACCTTCCAAAGAGAGCGAAGTATCAAGACGCTCTGCTCTAAGGATAAACCATGCTCTACTAAAGAAGAATTATAACTGCAAGCTTCTTGAATACAACGAAGACATAGTGAATTCACTGAAAGGAAATTTTTCCGCAATCTTCAATATAATGCACGGCAGACCCGGAGAGGATGGACTCGTGCAGGGAATATTTGAACATCTGAAGATACCCTATACCGGCTCCGGAGTAATTCCAAGCGCAATCACGATGAATAAGTACATAAATCAGCAGGTCGTAAAATCTTTCGGTGTTCCGGTTCTTAAATCCGTTTATGTTAGCAGGGAGATTATCGAAAAAGATCCTGATATAATTGAGAAGAGTTTTTCATCTCCTGTGATACTGAAACCGAATACAGGAGGTTCCTCCGTGGGAACATTCATTTCATCCTCCAAGGATGCATTTTTGAAATTAAAAGAAAAGACAGCAGAATTCGGCGACTATATTGTCGAAGAGTATGTGGAGGGCGGGACAGAGGTGACTGTCGGTGTAATCAAAGACAATGGCGTAAAGATTTTGACTCCTCTGCAGTTGATTCCCAAGAATGCATTTTATGATTATCATGCAAAATATACTTCGGGAATGACTGATTTTGTAATGCCCCCGAAATTAAGGAAAGATGTTATAGAAAGAATGATGAACATAAGCAGAGAGATCTTCATAAATCTGAGAATGGACACATTTGCAAGAATTGATTTTATTGTCACAAAGAACGATGAACTCTACGAGCTTGAAGTGAATTCGATACCCGGAATGACCGACCTTTCCGATCTTCCGCAGGAGGCCGAGTTTGACGGAATTGAATACGGCGACCTTGTGGAAAAACTTTTAAAGACTGCGGGAGTGAACAAAGATGCTTGACGGATTGACATCAAAAATAAATAAGATTTTTCAGAATCTGAAAAACAAGGGAAGGGTGACGGACGAGGATATAAAGCTAACCATGCGCGAGATACGCCTGGTGCTTCTGGAATCGGATGTGAATTACCTTATAGTCAAGGATTTCATCAAGAGCGTTGAAGACGAAGTGAGGGGACAGGATGTTTTAAAATCTTTAAAGCCCGAGCACATAATCATCAAGGCAGTCAATGATAAGATGGTAGAGATGCTATCCCATGGTGACATGAGAATTCATTTTAAAGGAAATCCCTCGGTTGTGATGCTTGTCGGTTTGCAGGGAACGGGAAAAACCACAACTGCCGGAAAGCTCGGCGCTCTCTTCAACAAACAGAACAGGCGCACAATGCTTGTGCCTTGCGATGTGAAGAGGCCTGCGGCATATGAACAGCTCAAGCAGGTTGCTGAAAAGACAAAGTGCCTTTTCTTTGACAGAATGTCTGGCGACCCGCAAAAAACCGTTGCGGATGCCTTAAAAGATGCGCAGGAAAAGAATATTGACACTCTGATTCTTGATACTGCAGGGAGGCTCCACATAGATGATGAACTGATGAATGAACTTGTAAATTTAGAGAAAAAAATCAAACCATCCGAAATTCTTTATATCGGTGATTCCATGACCGGACAGGATGCTGTTAAGAGCGCCGCCGGTTTTAAGGAGAAACTGAATTTGACGGGGATTATTCTGACGAAAATGGATGGAGACCAAAAAGGAGGAGCGGCACTCTCAATAGTCAAGGTGGCAGACTGCCCTATAAAATATATTTGCACAGGCGAACATGCTGACAAGATTGAGGAGTTTCATCCGGAGCGTCTTGTTTCAAGGATCCTTGGGATGGGGGATATTCTCTCTCTTGTGGAAAGAGCTGAGGACCTTGTCTCTAAGGAAGAAGCTGAGAATATGGAGAAGAAACTTCTTGAAGGAAGATTTGATTTTGAAGATTACCTTGGACAGATAAAACAGATAAAGAAGATGGGACCATTAAAAGAGATTCTTAAAATG
This sequence comes from bacterium, assembly GCA_050239825.1. GTDB lineage: Bacteria > Hydrothermota > 32-111 > 32-111 > 32-111 > UBA2202. The sequence continues at coordinate 24,232 of JBFXGO010000001.1, forward strand.
ATACCGGGAGTCGGAGCGAAAATAAAGACCACTGGCGAGGAGGAGGAGAATCTGAAAAAAGTAGAGGCGATAATTTCGTCTATGACAAAAAAAGAAAGAAAGAATCCGCTTCTTCTCAATAACAAAAGCAGGATTAAGAGAATCGCCTCAGGAAGCGGCACAAGCGTGGCAATGGTCAAATATGTCATAAATCAGCATAAGAATATGAAAAAGATGATGAGTATGTTCAAAACCAAGGGATTCAACCCCAATAATTTCCGATAACCTTTATTTCAGCCATCCTGAACGAAAATTCTTAGGGACGGTGGTTTCAAAAAGCTGGGTTTTTCAAACATCAAAAACATGAGTAATCAAGAAATATTAGGGGCTGCACGCGGGCGTAGCGTCGGCTCACACACTCCGCTTCGCCGCTTTATCAAGATGGGATAGCGTAGCAAGGGGTTGCCCACTTGATGGGCGTCTTCGCGGAGCGTCCTCGCCGACTTTGAGCTTACGTGTTTCAATATTTGTTATGGGGACACACCGAAGGAATGTCCCCACATTGGCGAGGGTGTAATGGACGCGAGCGTCCATGATAGAAAAGAACGGGTTGTACCAGAAGTTTTAGAAGATTACTGTAAAGACAAAATCTTACTCAACCGTGTCACCCTGAACTTTGCTTTAGTTATGACTATCGTGAAGGGTCTATCAGTTTATTGTTAATTGATTATTGAAGATTGTTCGGGGGCTGTTGTCGGGCGTAGCGTCAGCTCGCACACTCCGCTTCGCCGCTTAATCAAGATGGGTTAGCGGAGCAAGGGGTTGCCCACTTGATGGGCGTCTGCGCGGAGCGTCCTCGCCGACTTGTAGCTTTCACTTTCAATAAGTTATTTAATTGATTGAATCTTCACAAAGCATTGGCTGGGGTGAAATGTGCGCGAGCGCACATAATAGACGTCTCGGGTTGCACCAGAACTTTGCGAAGATTATTGAAAAGAATAAATATTAATCAGCTCTCCGTATTAAGTTCATGGCACACGGCACAAGGCTCACGGCTGATTTGGTGGCTGCTGACGGGCGTAGCGTCGGCTCACACACTTCGCTTCGCCGCTTTATCAAGATGGGATGTTGTGGGGACACACCGAAGGAATGTCCCCAAACCACTTGATGGGCGTCTGCGCGGAGCGTCCTCGCCGACTTTGAGCTACGAGCATCAATAAGTTAATTAATTGCCTGTTGCAGTGGGGACACACCGAAGGAATGTCCCCACATTGGCGAGGGTGTAATGGACGCGAGCGTCCATGATAGGAAGAACGGGTTGCACCAGAAGTTTGTGAAGATTACTGTAAAGAATAAATATTAATCAGCTATCCGTATTGTATTTAAACTCGTAACTGAATTATATGTCAGTTCATTATTTATGACAGTTTTGGAATCATAGACAAAAAAAAGCCCCCTTGAAAGGGGGCTTTTTTCAAAGCAATTATTCGCCGAGAATCAAAAATTCTATTCTTCTGTTTAATGCTCTTCCGTCCTTTGTGCCATTGTCGGCAACAGGCATCATTTCGCCGAAGCCCTTTGCTACAACTCTCATAGGGTCTATTCCATGGGACACGAGATAATTCCTCACAGATTCGGCTCTTGCCTGAGAGAGAGAAAGGTTTGATGAATCGGAGCCGACAGAATCAGTGTGCCCCTGAATTTCTATTCTAACCTTCGGGTTGTCATTTAAAAGTTTTACAGCCTCATCAAGCGCATAGAATGATTCCGGAAGTATTGTAGCTTTTCCGCTCTCAAAGTAAATTCCCCTGAGAGTTATCTTTCCGCCCTTCTTAAGCATTTCAATATTAAGAATGAGAGTCTTGTCAGCTTCCACGACAACAGGCATTGCATAAGATATGTAACCTTCTGCAACTGCGGCGATTGTGTATGTGCCCGGGTCGAGAGTTATTCTGTAAACACCTGTGGCGGCATCAGGCAAAATCTCCGGAATTCCTGTCTGAGGGAATGAAATCTTGGCAAGAAGAGTCTCTCCCGAAGCTTTGTCCGAGACCTTTCCCGTGATTATTCCCTTTTCCACCTTCTTGGGGTTCAGAGCAAAATCAACAATCTTCGTCTGTGCCTTTTCTATAATGACACCCTTCTCCTGCCACTTGAATCCCTCTCTCTCTGCGCGTATTCTTATTGTTCCGGGATTGACTGTAATCGAGTAGATTCCCAATGAATCGGAGACTATGCTCACTGAATCGCTGTATCCCGGGAATGTTATTATTGCCGACATGGGCACTCCGGTCTCTCCGTTTATTACTTTGCCGGTGATGATGGTCTTCGGCTCCTCTTTCTTTACAATGATTTCCTCTTTTTTGAAATCATAATAATATGTGAGGCCGAAATATGCTTTCCAATCGGGTGCTCCGCCCCATCCGTCGCTTAGGAGGAATGTGTCATTAACTGAATTATGTATCGGTTCAAGGTCGGGCAAAAATTTAGGTATTCTATAGTCAGCGCCGAAGTCAATCACAAGTCCTATCGGAGTATCGAATCTCACTCCGCCGGACATATAATACACATATCTGGCATCAAACATTCTTGAAGCATTGTATTTGAATCCGTAAACTTCAATAAATGGAATGAAAGAGCCGAATTTAATAGACAATCCTCCTGCGAAATCTATCAGAGTGGGATTATTGCCTGCCGGCATATTGACTAATTTTGTATAGCCTCCGTTGAGGTTTATTCCGAGCGGGACCTGAGAAGATGTGACAAATGAAATCAATCCGCGCACTCCCCAGTCCGCTCCGTTTGTTGTGAACTTCCTGAATATTCCTCCGTCGTTCTTGATGTAATCTATTGAAAATGATGAGGCATTGGACTGCCCGGGAGTGTAAAGGTCGCCTGTTGTGAAGCGATAGAATCCAAGTACTCCTATGTCCGCATTCTTCGTTGCTCCGAAGAGTCCGCCTGTAGTCAGCTTAAGATTGACCTCAGTGTCGCCGAAGCCGTAACTGGCGTAGTTGGTATTTTCATCCGCTCTTCCTGGCGCCTCCGGAGTGTCAATAGCATCGATGAAACCTTCGGAGACCACGCTCACTTCAAGCCAGTTTGTAAAAGAGTATCCTATACCGAACTGGATGCCGCCTCCCGCATATGTGTCCCATGAATGGTATGTGGAATCATCAATTACCGAGACATAATCCACCATGAAATCACGGGTAAAGCCGTTTATATGAAAACCGAGCTGAAGCCTCTGTTCCTGTATAATCGCGCCGACAGAGTGCAAAAGACCTGAGGAAGTGTAGAGTGAGGGCGCCGCTGACAAATTCAAAATAAATAGCAATGCCAACACAATAAGAGTCAGTTTCTTCATAGAACCTCCTGCTGAATTATTAAAATATATCTTACAACATAATATACTTATGTCAATAACAAAATTCAGTTATATTGACTTTATTTGCATTTGAGGTTATAATTCAAGCGCTTAAAGATAATTTTGTATTCCGAAATAACAAAACATTTTTATTTTTAGGATTGAAAATTTTTCGGAAATGTAGTTTTTTACAAGGAGAATTGATGGTTTTGACTCAGATGAAAGAATTCAAAATAGGCGACCTCACAATAAAATTGCCGATAATTCAAGGCGGTATGGGAGTGGGAATCTCAATGTCAGGACTTGCTTCTGCGGTCGCCAATGAGGGCGGTGTTGGAGTAATCGCAACCGCAGGCATAGGCATGTTGGAGCCTGATTTTAATGAAAATTTTCTTGAAGCAAATAAGAGGGCACTTAAAAAAGAGATAGAGAAGGCGAGAGAGTTTTCAAAGGGAATAATTGGAGTCAATATAATGGTGGCTCTTTCAAATTATGCCGATTTGGTCAAGACTTCAATACAGGAAAAGGTTGACATTATTTTTTCAGGAGCAGGACTGCCTCTGAATCTTCCGGAATTTTTAAAACAGAGCGGAAGCAGAAAAACAAAGCTTGTGCCTATTGTCTCTTCCGGGAGAGCCGCAGATTATATTTCCAAAAGATGGATTGACGAGTACAACTATCCTCCTGATGCCTTTGTTGTTGAAGGTCCTCTTGCAGGTGGGCATCTCGGATTTAAGAGAGAAAATATAGACAATCCTGCATTCGCTCTTGAAAATATTATGGTGGATGTGATAAGAGGGGCAAAACAGCTTGAAGAGAGATTCGGAAGGTCTTTCCCGGTTATTGTCGGAGGCGGAATATACACAGGAATGGACATAAAGAAATTTCTTCAGCTCGGTGCATCGGCAGTTCAGATGGCTACAAGATTCGTCACTACCAAAGAGTGCGACGCAGATGATAAATTCAAGCAGACATACATAGAGGCAAAGAAAGAAGACATCGTAATAATAAAGAGTCCCGTCGGTCTTCCTGGAAGGGCAATAAACAATAAGTTTATTGAAGACACAAACAACGGAGAGAGAAAACCATTCACCTGCCCTTACCACTGCATAATAACATGCGACTACAAACAGTCGCCCTACTGCATCGCATTGGCTCTTTTGAATGCATTCAAGGGTAATTTTAAAAACGGTTTTGCATTCGCAGGCGCAAATGTCGGAAGAGCAAAGGAGATTGTTTCGGTGAAAGAACTTATAGAGACAATAAAAAAGGAATTTGAGTCGTAAAATATTGATTTGGAAATAAGATTAATAGGGCGGGTTCTTCCAATCCGAAGATATCCTTTTCATTAATATTTATGTCCGTTACCTAAATGGAAAAACGGTTACCCTAAAATCATTGCTCAATTATATTACCTCTGCCAATCCTTCGTTAATCTCTTTGGAGAACTCTCTTGTGAATGCTAATCCCTCTTTACACAACTTCCTTGACAAGTCTCGAAAGTTTTCATAGAGGTGTTCCAAGTCCCCGCTCAATATACCCATTAGCATAATCATCATTACTTGACAGATATATCTCTCGCTCACTCTTCATTATTCGGTTCAATGTCTCCTCCAATAACAACTGCAAAGAACTGTTGCTTAATTCATTAATGTCAGCTATAATATCTTTTGGTAGGGACTCTTTAGGGTTCATTGGGTTCCTCCATGTAAAAGTTTTTGTTCGCTTTTTGGAGAGAGTCTGCATACTCTCTCCAAACCTTTTTTAGTCTCCTTCTCATTAATCTTATTATATTCCACTCCTAATATTTTTACACAACTTTTATTATACTCCCTATACGGCAAATGACTTTACAAAGATACTTGAAGATAAGAAGATAAAGATAAGCATGGACGGCAAGGGTCGTGCTGTGGATAATATCTTCATAGAGCGGTTGTGGAGAACAGTTAAATATGAGCATGCTTACATCTGGAGGTTTGATACGATTAAAGAGCTAAGAGAAGGACTAAAAGATTACTTTGATTACTATAACAATAAAAGAGAGCATCAATCATTAGGATACAAAACTCCATCTGAAGTTTATGGAGGTATTATAAATGTTCAAACAGCTTAATAATAAACACAATTTATCAAAATCTTGTGTCTTGACAGGAGAGACATTATCCAATAAAATATATATGTATATTTTAATTAAAACTATGTCAAACAATAATTCTAAATCAACAATAGGAAAAAACCTTAAAAAGATAAGGCCAAAAGAAGATGTTTCTCAGGATCGTTTATCCATGCTGACTGATTTGTCGCTGAATACTATTGCTACAGTAGAATCTGGCTTGAATCCAAACCCAACTATTGAAACACCGACAAAAATTACCCAAGCATTAGATGTAAAAGTGGACGACCTAATTAAAAAAAATATGAGCCAAACTATTACTTCATTATTGAATAAAACAAAAATTGATCCCTCGTGGTCTTTTTCCGATAAAACAAGAAAAGATACGGCGTATATTACGCATGGATATCATCGTTACCCCGCAAAATTTATTCCGCAAATAGTTTCTCGTTTGGCGGAAAAATATACGCGAATAGGTGATTTTATTGTTGATCCGTTCGGTGGTTGCGGAACAACCCTTGTTGAAGCAAAAGTTATGGGACGACCATCAATTGTCGTTGATATTAACCCCGTTGCTGTTTTGATTACGAAAGCAAAAATCACAGCAATTGATCCTGCTAAAATTGAAAAGGAATTTACAACTTTTCAAAAGAGATTGGAAACTTACAGCGAAAAAACAAAAGTAAAAGCCCCTAAACACGAAAGAATTGACTATTGGTTTAAGCCAGAAGAAAAAAGAAAACTTGCTTTTATTCTTGCCGAGATTTCAAAAATAAAAGATCAAGATGTCCAAGATTTCTTTTTCTGCGGGTTTTCAAACATTCTCAAAAATTGCTCAATCTGGCTACAAAAAAGCAATAAACCAACGAGAGATTTTGATAAAAAGCCTTCAGAGCCGATTAAAGCATTTTTGAAACAAATAAAAATGATGTTGCGTGGTAATGCACGATTATTTGAATTGTTATCAGAAAAAGGTTATTTAAAAATTCCGAGCAAGGTGATTTGCACGGATGCAAGAACAATTCCGGCAAAAGATAATAGCGTTAGTTTGATTGTTACTTCGCCTCCTTATGTAACCTCTTACGAATACGCCGATTTACACCAGCTCACTGCTTTATGGTTAGAATATACCATAGATTTGAGCGACTTCCGAAAACGATTTATTGGCACTTCATATCACAACAAAAAAGATTTAACTCTTAATAGCGTGATTGCAGAAAATATCAGAAAAAAATTGTTAGAAAAAGACAAAAAAACTGCCGAGGAAGTTTCAACATACTTTAGCGAAATGAATCAGGTATTTGTTGAAATGAAAAGAATATTAAAGAAAGGCGGGAAAACCTGTATTGTTATTGGCAATACGAGCTTAAAGGGCGTTGAAATACTTAATGCGGAGGTTTTTGTTGAGCAATTACAAAACTTGGGATTAAAAATCGCTGATATTATCAAAAGAGAAATTCCGTCAAAAAATTTGCCGTCCGTTCGAGACGAAAAGACGGGTAAATTTGCGAGCATAAATGATAAAAATAGAGTTTCTGTTTATCCAACAGAATACATTTTGATAATGGAAAAATAAAACTATGACTATAGACGACCTTATCAAAATTTACGAAACAAAAAAGAAAAAATATGGCATAGAAGCATATCGTCATATTTCAAATGTTTTGAAAGAAGCAAAGGAATTGCACAAAAAAGATTTTACAGGTGATGATCATGAGCAATCATGGCGCGCTTTCAAGGGTAAAAATTTAGAAAAAATGATTGAATATATTATAACAGACGAGGTTAATGCTCTTGGGTTACAAGTAATAAATGGCAATAGCCTTGAAAGGACGAATGGATCAAACCTTTCAAAAGAGTTGAGTTTAGTTAAAAGAAATTTGATTGTTGATTATGGCGAGTTCGGCTCGCATTTGCCCGATGTAGATTTGATTATTTACGACCCAAACACAAGCAAAGTTGTCGCTGTTTTATCAAGCAAAGTAACTTTACGGGAAAGAATAGCCCAAACTGGTTATTGGAAAATAAAACTTGCCTCCGACGAAGCGACAAAACATATCAAAGTTTATTTCGTAACGCCTGATGAGGACGGAACGCTAACGATTAAAACACCTGCGAAGAAAGGACGAGCTATTGTTGAAGTAGACACAGACGGCAGTTATGTTTTGAGTGAGACGGACATTGAGGAAAGTAATAAAGTAAAAATGTTTGACAAGTTTATCGATGACTTGAAAAAGCTATTGAAGTAATTTATGACCCAGATCAAGAATGATAACCGAATGGGGTGGATCCGCAATTTAGAGAAATTGAGCAAAAAAGAAACTGATAGCTATTTTGTTGAATATGAGATTGCGACAGAGTGCCATATAGCAGGTATACTGGATTACGGTACCGGTATTATTTTGTGTGGAGGGTTAACCATAGAGAAAGATGAGAATGGGCTTTATCATTATTTACTAAAAGTAAGGTATGCGGGCGTAAAAGAACCTTATTACAATAATAAAGCGAATAAAAAAGGATATTATTTTAAGGACGGCATACTTGGTGAACTCCTTTCCATTTTTTCTTTATACTTTCAATGTCGTTTTTATTTGATAGCAACTTTTACTGGAGAATTAACCAATCATGGATTAAGAATAAAAACAGGAAATAAGTTCATTTATAGAGCGTGTAATCCAGTCATTCACCCACAAATTTTTTCTTCCAAGAGTAGAGACCTTGCGATTGGATTATCCGATTTTTTAGATACAATAAAATCATTAGACACGAAGTATCATCAACAGTTTATTTTGACATGTTTTCACTATGCCCAATCATTAAAAGAAATAGGCGTTGACAGCGAAATGGTATTTATCAGGTTGGTATCCGCAATTGAATCAATTTCAAAATTTATCAAATTGGATAAAAAAGTTGATTTATTTAATGGAAAAACTTTTGAAAATATTGTAAAGAGCGATGCTCTTTCAAAAACAGAAACGGAAGAATTAAAGAAAACTTTTGAGAATAGAAAATCAAAAGCAAGATTTATTACTTTTATTGAAAAATACTCAAGCGGATATTTTAAGGGCGGGAATTACAAAGCAAAACACTGCAAAATCTCTAAAAAGCAGCTGCCAAAAGTTTTGCGGACTATTTATGACGCTCGCTCAGCTTATTTACATAACGGCGAGCCAATGTATTTAAGCCAGCCAATGTATGGTGGAGAAAAATGGGACACTGATCCGAATATAGGCATGATAGTAGACAATAGGTCTTTCTCCGTTTCGCAAAAATTACCATTTACCTATTTTTTTGAAGGTTTAGTTAGACAATGTTTGTTGAATTTCTTGAAGCAAAAAAAATAATATGGATAAACTTCAAATAGAATCAACAACACTTTGGGATTTTCCGAGACAAAATTATGGTGACAAGCCACATGGAAACAATAAATACAATGGCGTAACGCCGGCTTTTGTCATTTGGAATTTACTCCAAAGATATACCAAAGAGGGTGATTTAGTTGTCGATCCGATGTGCGGGAGCGGAACAACAATTGATGTTGCAAAAGAATTGAACCGAAAAGTAATCGGCTATGATTTGAATATTGTTAGGTCCGATGTAATTAAAAACGATTCTCGGAAAATCCCGCTTGCGGACAATTCTGTTGATTTTGTTTTTATTGATTCACCATACTCCGATAATATTAATTATTCTGACAACAAGGAATGTATCGGTAAAATTTCTTGCGAGAAAACAGAATTTTATGATGAATTAGAAAAAACCGCTTCCGAAATTGCAAGAATTTTGAAGCCAGGAAAAGTTATGGGCTGGGTTATTGCTGATCAATGGATTAAAAAGAAATTTACGGCTGTTGGATTTTTGATGTGGCAAAGATTGGAAAAACATTTTGAGCCTATGGATATTGTTTGTTTAACAAGACACAATCAAACGTCAAACACTGGAGTTTGGCACAACAGAGCAAGGCAGTTTAATTTTTATTTAAGAGGTTTTAAATATTTGTTTATAATGAGGAAGCCAGAAAATAAATAGGCCGTATTTCGCAAAGCGAAATGCGCCGCCAAAAGAGATGTTGCCCCACCACTGAAAGAACTGCTATCTCGGTGCTTTACTTTTTACTATTATAATTGTTTTGGAATATTCCAAAACGCGCATTATATAATGAATTTGAAAGAAAAAGCGATGAAATTTCAATTCAATATAATTTCCTTAAAATTACTTAAAGTTTAACAAAAATATTTTGATTTCAACCATACCCTCCCAAATACTCATCAATAGAGGATGTTTGAGCAGTTTGGCAAAATAAAAAAGTAAAGTACCGATATTAACATTTTTTAACAGGGGCTATAGAATGCTAATTTTGACTGAGATTCAGAGAAATGATAAAATAAATACAATCAGTAGATAAAGAATTATTTGTAATTGCCTGATAAGGAACAAAAGAAATGGCAAAAGCAATAGATACAAAAAATGTCACAAAAAATTCGGTAAATTAAAAGCTTTGATAATGTCTCTATCAGTATTGATAAGGGTGAAATCTACGGGTTTTTGGGTCTAAACGTAGCGGGGAAGACAACAACAATCAGAATGCTTTTGGGAATGATGAAACCGAACGGAGGCACTGCATATATTAACGGCAAAGAAGTTAATGCAGGCAATCATAAATTATGGAAAGACATCAGATACTTGGTTGAAATGCCTTATTCGTATCCGGAGCTGAGTGTTTATGAGAATCTCGAATCAGTAAGACGGTTAAGGGGAATCAGCGACAAAAAGGTTATAGATTTTGTAATAAAGAAACTTCATCTTACTGAATATAGAGATAAGTATGCAAATAAACTCTCTCTTGGAAACGCACAGAGATTGGGTATAGCAAAAGCGATAATGCATAATCCGAGCATACTGTTTTTTGATGAGCCTTCAAATGGGCTTGACCCTGCAGGCATAGTTGAGATACGGGAGCTTTTGATTGATTTGGCAGAGAATCACGGTGTAACAATTTTTATTTCAAGCCATATACTCGGTGAAATTTCCAAATTTGCTTCCCGAATCGGAATTATAAACAACGGCAAACTTATTCAAGAGGCTGATTCACAAAAAATCAATATATTGAATCAAAAAAAAACTTATAGTGGATGTTATTGACAGAGAGGGTGCTTTGAAAACCCTTGCGGATAAAGGATTCTCCTGCTCAAAATCCTCTGAAGGATTCTTAGAAATAAGCGACGAGGATGTCATTAATCATCCGGAAAAAATATCGACTATGCTTGTGGAGTCAGGGTTCCCTCCAATTTTGCTGAGACAAAAAGAAGAGGATTTGGAGTCATATTTTTTCAATGTAATCAAAGGAGAAGAGAGATAAAATAAAAAATTTGTCTTTGATGATGTGGATTGAATTTTTCAAATTGAAAAAATTGAAAGTATTTGTTGGGTCGATGATATTCTTTGCATTTATAGCTCTAATGCTCGGATTGCTTATTTTTATATCCAAGCATCCTCAGATAATGGGCTCATCTGATATTTTATATGCTAAGCCGTCAGTATTTATAAATGCGGATTGGCCATTTTTTTTGAGAATAATGATACAATTTATTTCAATGATGGGAATACTCGGCACGGATATGCAACCAGTTGGATATTCGGCAGAGAATATTCTGATAAAACAGCAAAGGATATTCTTGCAACGCCGATTTCAAGGGCTAATATATTTATAGCAAAAATGATTGTAGTCTTACTCTGGTGCATCCTTCTGGTGATAGTATTTTTCATTTGCAGTATGATTGTCGGTTTTGCGACAAATCTTGGAGGATTGTCCAATCCGTTTTTTATTCATTAAATAAAGTTATTTTCAATTTCAGAATTGCTGACTATATGCCTGTCAACCCCTGTGGCTTTTTTGGCAAGTTACAGCAGAGGATATCTTCTCCCTTTGGGTTTTCTTATATTTATTTTAATGTTTTCCAAATTGATCGGGGTCGGACTATCCGTACTGGCGCCATATTTCCCATGGGCGGTTCCCGGCTTATATGGAACTTCTGTCGGCAATTCACAATTGGGTTTTGTGTCTTATTTTATATTCTTTCTGACATGCTTGTTGGGATTTTTGGCAACAATATTGTGGTGGCGATATGCTAACCAGACTTAAAGATGAATTTTAATTATCAATTTTGTTTATTCTTAGTTGAAAGCTATTTGAATAATGTTCATTTTTTGAGGCGGGATATATAGAAAGATTCTATCTGCTTTGCCACATTCTCCCATGAGTATTTATCTGCAAGAGTGAATCCGTTTTTTATGCACTTTTCTCTTAATGCTTTATCATCTGCAAGCTGAATTATCTTTTTTACAATGTCATCTTCGTCTCCTGTTTCAAACAATAAACCATTTTCATTATCCTTAACAACCTGAGAGTATCCGTGAATATTGGATGCAACTACGGGAGTTCCTGAAGCCATAGCTTCAAGAAGAACTATTCCGAACGACTCACCGCCTAAAGCGGGGGAGCAGTATATGTCTGCTGATTTATAGTATGACGGAATCTCTCCGAAAGGAATGAAACCCTTGAATTCTACAGAATTCTCTATTTTTAAGTGCTTAGCCAAATTGCGTGCTTCACTGTCAAGAGGACCTTTCCCTGCTATAACAAGCTGTGCTTTGGGTTTCAAAGTTAAAAGTTTTTTAAACGCATTTATCATTACAATAACGCCTTTTCTTTCGTCAAGTCTTCCGAGAAAAAGAACTCTCGGGTATCCCTCTTCCAAATCATCTCTTTCTTTAACATTCGGATTGAACACTTCAGTATCCACTCCTGCAGGGATAATTGCATACTCTCCGGGGAAATACGGTTCCATTGCTTTTTTAGCTGTTTCAGATATTGCAAAAAGCCCGTTGATTTTTTTTAGATATTTTCCGTACAGAAATTTTGCAATTGACGCTCCTGTTGAATTGAAAGAGAAACCGGCATTGAGAAATGCCGCTATATTGACTGATTTGGAATAGTGAAGGGCGAAGAATGAAATTGAAGGAGGAAATGGTCCGTTAAGATGAATTATATCATAATGATTATTATGAAGCAGATTCTTTACTTTTGCAGGTATATCAAGCCCGAAAGACATTGTCGCGTATGACTTGTTCATGGGTATCATCAAAACTCTACCGAAGCGGATTACATGGTCATCTTCAATTTCATTTTTGTAATGGGTTGTAAGTATTGTGACTCTGTTTCCAAATTTTCTCAGGTATTTTGCCAGATAGAATGTGTACTCAGATATGCCTGACGGATATGGATAGTACGGGTCAGAGACGAGAAGAATATCAAGATTTTTCATAATTAAAAAATTATATGGTATAAATGCGAAAAGTAAAGCAAAAAATAGAGAGTCGAACATAATTGACTATTCATTTATATTTGATATAATAATCAATTATGAAAAACTACTATGAGATACTCAATGTTCCGCAGGAGGCGACAAAAGCGGAGATAAAGAAATCATATATAATGCTTGCCAAAAGATACCATCCCGACAAAATAAATCAGGAGGGCGGTGAAGACAATGGAATGTTCGCCGATATTTCTGAAGCATACGAGGTATTGTCCGACGACAACAAGAGGGCGGATTTTGACTCAAATCTGAAAAAATACAATGAAGGCATTGATGTCGAGCAAAAGAAGAGGGATGGAAAATTTGAACAGCTTCTTCTTAGGGCGAAGAAAAGGATACGGGAACGGAGGTTTTTGGAATCAATAGAGTACTTTCAGAAGCTTGAAAATAATTATAAATACACAAACAGACAGCCGACTGCGGAGTTTTATTCTTATTACGGTTACGCATTATTCATGAGCGGAAAAGACAAAAAAAACGGAATTGATTACATGGACAAGGCAGTTACAAAAACAATGTTCTCCGATGAAGATTACATGACGAATCTCGCAGAGGCATACTACATGAACAATGAAAAGAAAAAAGCGGATGAACTGATAAAAAATGTATTCAGCGTCAATTCAAAGAGCAAAAAGGCATACTTGCTTAGAAAAAAATATGCGCCAAAGAAGAAGAGTATTTTAGACATAATTTTCAGGAGGAAATAATGGACTTTGACCTGGTTTTAAAGAATTCAGGAGAGAAGATTGCCGGATGTGTGGCCGTCTCACTTGTGGGAATTGACGGAATCGCCCTCTCTTCATATACAAAAAATGCACAGTCAGACCTTTCTCTCGCCGACGCCGAGCTTGCTACTCTGTCGACGACGGCTGAAAAAATTTCAAGGGAGATAGGTGCCGGAGCAATGGCTGAAATAATCCTTATAACAGGCAAGATGACAATAGTCACTGCAATGGTGGGGAAGGACTACTACATTTACTATGCTCTGACAGGAAAAGAGCAGAATGTGGGATTGGCAAGGTATGAAATAAAGCGTCTCACACGAGAGCTCTCCCCGGTCATCTACGGTTGATGGGAAACCCTTTATATTATATTCTCTTTTCTCTCATCTTCGGTTTTTTTCTTGAGCATTCTCTGCTTTTGATAATTTTTCCATTATGCTTCATTGTTTACTCGTTTTTTTGCAGGAGGCTTCTCATATCCCTTTCAATTGCTCTTGCTCTTTTATCGGGGTACCTGCTCTCATTTGACATAAACCCGCCGATTCTCGAAAATGGCAACTATGAGCTTGAAATGGATGTCAGGAGGTCTCTCAGGTATGATTACATAGTCTCTGCCCACGGTATGAAAATTCTGCTTAAAACTGATTATTCATTGTTTGAGGGGGACAAAGTATACGGTTTGTTCAAAGTGAAGAAAATTGAAGGGGTAAGGGACTATGAGAAGTATCTCATTGAAAGCGGTATCTTTCATTCGGCCGCACCTGTTGAAATAGATTCTGTCAAAAGCGTCATGGGAATTGAAAGGATCCGCACTCTTCTAATCAACAAAGTAAAGACTCTCTATCCGCAGGAGGAAATAAGCGGATTCATAAATTCTCTTCTATGGGGGTACAGAAAAGATCTGAACGCGGCTTTGAAAAAGGGATTCCTCCATAGCGGAGTTATACATCTGATAGCCATAAGCGGCCAGCACACAACAGTCATATTCTCTCTGATAATGGCTCTGCTCTTTCCGCTTCCTGTTCTTAAGAAAATTAAAATGATTTTTGCGGGTTTGATTATAATATTCTACGGTTACCTGACATATCTGAATCCTCCTGTCATGAGGGCTGTTGTTTTCATTATAATCATTATAATAGGTTCTCTTTCGGCAAGAGAGGCGGACAATGAAAATATGCTGATGGTCGTTATGATGCTGATGCTTGTTTTCAATAAATCCAATTTCACAGACGAAGGGTTTATGCTCTCATTTATCGCGGTGTATGGGCTTTTGCTGACTCCGAAGCTCTGTTATTCAAAGAGACCTGTGGTTATGCTGATTGCGTCGTCAATTATCATTCTGCTTCTCACTTTTCCATTTATGATGTTCAGATTCAAGTACATCTCTATAGGTTCGCCTGTTTTCACGTTTTTACTGCTTCCTCTATTCAACCTGATGCTTCCGCTCTCCCTGATTTCTCTGGCAATTCCGTTTTCATTTATTTCATCTGCAGTAAATCTTCTTTTTCAGGTCACAGAAAAAATAGTCTTCTTTTCTGAAAATCTTCCACTCTTTTTCAACATTTCCATTGATGCGACCGCATTCATATTTCTCTTTTCGACGATTCTTTTGGCGCTCAATAAGAAATTCAAACTGAGCGCCGTATCATCTGCTTTTCTATTTTTATACTCGCTTTTCAGATTCAGTTGTTTGTGAATCCTATGCTTTTTCCGTCCTTTCCGTGTTCTTCAATCTTTATCTCACCGAAGGTGGATTCATACTTTTTTATCGCCTCTTCAATTGATTTCAGAAGGAGTTTCGCATGGGATGGGGTCATTATGATTCTTGTGTGAACCGAAGCCTCTGTGAGCCCCGGAAGCATTTTTGCAAAATCAAGTATAAACTCCGACTGGGAATGGACTGTAAGCACAAGGTTCGCATACTTTCCCTCTGCTACCTCTTTGTCTATCTTGATGTTTATGTTCTTTTGGTTCATAGTGTGACTCCTTCAATTAAAAATTTACCGTCTTTATAGAAGAGTTTGTTGTCTCCATAGATTTCTCCTCCTTCCTTCATATCGCAGAGCATATCCCAGTGTATTGCGGATTTGTTTTTGCCGCCCGCCTCTTCAAATCCGTTGCCTATGGCTATGTGGACTGTGCCTCCGATTTTTTCATCAAACAGCATGTTCTTTACAAATCTGTCTATGCCGTAATTTGTTCCGATTGCAGCCTCTCCGACCACTCTGGCTCCTTCATCAACGGAGAGCACTGTTTGAAGAAGCTCATCATTTTTCTTGGCAAATGCTCTGATAATTTCGCCGTTTTTAAATTCTATGCTTATATCTTCAATCTCCTTTCCTGAATAGATTGCAGGGTATGAGAAACGAATCTTTCCGTTCAGACTTGATTCCACCGGGCTCGTGAAGATCTCTCCCGACGGAAAGTTATGCCTTCCGTCCGAGTTTATCCACCTTCTTCCCTCTGTCGAGAAAGTCAAATCCGTATCCTTTGACACATACCTGAAATTCTTCATGTCTTTAAGAAAATCTATGATTTTATCCTGCATCTTGCTCACTTTATTCCATTCATCAACAGGGTTTTCTTTGTCGAGAAAACACGCTCTCATTACGAAATCTTCAAAATCGCTTGAAGACATTCCGCTCTCCTGAGCAGAAGAATGTGTGGGGAAGTGAGTGATGACCCATTTGAGGTCGCCGCTTCCTGCTCTTTCAAAATAAGTCTCGTTGAGTTTCTTTCTCGACTGCATTGATGTCATGAGTTTTTTCGCAGGCACTGAGGAGAGGGATTTGATGTTGTTTTCCCCGCTTATAGTGATGAATGCGTTGTAGTTTTTAATCACCCACTCCTCTGCCGGGGAGACATACATAATCTGTTTTTCAGAAGCCTCCTTCAGGAATATTTCCGAGAGCTCGCTCTCAATTATCCTGAAATCAGGCTGGCCTCCCGCCTTTAGAATCTCCCTATACAGTTCCTTTATAAGTGGCATTGCCGCATAGGAGCCGCGAATCATAACCTTATCGTCCGGTTTGACTGAAACGGAATAGTTGACCAGAGTCTTTGCCCATTTGGAAATTCTTGAATCAATAAGCATACTGCCTCCATTTGTATTGACATGTCAAAATTGAAAGTTATAATTTTGACATGGTTAAAAGAATCTTTTTATTTCTTCTTATTATATCCTTTTTTTTCATATTCTCAAGTAGAGAACCCAATTATGATGATATAATTTATTTGAACAACGGAAAGCACATATCCGAAAATGGTGTAAAGTCAATCCTCGAAAGAGACTGGCCTTTTGCCGGAACAACTGTCAAACTGACGGAGGGAACGCACTCAATCATGCCTCTGCTCTTCTATGCTCTCCTCTATAAGTTGGGGTTCTCTCTATTCTTCATGCATCTTCTTATATATGTAATATACGCTTCAATGCTCTTTCCTCTGGAAGCTCTCTTCTCTCGTTTGAAAGCAAAACATCCTCTGGCTTTATCGGTTCTCTTTTTGATTAATCCGGCTGTAAGTCTTTATGCCAATTCATTCATGTCTGACATACCTGCATTTTCTCTCTTGATTTTTTCTTTGTTCTTTCTTGTGAAAAACTTTGAGAAAAAGAATCTTATTTATCCAGCGCTCTTTATAATCTTTGCTGTTATGTCGATACTCTTTTCATACACATCGTTTTTTATCTTCCCGTTGATTTTTATTGCTTTTGAGGAGAGCAGGAAAAAGAAAAATCTTGTTTTGACGGGTATCTCTTTTACATTAGTCCTATCTATTATAGTAATCATGAATCTGCTCTCACTTGCTCCGACTCTATTCAGGTCCATAAGCTGGTTCGGTTCCGAAAGACTCTTCAATTACCACAGGACTCTTGAAAAGGTTCTTTCCCTCTTCGTTTGGACAGGTCTCTTTGCTTTGTCCGAAGTTTTTAAAAAGCATAAGAATAACTTTATCCTGTCTGCCGCTCTGGCGCTCCTCGCCGCAGGAGTCTCATTTTCACCTTTGTTAACATTTAACAGTATAATCTCTCGTATTCTGCTCTTTCTTCTCTTGTTTTCAGGCATTTTTTCAACAGTCCGCCTTTTTATTGAAAAACAGATGCTCGTAAAAGGTGCGCTTCTTCTCTGCCTTGGGCTTTTTTCCGTTCTTCTCTTTCCCATGATTATAGGAAGATACATCCTGACCTTTCTTTTCTTCTTCGCCTTCCTGATTTTTAGGAATGAGAGTTTCAAGCCGCTTATATTCAGCATTGCTTTCTCTGCGTCTCTTTCAGCGCTTCTTTTAACAAGCGATATGTTGCAGTCAAAAAGTTACAGGAATCTTGATTTTACGGGCTCTGACAGCGGCGAAAGCATTTCACTCGCCGCAAGAAGAAAGTATTTCATTGGAGAGTGGGGATACAGGTATCAGGCGGAGAAGATGAATGCGGAGCCTATGGATTTGAACAATCTGATGCTGAAAGAGGGGGACATTCTCTTTGCCCCCATGCTTGAGAATATGTCAGACATAACATCCCTCTCAACTCATCTGAAGCTTTTAAAGACAGATTCGTTTTTTGATTTTCCTTTGAAGACTCTCTCAAAAGAGAGCGGGAGCGGTTACTACACATCAATGTACGGCATACTTCCATTCTCTATTTCTAAAGAGAATTCCGTTAAAAATTATCATTACAGGTATAGGGAGATTCCCAATAAACACTTAATAAAATACGCAGAGAGAGTCACATTCTGGGACGGAGAGGCTGTCATACCGTCAAACTTGAATGACACTCTTCTCTTTGATATGTCTGAAGGCGATACATTGAAAGTAAGGTTCTTTCCCGATGCGAGGATTCTGAAATCCGACGGAATCACCCTTACTTGTACTCTTTTGGATTCAAACATCAATAAGAGAGAGACTTCAAAAATGA
Source organism: bacterium (assembly GCA_050239825.1). GTDB lineage: Bacteria > Hydrothermota > 32-111 > 32-111 > 32-111 > UBA2202. The sequence continues at coordinate 42,701 of JBFXGO010000001.1, forward strand.
ATTTCTCTCCGAAAGAAAACGAAATAATGGTATGCGGAGAGAGCGGTCTGTACATGATTACATTCTCTAAAAACAAAAATTCTTCATACGATTGGTTCGGAATAACAGTCACCGATTAGTTTTAAAGACGGCAGATAAAAGTCAAAAGCAATAACCGATGGGAGACCGGCGTCTAAAAAAGTTATTGCTTCAATCCCCCGTTTTCTTTTTGAAAAGATACATATTTTTTTATATTATATCTTGAATTTACATATATATTATGATATTATATAAAATTATGAGAAATCTAAATGTGAGTTTTAGGATAGATACAATGGTAAATGGGGAAATTTCGACAAACACCCATATAATAAGCTGTCTTACAGACAATACTTGTATAGTTATAGATCCGGCAGACGGGAACAGAATTTCAGATTTTTTAAAAGACAATGATCTGGATATAAAATACATTGTCAATACTCACGGACACTTTGACCATATCTCAGGCAACAGATATTTAAAAGAGCTGTATGACCCTCTCATTTGCATTGGAGCAGAGGACGCAGAGTTTTTAACCACCCCCTCTCTCAATATGTCAGAGTTCATGGGACAAAATTATGTCTCTCCCAAATGCGATATAGTGCTGAAGGAGAATGACTACCTTGACCTTGGCGAAAATCGCATATATGTCAAACATACTCCGGGTCACACGCAGGGATCGATAACCCTCGTTCTCGGAGGATTCAACTTTTCCGGAGACCTCATTTTCATGAAGGGTCTCGGAAGAACAGACCTTCCCGGAGGCGACCCTGTAAAACTTGTATCCTCAGTCCGCTCCTTCTGGACCGGATTGAAGATGGATTCATTTATTTACCCGGGGCACGGGAATTGCGGAAAAAAACTTTTATTTGAAGAAAGCATGAAAGAAACTTTTCTTTACAGGTACTAGAATGAGAATAACATTTTTCGGAGCAACTCGCACGGTGACAGGTTCAATGATGCTGATAGAGCACAAGGAGAAAAAGATACTTATGGAATGCGGGCTCTTTCAGGGAAGAAGAAGCGAAAGCGAGGAGCTGAATCGCCACTTCCCGTTTGACCCAAAATCAATAGATATGGTTATAATCTCTCATGCCCACATAGACCACAGCGGTAATCTTCCAAACCTTGTCAAGCAGGGGTTTGAAGGCGATATTGTTGCAACTCACGCAACTCTGGACCTTCTTGATTTAATGCTTAGAGACAGCGGACATATTCATGAGAAGGACATAGAGTATCTGAACAAAAAACTGAAAAAGAAGAACGAACCTCCAAAAGAGCCGCTCTATACTGTAAAGGACGCCGAACATGCGCTCAGGCATCTGAAGGGATATAGCTACTACAGCACGGTTAAAATAGATGATGACTTGCAGTTCTCTTTCATTGAGGCAGGCCACATACTCGGTTCTTCCCAGATACTTTTTGAAAACAAAGGCAGAAAGATTCTCTTCACGGGAGACATCGGAAGAGACCATATGCCTATAATAAGAAATCCGGACAATGTAAGCGATGTGGATGTTCTTATAACCGAATCTACATACGGAGACAGAACCCACAGAAATATCAAGATGTCTCAGGATGAGCTTAAATCAATAATTGAGAAGACGCATGCTAAGAGGGGCAATCTGGTGGTGCCCTCATTTTCTGTGGGCCGCACTCAGGAGATTTTGTTTGACATCTACAACCTAAAGAGGGATAATGCAATACCTCAAATGAAGATTTTTGTGGATTCTCCGCTTAGTTCCAATGTGACGGATGTTTTTAAAAACCATCCTGAATGTTATGACACCGAGATGATGTCTCTCTTCAACTCGAAGGAGAATCCTTTCGAGTTTGACGGACTTTACTACATAACCGATGTGGAGGATTCCAAACAGCTGAATATGCTGAAAGAACCGTCCATAATAATTTCATCAAGCGGAATGTGCGAAGCGGGAAGAATACTGCACCACCTCAAGCACAACATAACAGAGAAGAGGAATACAATTCTTGTGACCGGATTCATGGCTGAGAATACATTGGGAAGAAGAATCGCCGAGAGAGAGAAGAAGGTAAAAATATTTTCGGAGGAGTTTCCGCTTAAAGCGGATGTTTATATAATGAATGAATACAGCGCTCATGCGGATAAGAATGACCTGCTCAGGCATGTGAAAAATTCAAATCCCAAAAAGATTTTTCTTGTGCACGGCGAGGCGGGGCAGATGGACTCATTTGCAAAGACGCTTGATTTGAACGGCTACAAATCAGTCGAAAGACCTGTAAGGGGAGAGGCTCATGACTTCAGCTGAAGAGAATCTTCTGAAAGAGTACTACTCATATCTCCTTTCTGAAAGAAGCTGTTCAAGAGAGACCGCCGACTACTACATGACCGATATATCGCAGTTAATTAAATTCATTGAGGGGACAGGTCATGGAGTTTTTGATGCCACATCAAAAGACATAAAAGATTTTTTCAATTCTCTGGCGGATGTTGAGGCGAAGCACACTACAATGTCAAGGAAACTTTCAAGCATTAAAAATTTTTATATATTTCTTATGTCTGAGAATAAAATAGAAACAGACCCTTCCGAGAACATTGAGACTCCGAAGCTGAACAAATCACTCCCGGATGCTTTGACTATAGAGGAGATAAACTCTCTCATGGAAAGCATATCCGGCGATGACTGGAGATCTATTAGGGACAGGGCGCTTCTTGAAACCATATACGGATGCGGTCTCAGAGTCTCGGAATCAACTTCAATGACTCTTGAATCTGTCAATTTCAAGGAAGAGTATGTTATAGTGCTCGGAAAGAGAATGAAGGAAAGGATTGTTCCGATAAGCAGAAAAGCATTGACAGCTCTCTCAAACTACATTGAAAAATCAAGGTGTGTTTTGAACAACAAACAGTCGAAGTACCTTTTTCTCAATAGATTCGGCACTCAGCTCAGCCGTATGTCTGTGTGGAGTATTTTAAGAGAGAGAGCGGCAGCGGCGGGAATTACGGCGAGAATGCATCCCCATATACTCAGGCATTCATTTGCCACACATCTTTTAGAGGGTGGCGCCGATTTGAGAAGCGTTCAGGAGATGCTTGGTCATTCGAGCATCCTTACAACAGAGATATACACTCATGTCAGCAGAAAGTTCATAAAGGAAATCTATAATGCATATCATCCCAGGAGCTAAAAGGGGGATTTATGTTTTTTAAGAAAGGAAAAGGCGAAGAGAACAGAACGGAAAAAAAGACGGAACCGGTGGTTCTCAAAAAAAAGAAGGGGATAAAACCCGCCTCCTTTGAAAAGAAAGAGAAGGTTGTTCTTAAACCCGGCGGAGTTGAAGATACAGCCGAAGACCTCTCAGCAGGTCTCGACGATCTCATTTCCGACCTTGATGCGCAGGCGCAGAATGACGAATCCGAAGGAGAAGATTCCCTTGATTCCCTTACTGATATGCTTGAATCAATTGATGAGTTTAAAGAAGATAATGAAACAAAAGAAGAGAAGGATGATGATTCAAAACAGAAGCAGGAAAATGAAAAAGAGGATATCGCCGACTCAATTTCGGATTTGATGGATTTATCGGAGTCATTTGAAGATATTGATGAGAAGATCGAGAAAGAAGCAGAAGCTAAGACAGCTGCCGCCAAGCCTGAAGAAACAGAAGCAAAAAAAGAAGTGGCATCTGAAAAGAAAAAAATAACAGACGATGGAATAGAATCTCTTGAAGAGCTTGCAGAGGGGATAGGAGTCCTTGAAGAGACTAATAGTGAGGTGGCTTACATTAAAGAAGTTGATTTGGATGTTGAGACGACCACCGACGCAAAAATCGATAATGCGGAGGAGATATCCCTGGACGATGAAAAAGAAACAGAGGAGGAATCTGTTGAGGCGATGCCGACTGTAAGCGAAGAAATTGTGCTTGAAGAGAACAAACAAAAGGAAAAGGCGGAAGAAAACTCCGCAGAAGCGCAGACGCAAAAAGAAGAAATGGAAGAGACCTCAGCCGATGATTTTTCAGGAATGCTCGATGCTGTTGAAACCGCTGTCGAAGAAGAAGCAGAAAAACCTGCTCATGCCGAGGAATCCTTCGGAAGAAAAGATGAAATGATTGACTTCGATTCCGATACATCCAATCGCATACAAATTGCAGCGGAAGAGAAAACGGTTATGGCTGACGATGAGAAACTGAATGACCTTGTCTCAAATATAATGAAGAAATCAATGGAAGAGAAGGAACTGCGCGATAAGATAAATGAAAACAACAAACAGTTGAACAGCTTGAAGAAGGATATTGAGAGAGAAAAGACTCAGCTGTCAAAGATCTCCGAAGAGTACAGAAAGCAGAAGACGAAGCTGGAGTTGCTTGACAAAGAGACCTCCGAGAGGTCTTCAAAGCTGAACTCCGATTTCGAGAGCATGAAGAAAGAATACGAACTGAAGAAAAAAGAGGTTGCTTCTCTCAATGAAGCCGTGCTGACTGCCCGCCAAGAGAAGAAAGAGTTTGAGGAACTTCTAAAAGATGTAAAGACAAAATTTGAAAATAACAGCAATTCTCTCGACCAGATGAAGCTTGAAAAAGAAAAAACCGAGAATGAACTTGTCAGAGTCAAGCGAAGCATAGATGACCTTAAAAAATCTCAGACAGACCTTGAGAACGGCATAAACCAGCAGAAAAATCAGGAAAAGGAAATAAGAACCCTGCTGGAAAAAGCTAAAAAAGATTCGGAGGCGGTGAGCAGGAAAAATGAGGAAGAGAAGAAAATATTAAAGGATATAGAGAGCAAGATAGAGAGCAAGAGAGATTATCTCAACTCTCTCGAATCTGGAATGGGCAAGACGATAAATCAGGAAATGGATCTCGGAGAAAAGATTAAGGAGCTTAAGAAGCGCGCCGATGAGATGAAAACGCAGAATGCGGCGAATGAAAAGGAGAGCGAAAAGATTAGTAAAGAGAAGAATTCTCTTGAAAAGGATTTTCAGAAGACAAAAACAAACTACGAGCAGATGAAATTGCAAGCCGAAGAGTATCAGACAAAAGCCAAGAGGGCAAGAGAGGATTATGACAAGGCAATAGAATTGCTGGCAGACAAAGAGAGGCAGATTAAGGAGAAAGAGGCATATTACGGAGAAATGGAGACTCTTATCAACTCCAATGAAAAGAAGAAAAAGAATATTGAATCCGAGATTTCCGAAAACGGAAAGAAACTTGATGAAATAAAGCAGACCATTAAAGTCAATCAGGCGAAACTTGATGAAATCATGAAGGGCTATTCGGGATTTTCGGACAGGTATGTTGAAATAAAGAATGAAATGGCTGAATATGAGAAGCAGAGAAAAACCTTAATCGCAGACATAGAAAAAACACGCAAAGAAAAAATTGAGACTGAGAAGAGTCTCTCCGAATTGAAGGAAGATGAAGCCTCCTTGAAGGAGAACATAAAGAATGACACTCAAGAGCTTGAAAAACTCAAATCAAATGCAGAAATGATATTGGCAAATTTCAATGGCAAAGAGCTTGAACGAAAACAGCTTGTTGAAGAGATTGTCAGGAAGAACGAGGAGAAGAACAGTCTCATAGATGAAATAGAAAAAATCAAAATTGAAGTGCTTGAGCAGGAGGAGATATTAAGCGGTGTTGAAAATCAGGTAAAGGAGAATACCGTCCGGCTTGAGAAGGTAGAGAAGGAGAGTAAATCGATATTAGAGGAGAAAGAGACGGAACTCTCTATAATTGATGAGGAAATAGCGGGGAAAAATAGAATTCTTGAAGAGATGGAAAATAAAATCTCACAATTAAAAGAGCGCGAAGCTAATATTGAGAATGAGATAAAAGAGAGGATGACAGGAGTATCAGCCGCAGTTGAGGAGATGGAGAAGGAAAAACAAAAGCTGAATGAGGAGATAATCGAACTGCAGAATGAATCCCTCTCACTGAAGTCGGACAAGGAAGAGCTTGACAAGTGGCTTAAAGAGAAGGAGGCGGAAGCTGTAAGATACGGAGGGAAACTGAAAGAAGACAAGGAGAAACTTGAAAATCTCCAAACGAGTGTGCAAATGGCAACTGTGGATTTGGAGGATGTGAGACTTCAGAAGGAGAGCTTTGCCCAGGAAATTGAGGAGCTGAAAGCCGAGGAGATTAAGAACCGCACCATGCTTGAAGAGAGAAAGCGAGAGTTTGAAGAGTTGAACGAAAAAGTCGAGAGAATAGAGACGGATTTCCCGAATATAAGGGAATACAAGCCTCTTCAGGATGATTCGCCGCAGATAATTGAAGCCAAGATGGGGCTCAACCAGCTTCTAAAGATAAAAGGCAAGCTTGACGAGATAATAATACTAAGGAAAAATCAGGAGAGAAAACTTGCCGCAGTGCTCGGCATAGAGAAGATTGAAAATATAAAGAAGAACATAGAGACGGAACTGTCGGACAAGGAGAAGATGCTTCTCAATTACAGAAAGGATCTCGACGCCGTAACAAACGACCTTAAAGCCAAAAATGCAGAACTTTCGAGGATTGGCGCAAAGCGTCAGGAAATGCAGCAATCATTTGTGGATGATCAGGTTAAGCTTGAAAACTTAAAGAAGGAACTCTCTGAGACGACCCAAAAGATGGTTAAGATAGCCAAGATAGAAAAACAAATGCAGGAGCAGTATAACACTCTCACATCGGAATTGAAAAAATTTAATGATGAGAGGGATCTGATAACATCAAAAATCAATGCGGAGAAGTTTCATCTTGACGAACTTACGGCTAAAAAGACAGAAATGGAAAATGCCGTTAACTCTCTCAATGAGCAACTTCTGCAGAAAAAGAGTGCGCTACAGGCTGAAACAGTCGCCCTTGAAGATGACTTGTCAAAGAAGAGAGATGAGATACAACTTGAAATCGAAAATCTGAAACAGGAGCAGAACAGACTGAAAGAAGAGAATATTTCTGCGCGACATCTTGGAGACAAGGATGCCGTGGAAAAACTGGAGGCGGAAAACAGACAGCTCAGGGAAAATCTGCAGAAGTCGCACAATCAGATTATAAAAGCAAATAATGAAACGGAACAGTTGAGAATCAAACTCGCGGAGGCGGAGAAGGAATCATTGATAAAATCAACACCAATAGAATCTTCCAAAGACGATGCGGCAAGAATGAGAAGAATGGAGGAAGCTGTGTTGAGGCTTGAAGCAAACAACAAAACACTATTAAGCAATCTGGAGAAGACAAAGAGCGAAAAAACGCAAATCTCCGCAGATGCTTTGAAGTTCCAAGAGCCTGTAAAACCCCAGGAGAAGAAAACAGACATATTTGAAGCTCTGTCGCAGCCGCCGGCAAGGCAGAATGTTTTTGCCCCTGAAGCCGAACAGAGAAGAGAATCTGTCGAAGAAAAGAGTTTGTCAGAGTATCAGGATACATTCAAAAAAATGGAGAGCGAGTCGTCAAAGGAATCATCATCTGCTGATGATATCCTGTTCGGCTGATTATGATAAAATGCATCATACCTGCAAGAAAGAACAGCAGAAGGATTATCGGCAAGAACCTGTTGAAGCTTAATGGAGATACACTTATTGATATTGCTGTTGAATCAGCTCTTCAAAGCAGTGTGTGCGATGAAATTATTGTGTCAACCGACATATCGGACGGATTCAGAAGAATGGGAGTGACCGTTGACAGAAGGCCTGCGGCAACGGCAAAGAGCAGGTCATCGTCGGGTTCGCTGATAGAGCATCTTATCAAAAAACACCGCTTCAATGATGATGACACAGTAATTCTTTTACAGCCGACTTCTCCCAACAGAAGAGGCATTGATATAAAAAGAGCTCTTGAGATTTTCAAAACGAACAATGTACCCGTAGTATCAGTCTTTGAATACAATAAGCTCAGTGACAATCTCTTCAAACCCGAGAAAGAAGGCTTTATCCGCAAGATTTCTTTTAAAGAGAGAATGATTTACCGCATGAATGGCGCGATCTTCATTTTTTCGGTGACTCATTTCAAAAAGTGCGGAGGTGTTCCTCAGGAGAGAGTGATGCCGTACATAATGGATGAGAAAGATTCAACAGATATAGATGAATATCTGGATTATATAAAGGCAGTTGTATTGAAATAGAAGGAGGACACGATGGAAAGGTTGATGGAAAAAATTAAGACAAGAAAAGCTGTGATCGGAGTGGTAGGCATGGGCTATGTGGGGCTTCCGCTTGCGGTTGAGTTTGCAAAAAAGGGTTTCACAGTTTACGGCATAGACCTTCTTAAGGATAAGATCGATTCTTTGAAAAAAGGAAAATCCTACATAATTGATGTTAAAAACAACGAAATAAAAGAGATAATAAAAAGCGGCAGATTCATACCTACAACTGATTACTCGGTTGTCAAAAAGGTTGACTGTATTTCAATTGCTGTGCCGACTCCGCTTCAGAAGTCGAAGGACCCGGATGTTTCATACATCACATCTTCAATGAACAGCATAAGAAAGCATCTTCACAAAGATATGCTTGTAGTGCTTGAATCAACAACATATCCAGGGACAACGAGAGAACTGATAGCGGATGAAATAGAGAAGGAAGGATATAAGACAGGCAGGGATGTATTCGTTGCATTTTCTCCGGAAAGAGTCGATCCGGGAAATTTGAAATACAACACAAAAAACACTCCGAAGGTTATTGGCGGAATAACCAAGAGGGATACGGATTTGTCAGTGGCTCTATATTCACAGGTGATTGATAAGGTAATTCCTGTGGGAACTCCGGAAGAGGCGGAGATGGTTAAACTTCTTGAAAACACATTCAGAGCTGTTAACATAGGTCTTGTAAATGAACTCGCGATAATGTGTCACAGAATGGGAATTGATATGTGGAATGTTATTGAAGCGGCATCTACAAAACCGTTCGGATTCATGCCATTCTATCCCGGGCCCGGAATAGGAGGACATTGCATTCCTCTTGATCCTATGTACCTATCCTGGAAAGCAAAGATGTATGATTTTTACAACAGATTTATCGAGCTGTCGTCTGATGTGAATACGAATATGCCGAGATTCGTTGTAGGAAAGGTGGCTGAAATCCTCAACAAGAGAAAAAAGTCCATAAAGGGTTCAAAGATACTTTTAATGGGAATGTCATATAAAAAGGATATTGATGACCTCAGAGAGTCGCCCTCATTTGAAGTCTATCATCTTCTCAAAGAAGATGAGGCTTTGGTGACGGTCATAGACCCAATGGTGAATTCATTCATCGATGAGAGGGGAGACCACAGAAAAGTCAAAGTCATAAATACAATAACAGAGAAACAGCTGAAAAGCTTTGACTGCGTAATACTTCTGACAAACCATTCCAAATTTGATTATAAATGGTATGCAAAGCATTCAAAGGTGATATTTGACACAAGAAACGGATTCAAGGGAATCTCAAAGAAGAATATAATCAAACTATAATGGAGAAAAGATGCAAGACAAAATAATCGAAGAAGACGGAAAAGAACTGCGAACATACTGGTACCTCCTAATGGAGAACAGATACCTTCTGCTCTCAGTCTTTCTGGCTGTTTTTATTTTCATTTTCGTTTTTACAAAACTATCAAGGCCTGTTTATCAGTCAAGCTCCACTGTGCTAATTGAAAGCAGTGACAAGGGGCTTTCATTTTTCCCGATAAGGGAGATGAACCCCAGACAGACTCTGATTAACAATCATATTGAGATGATACAGTCGCGCACTCTCATAGAGAAGGTCGTTTCTGCTTTGGACAGCGATTCGACTTTGGATTCAATATATTTGAGGGACCCGAAGTATTCAAAAGAGAAAAAAATGTCAATAGTGAAGAGCGGACTTTCGGTTATTCCAATAAAAGATACGGATATACTCCGAATCTCATACAGAGACAAGACCCCGTTCAATGCATATTACATAACAAATTTGATTGTAAGTCAGTACTATAAGGTCAATCTCGACATGACAAGGGGAGAACTGAGCGAAGTGAGGCATTTTCTTGAAGAACAGCTTTTAAAGATTGAGAATGAACTGAAGCACTCAGAGGAGAATCTCAAGCTTTATAAAGAGGGAAATTCAATACTTGAACTCTCGGAGGAGACAAAAGTTCTAGTGCAGATGATATCCACTTACGAACAGCAGAAAAAGGCTACAGAAGTGGAGCTTATCACAATAGCGTCGCGGCTCAGGGCATTGACAAACAACCTCAATGAATCGCAGAAAGCAATGACAGACGGACTTTTCAACACAACAAATCCTTTTATAGCCCGCTCTCTGAAGGAGCTTGAAACTCTTGAATCCAACTATGCATACTATCTCTCTATAGGATATGATTCACTGCATCCGAAAATATTGGAGGTTAAGAGCCGAATAGAACAGATTAAAGCTCAGGTTGTCGAAACAAGCAAGACAAGCTTCAAGGAGACCTATGTCTCTTCCAATCCTATTGAGTATACAGAGGGTATAATCGACGAAATTCTCTCTCTGCAGGTTGAAATCAAGGCAAAAGAAGCGATGCTCAATGCTCTTTCCACAGCAGTAAATGAATACGAGACTAAGATGAGAAATGTGCCATTGAAAGAGATATCGCTCGCCCGTCTTGAAAGGGACAAAAAAGTATCGGAAGAACTTTACCTGATGCTCAGAAGCAAATATGAAGAATCAAGGGTTGCAGAGGCGGGAAAACTCGGAGCTGTTAGGATAATTGACAAGGCAGTGCTGACAACAAATCCCATTCTGCCTAAGACGAGCAGGAATCTGATTCTTGGATTCTTTCTTTCCCTTATTATAGCTATAGGAACAGTGCTTTTAAAGGAGTACATTGACGATTCAATAAAGGACATCGATGAAATAGAGAGAGAATTTAAAACAAAGACTCTCGGCAGTGTGCCGCTTATAATCCAGAAACCCGATTTAAACGGCAAAGCTGAAACCTCTTCAATGAAAACTCCTCTTATCTCCAACCTTCAGGAAGGTTCGCCTGTAAGCGAATCCTATAAAATCCTGAGGACCAATATAATTTATCTTTCGCAGGATAATCCGCCTAAGATGATGACAGTATCATCGGCTACAAAGGGAGAGGGAAAATCTACAACTGTAGCAAATCTGGGCATAGTTCTCTCTCAGCTTAACAAGCGCACTCTGATAGTTGATGCCGATTTGAGAAGACCCACAATGAACAAACTGCTGGACATTCCATCTAAGAGCAAGGGTCTCACTCATGCAATAAAGGAGAACATCCCGCTTGCCGAATGCATACAGGAGACATCCATGCACAATCTTTATGTTCTTCCGCACGGCGAAAGGACCACACATTCGACAGAGCTTCTTGAATCACCAAAAACAAAAGTCATCTTTAAAGAGCTGAGAGAAATGTTCGACTATATTATTGTCGATACATCTCCGATGCTTTCAATAGCAGACCCGACAATCATTTCAAGGATTTCCGATGGTATGCTTTGGGTTGTTCAATTCAAAAAAGCCCACAAGAGGGACCTGCAGTATGCGAATAAGATTCTGCAAAATATGAATGTAAATGTGCTGGGTTTTGTATTCAACAATATAAATATGACGAGTTATTACGGTAGATATTATTACTACCATTATTATTACCACTATCATACAAAAGAAGAGGGTGACCAATGAAAATTTCAGTATTCGGTTTGGGCTATGTCGGCATAATCTCAGCGGCGTGTCTTGCCGAACAGGGCTATAAAGTATTAGGAGTTGAAGTGAGCAGTGATAAGATTGAACAGGTAAACAGAGGTGTATCACCCATAGTAGAACCTTATGTGAATGAAGTTGTGAAAAAGGTCACTGCCAGCGGCAACCTGTGCGCAATTTCGGATATAAAAAAGGGGATAATGGAGACAGACATCTCGCTTATCTGTGTGGGAACTCCCTCTAAAGACACCGGCGAGGTTGACCTCTCTTACATTTTCAAAACTGCAGAGGAAATAGGAGAAGTTCTTAAGGAGAAGCAGACATACCACATCATTCTTATTAGGTCAACATCAATGCCCGGAACTGTGGACAAGTATGCGGAAATATTAGAATCAAAATCAGACAAGAGGCGCAAGAAGGATTTTGATGTCGTCGCCAATCCGGAATTTTTAAGGGAAGGAAATGCAATGAATGATTTCTACAACCCGCCATTCACTCTTTTGGGATGTGAATGTGAATCAAGCGAAAAGACAATCCGTAAAATGTACTCATTTCTTGAATGCCCCTTCATCATAACCTCAATTCGCACGGCGGAGATGCTAAAGTATGTCAATAACACATTCCATGCTCTGAAAGTCGATTTTGCTAATGAGATATCAAGGTTCTGCAAGAAGAAGAACATTGATTCCAGAGAGGTGATTGACATCTTCGTCCTCGATAGAAAATTAAACATATCCGAGTACTATCTAAGGCCGGGATTTGCCTTCGGCGGTTCATGTCTCCCTAAGGATGTAAGGGCTTTGGCTTATGAAGCCAAAAAAATCGGAGTGAACATTCCTGTGGTTGAAAACATAATGAATTCAAATGAACTGCATATTGAGTGGGCTTTTCAGACAATAATAAAAGAGAAGGCTTCAAAAGTTGGCATCTTCGGCATCAGTTTCAAGAATGGAACGGATGACCTGAGGGAATCCCCTGCGGTTCTTCTTGTAGAGATGCTTCTCGGCAAAGGAAAAGATGTTTACATCTACGACGAGAATGTACATGTGGCAAATTTAATGGGAACAAACAAAGATTACATTGAAAGAGAGATAAAGCACATATCCACTTTGATTGAGAGTGATGCAGTGAAAATGATTGAGAAGGTTGACATACTGGTCATAGCTAATAAGGACAATTCATACAGGGAGATAATAAACAACTACAATGGAAAAGAGGTGATTATTATAGATCTTGTGAACCTCTTCCCTGAAAAAAAGAGCGGCAAAAATTACAGAGGAATCGGCTGGTGAGAAAAAAGATATTAGTGACCGGGTGCGCCGGTTTTATAGGTAGCAACCTCTGTAGCGCTCTTCTTTCAAATTCGGATAATGATGTTACAGGCATTGATAATTTCTACACCGGAAGGGAGGAGAATGTTCGGTTTCTAAAAAATAGCGGCAACTTCACTTTTATAAATCATGATATAATAAATTCAATTGATTTGAATGCCGACGAAATATATCACCTTGCATCACCCGCCTCACCCGTCTTTTACCAAAAGAATCCGATAAGGACATTGAAAATAAATTTCCTCGGAACGCTCAATGTTCTTGGTATAGCAAGAAAGAACAATTCCAAGGTGCTTCTTTCGTCGACCTCAGAGATTTATGGGGAACCTCTTGTGCATCCGCAGAGAGAGGATTACCACGGAAATGTAAATCCGATAGGCATCAGAGCTTGTTATGACGAAGGCAAGAGAATAGCCGAGACTCTCATGTTTGAGTATCACAGGAATCATAACCTAAAGATAAAGGTGTGCAGAATATTCAATACTTATGGTTGCTTTATGGCTGAGGATGACGGCAGGGTTGTCTCAAATTTCATCAATCAGGCATTGAATGGCAAGAATCTTACAATATACGGAGATGGAAAGCAAACCAGGTCATTCTGCTATGTTTCGGACATGGTTGACGGTTTGACGGCGATGATGAGTTCTCAGGATGATTTTACCGGACCGGTTAATCTCGGAACAGATGACGAAAAAAGCATTCGCGAAATAGCAGAGTTGATAATCAAACTTACAAAATCCAAATCCATTATTGAATTCAGAACTCTTCCCTCAGATGACCCATGTCGAAGAAAACCGGACCTTTCTCTTGCGAGAAAGATGCTCTCATTTGAACCCAAAGTATCTCTGGAAGAGGGATTGATGAAGACAATAAACTATTTCAGGAGCAAAAAATGATAAGAGTTGGACTTGTTGGATGCGGAAGAATCTCCGAACGGCACTTTGAAGTCTTCAAAGAGATGAAGAATGAAATTAAGCTTGTAGCAGTGTGCGACAAGATAAAGGAGAGGGCGGATAGATATGCCGAAGAGTTCAATGTGAATAGTTATGTCAGTTATGAAGAGATGCTTGAAAAAGAATCCCTTGAACTAATCAGTATTTGCACTCCATCAGGTCTTCACCCCAAACATGGAGTAATGGCGGCTAAGAAGAAAATAAATGTTCTCACTGAAAAACCGATGGCTGTCTCTCTTGAAGGAGCGAATGAACTTATAAAAGCTTGCGATGACAATGATGTCAAGCTATTCGTGGTCAAGCAGAACAGGCTTAATCCTCCTATACGATTTTTGAAAAAAGCAATTGACAAGAACCGGTTCGGAAGGATTTTCATGGCTAATGCTACTGTCTTCTGGCAGAGGCCTCAGGAGTACTATGACTTAGCTGACTGGCGTGGAAAGTGGGAGTTCGACGGAGGCGCATTCATGAATCAGGCGTCTCACTATGTTGACCTTATACAGTGGCTTTTAGGGCCTGTGGATTATGTCACAGCCATCACTGCGACTCTTGCCAGACAGATAGAGACGGAGGATACGGGAGCCGCAGTGCTGAAGTTCCGCACAGGAGCTATAGGAGTCATTCAAGTGACTATGCTCGCTTACCCGAAAAACTATGAAGGGTCGATAACCATACTTGGGGAGACAGGGACAGTCAAGATAGGCGGCAATGCAGTCAACAAGGTTGAAAAGTGGGAATTTGAAAAATATGATGATGATGATGCACTCGTATCTGATGCAAATTACAGCACAAAATCAGTCTATGGATTCGGGCACACCGGATACTATGAAAATGTGCTAAGTGTGTTGAAAGCAGGCGGGAAAGCTACAACTGACGGAAGGGAAGGAAAAAAATCCATAGAACTTATACTGGCGATTTATAAATCGGCAAAGACCAACTCAACAGTGCCTTTGCCTCTTGAAAAATAAGGAAGGATGGAAAAATGAAGGTTAATCTTAGCGGTGTATCGCTTAAAGGAAATGAACTGAAGTATTTGAAGGAGATTCTCAAAACGGGAATTCTCAGCATAGGAAAATACACTGATAGGTTTGAGAAGATGTGCGCGGAGTTCACTGGCAGAAAATACGGAATCTCCGTCTCATCAGGAACAGCGGGTCTCTTTCTTCTTTTGAATGAGAAAAAACTCAAAGAGAATGAAGAGGTCATTACATCTCCATTCAGTTTCATAGCAACATCGAATGTAATAATCCATGCGGGCGGTTTTCCCCGCTTCTGCGACATAGATGACAAAACTCTCTGTATGTCGGCATACAAGCTTGAAAGTATGATTGAAGAGGATTATAAAAAAGTTGGCGGAATGCTTGTAAATAAAAAATCAAAGCGAATCCTCAGGGGGATTCTCTCTGTGGATATTTTCGGCAACATATGCGAGTATGAAAAAATTGAGAAAATTGCAAAAAAACACAAACTTTTTCTGATAGAAGATTCGTGTGAAGCATTCGGCACAGAGAAAGGCAAGAGGAAGGCTGGAACATTCGGAGAATCCTCTGTCTTCGCATTCTACCCGAATAAGCAGATTACAACTGGAGAGGGCGGGATGATAGTCACCGATTCAAAGGAAATTTACCTGAAAATGCGCGCTCTTAGGAATCAGGGAAGAAGGGATATGGATCTGTGGCTTGAGCATTCGTATCTCGGATACAATTTCAGGATTAATGAAATGTCCTCTGCTGTCGGAGTCTCTCAGATGGAAAGGGTGGAAGAGATACTCTCAAAGAGGCAGGAAGCGGCTCTCTATTATAACAAAAAGTTTGAGAAAATAAGAGAAGTGAGGATACCTTACTCCCCCAAAGACCAGACAAACGGATGGTTTGTATATGTGATAAGGGTTGAGGCCGGAAAAAGGAACAAACTGATGGAGCATCTTATAAAAAACGACATCTCCGTCAGGCCTTATTTCACTCCGATACACACTCAGCCATGCTATAGAGGATACGGCTACAAATTGAATGATTTCCCTGTAACAGCCAAAGTATCTTCGGAAACAATCGCTATTCCATTTCATACAGAAATAAAGAGGAAGGAGCAGGATTATGTCATTAAAAAAATACGCGAATTCTTTGATAGATAGGATTTTAACCCCCAGCTATCTGAAGAGATTTGTCTTTTTCGTTCTTGCTGACACGGCGGTGTTTTTGATATCCTATCTGCTCTCTTTCAGCATTCGTTTCAGCATTAGCGATTTTTTTCTGCACTTTGAAACATTCAAGATTTTTCTTCCGATATTCATACTTTCCAAACTTATTATGCTTCTTCTCTTTGACATGTATGCAATATCATGGAAGTATTTCTCGATGCGCGATGCAGTTAAGATGTTTGTCTCTCTCTTCTCTGCGCAGATTTTAGCGTATATTACCGCATACTTTCTATTTCGTAGCAGTCTTATAGTTGTTCTTTCGAGGTCTGTTTTCTTCCTTGATTTTTTTATATCACTCTTTCTTCTATTCGCGTTGAGGAGCTTTAAAAGAGTGATGCTCTTTATGATGAACAGAGAGAATAATGAAAAAAAGAAAATTGTTATTTACGGAGCGGGAGACGGGGGCGAACAGATTGTGAGGGAGATGCTTAAAAAAGAGAGTCCCTACGACCCTGTGGCAATAGTAGATGACAATAAAAACAAGTGGAAGATGAGAATACACGGCATCACCATCCGCGGAGGCATTGAGGAAATAAAGAAAATAATGAAGAAAACCGGCGCATCGGCTGTGTTGATAGCCATTCCATCAATAAAGAAAGAACGGCTTAATGAAATTTTCAACCTGCTTGAGAGAGAGCATATTAAAGACATCAAGATACTCCCGTCGTTTCAGGAAGCCCTTGACGGAAAGATGACTCTGCAGAGCGTAAAGAACATTGATATTGCAGATTTGTTGGGAAGAGAGAGCGTCAAGCTTGATCAGGCTCAGATAGGCGCTTACCTGAGAGACCAAACAATTCTTATAACAGGGGCATGCGGCTCCATAGGCTCGGAAATATTCAGGCAGGTTTTGAAATATTCGCCCAAGATGGTGTTAGCGCTTGATATAGATGAAACGGAGCTCTTCTACATAGAGAACAGAACCCCCTCCGAATTCAAAGAGAGGGTTAAGCCGATTCTTGCAGATGTGAGGGACAAAAAGATAATAGAAAAAATATTTCTGACACAGGAGATAGATGTTGTCTTCCATGCGGCCGCTCTCAAACATGTGTCCATGTGCGAACAATTTCCCGATGAGGGAGTGAAGACAAATATAATGGGTACTTATAATCTTACAAGCGCCGCTAAGGGCAAGGCGAAGAGGTTTCTATTCATATCGACGGATAAGGCTGTTAATCCCTCTTCCATAATGGGCGGCACCAAACGAATAGCGGAATACATTGTGACTTCATCAGCGGGAGGCGGAACGATATTTTCATGCGTAAGATTCGGAAATGTGCTTGGTTCAAGAGGAAGCGTGCTTCCCATATTTGAGGAGCAGATTAATAACAAAAAGCCCGTCACAATAACCCATCCGGAGATGAAGAGATATTTTATGACAACTCAGGAGGCTGTGCAGCTCTGTCTTGAAGCGGCGGGCGGAGCTTTGGGAGGAGAGGTCTTTATTCTGGACATGGGAGAGCCCGTCTATATAAAAGACCTTGCCGAAAAAATGATTCGTATGTTCGGATTTGAACCATACACGGATGTTCCGATAATATACACAGGAAAAAGAAAGGGTGAAAAGCTTTTTGAGGAACTGTTGAGATCTGAAGAGGGTGTGGAGGAGACAAGGTTCGAGAAAATTTTCAAAGCCGTCGGAAGCAACAAAATGGCGCAATCGGATATAGGAAGCATGGTCGAAAATTTTCTTAAGGCAGAGAAACATGAAGATGTGAAAAACCTTTTAAAATCCTATATTCCCCGCTTCAAATATGAAGAATGATAAAAAAATATTAGGAATATCCGCTCTATACCACGATTCTTCAGTGTGCTACATCGAGGGCAACAGAGTTGTTGCGGCTCTGCAGGAGGAGAGGTTCTCCAGAATAAAGAATGACGACAGATTTCCAATTCAATCTCTTGAAATTTTAAGAAAAAGGTACGGCATGAGAGATAATGAGTTGGATGCAGTTGTCTTCTATGACAAACCGTTTTTAAAATTCGAGAGAATATTGGAGAACCTGATATTTGCCTCTCCGAGGAATTTTGATTTTGCATTTTCAGCAATTCCCTTATGGCTCAAAGAGAAACTTTTTCTCTCAACCGAGATAAAACGGCGCATTGCGGGAAAATACAATCTGTTCTATCTTCCGCATCATATTTCGCATGCAGCTTCGGCATTTTATCCCTCAGGATTTGATTCTGCCGCTTACATGATAAATGACGGAGTGGGTGAATGGGACACGACTTCATTCGGAGTTGCATCTAAGGAGAGGATTGAGCAATTGTATTCGATAGAGTACCCCCATTCTTTGGGCATGTTTTATTCGGCATTCACATATCTATGCGGATTTGAGGTGAATTCCGGAGAGTACAAGTTGATGGGGCTGGCTCCCTACGGAGAACCGAAGTACTCTGAGATAATGAAAAAAGAGTTGATAGACATAAAAGAGGACGGCTCATACGCCCTTAACATGAAATATTTTGAATATCAGTATGGAAAGAGAATGGCAGGCCGCAGGCTTGAGAATCTTTTTCACACAAGGGCAAGGAAGAAAAATGAAAGAGTGACCGATATTCACGCCGACATAGCCGCATCGGTGCAGGAAGTAACGGAGGAGATACTTGTCAAAACCGCCAAACACATTGAAAAAATAACAGGCGAGAAAAATTTGGTTATAGCAGGAGGAGTCGGATTAAACTGCGTTGCGAATTCAAAGATCAAAAGAGAAACGAAATTTCAGAATATATTTATTCAGCCCGCGTCAGGTGATGCGGGAGGGGCAATGGGAGCGGCACTTTATATAGCTTCCATGCTCGGTTCCGAGTTTGACAACCCGCAGGAATATTCATACCTTGGGACCGAGTATTCCGATTCAGAGATAGAGGAGGTTTTAAGGAGGCTTGAAGCTGTATTTGAGAGAACCGATGATGTGTGTGCCGCGGCGGCGGAAGAGATAGCCGACGGAAAGGTTGTGGGATGGTTTCAGGGGAGGATGGAGTACGGTCCGCGCGCATTGGGAAACCGCTCCATTCTCGGAGACGCGCGGAATTCGCTGATGCAGAAGGAAATGAACATGAAGATAAAGTTTCGCGAATCTTTCAGGCCTTTTGCGCCTGCAGTTGCGGAAGAGAATCATAAAGATTATTTTGAGGAAGATTTCGCCACTCCCTATATGCTGAGCGTTTCAACATTGAGAAAAGATTTCAGGAATACAAATTCAAAAATAATCCATGATTTTTCTCTTCTGCAGAAGAGCTTCACACAGCTTCCTGCCGTAGTGCATGCCGATTTTTCATCAAGAGTCCAGACTGTGAGCGCAAAAAGCAATCCTCTTTTCTATAAACTTATAAAAAAGTTTGAAGACATCACTGGAACTCCCATTGTGATAAATACATCCTTCAATGTGAGCGGACAGCCTATCGTGGAGAGCCCCGAAGACGCATTTAAGACATTTATAGAGTCAGACATCGACACACTTCTAATGGGAAACTTTAAGCTTGAGAAAATTAGACAGACCCGTGCGCGCGGAGAATTCAAGATTGAGAGGCATCATGCATAAAGACAGAAGAGAGAGCGTGGGGATTCTAACCCTGATTTTTGCATCCTATTTAGTAATGTGGCTTAAGGGGAGAGAAAATCATGTTCTTCTTTTAATCGGCTCTGTGATACTCTTCCTTTGGATATTCTTCCCATTCACTCTTCGGCCGCTTGCGTTTTTATTCAGGAAGGCAGTCTTCATCCTCACATTTCTCTCGACAGCTCTCATTGTGGCTTTTGTTTATTATATACTCTTCATTCTCTTCAAACCGCTACTTTATCTTTTTGATAAGAGATTTTACAGAGAGAGGGAGAGAGGATTAACTTCTTATTATGTCAAATCGGATAATGACTGGCAAAAAAACATAAAGGACCTATTCTAATTATGGAAACTTTAAAACAGATTGCTTCACTCTTCAAATTTTTATTTTCTAAAAAGAAATACTGGCTTGTGCCTCTTATTGCGGCTCTGCTAATTGTTGCAGTTCTTCTCTTTGTATTTGCAGGGTCAAGCATAACGCCCTTTATATATACAATATTTTAGTTTTGTCAAATAACTTTCAATGCTTTAATTGACAATATTAAAATAAAAGTGTTGACAAAAGCAACACGGACTATATAATTTTCTTAATGGAGAGTGTTGCGGAGGGTAGGACAAGAGGATTTGTATTTGAAATAAACCAAACCGGTTTAGAGGAAATATGAGCGGTAAAAGAGAGTCTCAGCACAAGCGCGAACTGCTTGTGGGAGTTATCAGAAGAAAATCTGACTATAAGCTTCTATTTGAAAGAAAATCATACAGAATTCCACTGAGACGTTTGAATCCTATCGGAGTAAAATATGTTGCATTTTATCTTCCATCAAGAATATTTTCAAATGGTGGAAGAATTGAAATGTACGGTGTTGTTGACAAGCACAGAATATTCAAAAGAAAGTATCTTCCCAATTTTTCAGTGACAGATTCAGATAGTGAAGAACTGTATATTAATTTCTATTTTAAAAAACTTGTTTTTCTTAAAAATCCTCTTCTAAACAAATCATCAATGAGAGTCTCCTTGAAAAGAACAGATTTCCGGCTTCTTAGAAAAAAGAAGACTATTGCGGAGCTTTATGATATAAAACCGCTTGAAGAGATAATGGGCGAGACACTTTTAAAATGGGGCAAGCTCTTCAGAAGAGAGTACACAATAAAAACCAAAGCGAAGAGATACAGGCTGGATTTTGCATTTTTCTGCAGGGATGGAATTTTGGGACTCGAGTGCGATTCAGATAGATGGCATTCATCAAAAAATCAAATGATAAAAGACAGGGAGAGAGATATTCTTCTGGAAAAAGCCGGAGTAAGAGTCATACATTTTGATGAAAATCAATCATTGATGGAGCTTGACAGAGTAACTGAAATTCTTGAAAAGGAGATTGAAAAGCTCGGCGGACTCACTTCTTGATAATATCTTTTCTGTGAATAGGTTTAAACTTGTTTATCTTTAATAGAGCCCTTGATCCGATAATGTCAAAATACTCATTTGCCTTTATGCCGAGTTGAGGTCTGAGAAGTATTGTATTTCCATCAGAGAGTTCCTCATTCTTTTCAATGTTTTGTTTTGAAAAAAGCGACTTTCTTATGAACTGCCTCAGTTCGCTCTCCTTTGGGGTTATCCTCTTCTTCTCCTCTCCGAGCGCTGCTTCGGCCTCCCTGATATTGTCAACCATAACTCTGAATGACTGCGGATTTAGAGAAAACTTATGGTCGGGGCCGGATAGCGAGTTGTCGAGAGTAAAGTGCTTTTCAATGACAGAGGCTCCGCTCAAAAATGCCGCCACAGGAGCTATCAGCGAAGTAGTGTGGTCTGAAAATCCTGTCAGACAGCGGTATTTTAACCCCATGTATCTGATATATCTTAAATTCAAACTTTTAATGTCAGCCGGATACTCCGAAACGCAGTGCATAAGAATAACCTTCTTGCTTTCCGATGAGAGAATCTCATAAGCCCTGTCAATTTCCTCCTCGGTTGAAGCTCCGGTGGACATGAGAATCACCTTTTTTGAGAGAGAAACCTTTTTAAGAAGCTTCAGATTGTTGACCTCTCCTGAGCCTATCTTTATTGCAGGAAGGTTCAAAGTCAGAAGAAAATCCAATGACTCTTCCTCATCGGGAGTGGACATGAATATGATGTTATTTTTAACTGCACACTCTTTCAGTTCTTCAAACTGCCCGTATGAGAGTTCACACCTCTTTATCTCATTAAAAAATGAAATTGTCTTCTGATTCTTTATTATCAGGTTCTCTGCCTTGTATGTCTGGAACTTTATGCAGTCGGCTCCGCTCTCCTTTGCTCTCTTGATA
Source organism: bacterium (assembly GCA_050239825.1). Classification (GTDB taxonomy): domain Bacteria; phylum Hydrothermota; class 32-111; order 32-111; family 32-111; genus UBA2202. The sequence goes on from JBFXGO010000001.1 coordinate 64,682, forward strand.
AGCTCCTTTGCCAGCTTCATATCTCCGTTGTGGTTTATTCCCGCCTCTGCTATAATGAAGGGCGACTGCTTTGAGATGACGCGATTCTTAATCTTTATTATCAATATACTCCTTTAAAACAAGTATAAAGAATTGTCGGATTAAGTAAAGAGGGAATATATAAAATGCTATTAAATATATTTATTTCCATTCCAAGTGATTTTCACCCTATAAAAATCTTAATTTATACGTGAATTATCTATATGGATATGAATACTTAATTTTAAATTTGATTTTACTATTCTCACATTTTTAATACTGAGATAATAGTTATTCAGATATAATATATTGATTATTCAGAAAAATAGAAAGAATTGAAAAAAACAAAATGGGGGAAGAATGAAAACTGCAAGTGTGATGTTTCTTGTAATCTGTACTTTGCTTTGGTTGGGAATTTCCGCAGAATTTATTCAGAGAGATGTAACTTTTCAATCCAATTCGCTTACCTTGAAAGATTCTCTAGGTTACATTTATCTTTCTCTAACCAGTTGTTCAGATATTAAGTTAACTGATGCCATTGGAAAGCCAATAGTGCCGATAAAGACAATTTCAATTTTAGTTCCGTCTGACGCAGAAAATACTGAAATAAGTTATCAAGCGATTAAGAGTGAAACTATTCATATTGAAAATATTCCATTTCCAACACAACCGCCTAAACTTACTCTTGAAACAGAAGATATTTTTATTGTTCCAGATTCATCAGTTTATTCATCAGGCGAATTGTATCCCGAGAATAATGGTAAAATGGCAAATATCAGTGAGAAAAATGGCTGGAAAGTAGTGAAGTCGGATGTTTATCCTATCCAATACATAATGGCTGATAGTCTATTAATATTCATCGAGTCAATTAGTTATAGTGTCTCATATTTAAGAGATGGAAGTATTACGGAGACTTGTCAAGGAAGTTGTGTAAAGATGGATTAGTATTCATAGGGGAGTTCTCCAAAGAGATTAACGAAGGATTGGCGGAGGTAATATAATTTAGCAATGATTTTAGGGTAACCGTTTTTCCATTTAGGTAACGGATATAAATATTAATGAAGAGGATGTCTTCGGATTGGAAGAATCCGCCCTTTTGCTATCGCAAAGTACGGTGTGAAATATAATCGTGACCATTACAATACTATTATGCGAACTTCTTGACAAAGTGGGCGCAGTACAATAAGATTGAAATGATTAATAAAAAGGAGATGGTTTTGAAAAAGAAATTAGAAGGAGTATTCATACAGGAGGAATTGTGAAAAAAGTTATTTTCATTATCATTATTATTGTTTCAGCATTGTTTATTTTTGCTTCAAATGAGAGAGCATTCAGAGAAGAGGATATGCTTCTTGTTAACTTTGAACAACCTGAAGATTACAATCAACCCAATTGGGCGACAGATAGTTTGAATGTAAGGGGAGTAGGGAAATATGATACACCGGGTTATGCATTGGGTGTCTATGTTTCAGGAGATTATGCCTATGTTGGTGATTATGATTATGGTTTACAGATAATAGATATCTCAAATCCTTCAAGCCCAACCCTTAAAGGTAGCTATGTTACACCGAGTTATGCAAGGGGTGTCTATGTTTCAGGCAGTTATGCTTATGTTGCTGATGAGGATTCTGGTTTACAGATAATAGATATCTCAAATCCTTCAAGCCCAACCCTTGCAGGGAGCTATGATACACCGGGTTATGCTTATGATGTCTATGTTTCAGGCAGTTATGCCTATGTTGCTGATGTTAATTATGGTTTACAGATAATAGATATCTCAAATCCGAAAAGCCCAACCCTTGCAGGGAGCTATGATACGGATTGTGCATTGGGAGTCTATGTATCAGGCAGTTATGCCTATGTTGCTGATGATGATTGTGGTTTACAGATAATAGATATCTCAAATCCTTCAAGCCCAACCCTTGCAGGAAGCTATGATACACCGGGTTATGCTTATGATGTCTATGTTTCAGGCAGTTATGCCTATGTTGCTGATGGTAGTTCTGGTTTACAGATAATAGATATCTCAAATCCGAAAAGCCCAACCCTTGCAGGTAGCTATGATACATCGGGGAGGGCTTATGGTGTCTATGTTTCAGGCAGTTATGCCTATGTTGCTGATGAGGGTGATGGTTTACAGATAATAGATATCTCAAATCCTTCAAGCCCAACCCTTGCAGGAAGCTATGATACACCGGGTCGTGCATTGGGTGTCTATATTTCAGGCGATTATGCCTATGTTGCTGATTATAGCGCATTATATATTTTAGAGTTTGTTCCCGACACTACTTTTCCAAGCGCATTTAACCTCATCTCACCGATAGGCAATATAACAGATGACACACCCACATACCTATGGAATAAATCTTATGATGATTATTTTTCCAATTACAAACTCTATGTAAACGACACATTGAAAGCGACGATAACAGATACGACATGGACTCAACCGGCGGGACTGACAGATGGCCAGTATGTGTGGTATGTAATTGCATCTGACTCTGCAGGCAACACAACACAATCAACGCAGAGAGATACATTCTATCTTGATGCAGTTTTACCTACACCACCTGTACTTTTGAGCCCTGCGAATGGCACTAATGAAACAGTGCTGAACGCACTAATCTGGAGGAAGTCGACAGATGCGTATCCCGGAATAAGCGGATATAAGGTACAGATAGATGAGGACTCACTCTTTGGAAGCCCGGACAGTGTATTGACAGCTGACACGAGCTATACACCTGTGTTAACGGAGGGGAGATACTATTGGCGTGTGAAGGCGATAAACCTGTTCAGCCATGAGAGCGAATGGAGTGCGATGTGGAGCTTTGTTTATGACACTAATCCTACAGGAATAGCAGAGAAGTATCTTGATGAGAAGAGGGTAATACCTGATAGGACTGAAGTGATAGTGACAATGACTGAGGTCAGATACACGAATACTGCAATGGAGAACATTTTTGCGGTTTATGACATCACGGGCAATGTTATGCATAGCGAAGTGAACATCAGGACAGGCAAGCACAGCTACTCAACAGAACACCTTTCATCAGGCATATACTTCATAAGATTCAGAGATGGAGAGGCACAGATAAACAGAAAGATGGTGATAATAAGGTAGAACGGAAAAAGGTAAAAGAGAAAGCAGTTTTCCCGCAGAGGGCGGTTTAAGTTTAAAAGCCGCCCTCTCTCTTTTTCCCCCGAGTTGTTCCAAGTTCCCGCTCAATATACCCATTAGCATAATCATCATTGCTTGACAGATATATCTCTCGCTCACTCTTCATAATTCGGTTCAATGTCTCCCTCCAATAACAACCGCAAAGAACTGTTGCTTAATTCATTAATGTCAGCTATAATATCTTTTGGTAGGGACTCTTTAGGGTTCATTGGGTTCCTCCATGTAAAAGTTTTTGTTCGCTTTTTGGAGAGAGTCTGCATACTCTCTCCAAACCTCTTTCAGTCTCCTTCTCATTAATCTTATTATATTCCACTTCTATTAATTTTACACAACTTTTATTATACTCCCGTATTGAACTGGAGTGCAAGGTCGGCAAGGATACAAGAGTAGCCAGAGTTGAATGCTATGAATATGATGAGGTGGACTCAGAAACCTTGACACAGCTTGGTAAAGGGAATAGAATAAAACTTAACGAAGAGAGAGAGAAGGAAGCGGTGAGCAATATTGCGAAGAACGGACTTGTATCTTATGAGGTAATGCAGTCAGGAATAGGAGACATCGAAGTGATAGACATAACAGGCAGAGTAGTGCTGAAAGAGACAGAGAAAATAAAGAAGGGAAAGAATCAGATAAGAGTGTCAACAGAAGGAATAAGCAGTGGGATTTACTTTTACAGATTGAGAAAAGAGGGGACTGAAACAATGAGTGGAAAGATAACAGTAATAAAGTAAAAAGCGACAGACAAAGTAGAGAATGAAAAGATTAAAGGAATTAACAGTGCTGTTAGTACTACTGACAGCACTGGTTGTACAGACAGAAGATTTTCAGATAAGACAGACTCTTGATGTAGGAAATGGCAGTCCGTCAGATTTTATAAGCGTAAAGTATATGCAATTGAAAAATAATGAATTTGTGTTAAATTATATGTTACCCCCTTTATATAGTTACAACTCAAACATATACTATTATGATACTACTTCAAATTGGTTTGACACAATAGCAACGTTTGCCGATGGTTATATTTTTTATTCAGGGGATTATGATCTAGATGGTAAATTGGATTTACTTGGTATGACAGTTATTGATTCAAGTGCAATATCAATAATTGAGCAGTCTGACACAGATAGTATTCATAAAGAGATAACATGGACATGTGGCGATTCTACGTTTCCCGGGGAGTTTCACACGCTTGGTTCAACTAAGCTGATAAAGAATGACGGCGTAGACAGAATATACGGAGCCCCTAATCCATACACAACAGTAAGCGAGTCATACGGTTGGTTCTATATGGAGAGCGACAGCGATAACAGCTACTATTTTGCATATGAGGATACATTCAATAGAAAAGTTTATGTAATGGATATCGGATACTTAGATAAAGACAGTATGCTTGATGTAATAACAATGACACATCTTGGACATAAAGTGTACGAATCAAAAGATATGAACCAAGATTCGTTTGTATCAGTATTTGACACAACAAAGGGTGGTTCACAATATTTAAAAATAATAGGTGATATAGACAAAGATGGTAATACAGATTATATTACGGGTGGGTTGGCATTTGCCCAGTCACCTGCGGAGTGGGCACATATAATATTTGAAAATGATGCAGATAATCATTATTATACGAAGTGGGATCACCGAATCCAGAAGGACTACGGACCAGAAAGCGCATCATTCAGCGGCTGCGGAGGGGACTATGGCGACATAGACGGAGACGGACAAGATGAATTGGTGCTTTGCGCGGGTAGCATAATAGAGGTGTTTGAGGTGGCAGGAGATGACAGCTTTGAGATGATATGGAGCATGGACAATGACACATTCTCAGGGAGCCATGTATTGGTATATGACTTCACGGGCAATGGCAGAGCTGAAATAATCTGGACAGGCCAGTCAGACCCCCAGCTGCCATTGACTTATGATATGGAGGTAATGAAGACATACATAATAGAATGGGATACTTTGTATGATGAAAACAAACCCACACTTGACTCGGCAGTGGCTTATGAGGGGACAGTGGTGGGAGACGGGATAGATGAGGATGATATAGTGGGCCTGTATTTTAATAGAAGCATGGATACCTGCACAGTGAACAGAGGGAACATAGATGAAGTATTGAAACTGAGCAATAGCCATACATGGCTTGACGGGATAGACAGCTTGGGAGCGGTGTGGTGGAACACAGCGAGGGACAGGATGTTTATAAAGTTTAAGACGAATACAGATAAACCTACGATAGCAGTAGGAGATACAATAAGCCCTGATAGTATAACCATAAACGGGAGCGAGCCATACAGATACCCTTGCTATAATGAGGTGATACTCAGAGGCGACTTTGGGCCGACAGGGACGGAAGAAAGCCGTGAGATAAAAGATGTTGCAGAGTTACAGAGTATCAGAGTAACAGGTTGTAAGACAATAGAGTGGAATACAAATGAAGAAGCAACATTAACAGTTTATGACATATCAGGAAGAGAATTAATTAAAGAGGAATCAGAGACAACAGGCGAACACAAGACAGACATCAAACACTTGAAGAATGGGATATACTTTATAAAATTGAAAACAGAAAAAAACACAATTACAACAAAACAATTAATAATAAGGTGATAAACAAATGAAATGTCAATTAAAGAATTCAAGTGTTGTAGTAAGCATAGACAGGAAGATGGGCAACCCAGACAGGGTTGCAGAGATGGAGATACGGAAGTATGATGAAGTGACAAATGTGTCAATACTCGGAAGTGCCATGGTTAAAATGATTACAGAGAAGAAGGGAATAAAAGAGCATGTGAAGATAAAGACAATGAGCAAAGGCCTGATAGAGATGACAATAGAAGGAGACAGCGGCGGGAATCTTGAGATGGAGATATATGATTTCGCGGCAGAAGGACAATGAAAGAGGCTTTCAAAAATCTAAAAAACGGATATAATGAAATGAGTATGGATGCAAATGAATTGTCGGCGGGTATTTACTTTTATAAAGTAAGCACTGGAAACAGTATGTATGAAGGAAAAATAACTTTGATTAAGTGAATAATTATAAGCAGATGGAAAATAAATTATAAAAATGAAAAGCAAAAACGGCATCATCATCATTATCGGATTTATTGTCCTCGCCCTTCTTACTCTTGCGCTTATGACGAGCATCATCCTCGATTACAAGGGCAGAATGAGGAACATTACAGATAACTACATACGGCTTGGCAATTCCTTGTCACAAACCATATCCATGACATACTCTTTCAGCGACTCAATATCATACAAGCTTGAGGATTTCATCTATGAAAACATGACAAATGAACTTTTCACACACAAAGAGAAATACAGCATGGCCGAGGATATGCCGTTTATTGTTAATGACACACTCTCTCAGGGGTTTTACTTTTCACCAAAGAGCAATGACGAATATTATGCCGTGACTCTCTTTGAAAACAGGAATGTCTATGAAATAAAAAGGATAAAAAAGGATTTGACGGGAATATCTCTTGGAGGAGGCATCGGACAGTACATCAAAAATCTTGAATGGCTCTCTTCTGTCGAGTATGTCGCGATACAGGACATGAATGGAATCCTGACAGCCACGGGAAATGTGTCGGAACTTTCAGCGATATATTTGGACTCAATGCTCCTGTTTGCCATGGTCGAACATGAGCCGATTTTGAGGGAGAGTGATTTCAACGGGCAGACAATAAGAGAGTATGTGCATCCTATAGAGAATACGGATAAACTATTAAGGATAGGCTTCAAGAATGCAGATATTGAAAGCGCAGTGAGGTCGCAGAAGAGAGTCCTATTTACAGGAATGCTTATGGTCATACTCTTCTCTTCGTTTGCTTTTTTTATGTTTTTTTACTACTACAAGGCGCTTTCCCTTTCAGGCAAAATAATAGAGAGGGAGAGAAGACTCTCAAGCATCTTCAAAATAACAAAGGATCCCATGATAGTCAAAGGAAACGCAGGCATAGAGATGAATAAAGCCGCAGAAGAAATATTCAAAACCAAGGAAGAATTGATCGGAAATGAAAAGCTTATGGCCATTCTCTCATCAGAGAGAGAGAGAATAAACGAACCGGTGGTGATTGATAACAGAAAGATGCTGGCTTCCGCAGTACACTCCGATGACAAAATGGAATCAATACTTATACTAAACGATATTACGGAGATAGAGAACCTTAAAGAAGAGAATGAGAAAAAGGAGAGGCGCTCAATGCTTGGAGAGTTGTCATTTAAGATAGCGCACGAGCTTAAAAATCCGCTTAACGGAATTTCGATTATACTTCAGAGGATTTCAAGAAGAGATACAGTAACTGAAGAAGAGAAGGAGATGCTGAAAGAAGCATTCAATGAAGTTGAGAGGATGAACAAAAAAATAGTGGATTTCATGAGGTACTCTAAACCGGGCGAGTACAGGTTTGAAAAAGCAAAACTCGAATACTTGGCGCGCAATGCAGGCGAGCCTCTGAAGCCGATGCTTGACGAGAAGAATATTATTCTTGAAATAAAGCAATTTAATGAAGAGGAGACTGTCTGCGACATTGACTACATGATAATGGCAATAAGAAACATAATCCTGAATTCTATCGAGGCGTCAGAGAAAAATTCAAAAATTGAAGTGTATCCCGCAGAAAACAAAAGAGGGATAACAGTAAGGGATTACGGCTGCGGCATCAAGAAAGAGAATCTGGAAAGAATCTTTGACCTTTATTTTACAACAAAGGAGAACGGAAGCGGAGTGGGGCTTGCCACGGCATTCAAGATAATAAAGGAGAATGGAGGCGGGATAGATATAGAATCAAGAGAAGGAGAGGGCACAAAGGCGACAGTATATTTCAAGGAGATGAATAATGGCTGATATCTTGGTGATTGATGATGAAAATGTGCAGAGAAAGAATATAGCGGAATTTTTAAAGTCCGTAGGACACAATGTCTCTCAATCTGACGGAGTCGCCCGGACAAAGGCGATACTGAAAGAGCAGGAGTTTGATATTGTAATTTCGGACATGAGGATGAAGGATGGGAGCGGAAAGGATATACTTGATTTTATGAAAGAGGTGAAATCAAAAGCATTCTTCATTCTCGTCACCGCATATGCCTCTGTCGAAGATTCAATCTATGTGCTTAAAAACGGAGGTTACGACTATATACAGAAACCGGTCAATTTGGATGACCTTGAAAGGAAGGTGACGAACATCAGCGGAATGATAACGGCAAATGACGAACTTTCGCTTCTTAAGAATGAAAAGAAAATTGAAGAGAGAGAAATTCTCTTTTTGTCCGAAAAGATGAAGAATGTCATCGATATGGCAGAGAGAGTCGCGGATACAAAAGCGCCTGTTATGATATTCGGAGAATCGGGAACGGGAAAGGAGCTTGTGGCTCGTCTTCTGCACGAAAAGAGTTCGAGAAAAAATAATATATTTGTCGGTGTAAACTGCGGCGCATTGAATGAAAACCTGCTTGAGAGCGAACTTTTCGGATATGAGAAGGGAGCATTCACAGGAGCGCAGGAGAGGAGAAAGGGCAGATTCGAGATAGCCAACAAGGGAACGATATTCCTTGACGAAGTGGGAGACATCTCTCTTAACATGCAAGTCAAACTGCTCAGAGTGCTTCAAGAGGGAGAATTCGAAAGGGTAGGCGGCAACACACCCATCAAAACAGATGTAAGGATAATAACTGCGACCCACAGAAACATTGAGCAGATGATGAAGGATAAATTGTTCAGAGAGGACCTTTACTTCCGTCTGAATGTGGTCAGCCTTGAAATCCCGAAGTTGTCTGAAAGAAAAGAAGACATAATGCTTCTGTCAGAGCATTTTTTGAAAGTATACTGCGCGGAAAATCAGAGGAAAATTTCCGGCTTTTCCAAGAGGGCAACAGAGAAACTTATGGAGTATGATTATCCGGGAAATGTGAGGGAGCTTCAGAATATAGTCCAGAGAGCCGTAATACTTTCTAAAGGAATTGAAATTGAAGATGATGATATTGTCATAAAACACATGCCGGCTCCAGTTGAAACCGGTGAAGGCTCTCTTGAAGATATGGTGGAAAGAATGGAAAAGAAAAGGATAGCCGAATCACTGAAAAAGAATTTAAATTCGGTCAGAAAAACTGCGGAGGAATTGAAGGTCACAGAGAGAGTTTTAAGATATAAGATGGAAAAATACAATCTAAACTGAGAGGAGAATATGAAAATCGGCTTAACGGCTCTTGTTCTTGCAATTGTGTTTTATGTTGTTTATCTTTTCAACAAGCTTGTAAGGCAGAAGAATTTTGTTAAAGAGGCATGGAGCGGCATCGATGTTCAACTAAAGAGGCGATATAGTCTAATACCAAATCTTGTGGAGACAGTCAGAGCATACACAAAGTATGAGGGTACTGTTCTTGAAGAGATTACAAAGATTCGGCAGAAGTGCGTAGATGCTTCAAATGTAAAGGAGCAGAGCGAAGCGGAGGTGATGCTGTCATCCGGATTCAAACAGTTCTTCGCTCTTGCCGAGGCGTATCCCGACCTTAAAGCGAACAGCCAGTTTATAAACCTGCAGAAGAATCTTATTGAAATAGAGGATGCAATACAATATGCACGAAGATATTACAATGGCACTGTGAGGGATTTTAACATACTCACAGAATCGTTTCCTTCAAATATTATTGCATTATTGTTCAATTATAAAAGCAAAGATTACTTTGAAATTACTTCCTCGACAGAAAGGGAGAATGTTTCAGCGGATGTAAAAGCGGGTAATTGAGAAGGTACGTTCTTCTTCTGATATTTGCTTCAGTTTTTCTTTTCTGTCAGGATTCACAGGATAGTTTGTCATTGCAGGAAGAGAGAATTACATCCTTCCTGTCCGATGTGGTAATAAGAGAGGACGGAGTGCTTGAGGTAACCGAAACAATACGAGTTTACGAGGCGGAGGATGGTGAGATGGTAAGACAAAATCTTACTCAACAGTGTCACCCTGAACTATTCAGTAGTTATGACTATCGTGAAGGGTCTATCAGTTTATTGTTAATTGATTATTGAAGATTGAGCTGGGGCTACACGCGGGTGTAGCGTCGGCTCACACACTCCGCTTCGCCGCTTTATCAAGATGGGATAGCGGAGCAAGGGGACAACCACTTGATGGGCGTCTGCGCAGAGCGTCCTCGCCGACTTGTAGCTTTCGTGTATCAATAAGTTATTTAATTGATTGAATCTTCACAAAGCATTGGCGCGGGTGTAATGTGCGCGAACGCACATGATAGACGCTTCGGGTTGCACCAGAACTTTGTGAAAATTATTGAAAAGGCAAAATCTTAATCAAAAGCTATCCCTAGTTCAAAATCACTAGTCGCAAATCAAGAAATATGAGGGGGCTGATGAATAGCATAGCGTCGGCTCGCACACTCCGCTTCGCCGCTTAATCAAAAGCTATCCCTAGTCCAAAATCACTAGTCGCAAATCAAGAAATATGAGGAGGCTGATGAATAGCGTAGCGTCGGCTCGCACACTCCGCTTCGCCGCTTAATCAAGATGGGTTAGCGGAGCAAGGGGAGAACCACTTGATGGGCGTCTGCGCGGAGCGTCCTCGCCGACTTGTAGCTTTCACTTTCAATAAGTTAATTAATTGATTGTCCTCATGAGAAGCATTGAAAAGACGAGCGCTGTGGACAGGCTTCTCATTCGGAATTGTAAAGACAAAATCTTACTCAACAGTGTCACCCTGAACTATTCAGTAGTTATGACTATCGTGAAGGGTCTATCAGTTTATTGTTAATTGATTATTGAAGATTGAGCTGGGGCTACACGCGGGTGTAGCGTCGGCTCACACACTCCGCTTCGCCGCTTAATCAAGATGGGATAGCGGAGCAAGGGGAGAACCACTTGATGGGCGTCTTCGCGGAGCGTCCTCGCCGACTTGTAGCTTACGTGTATCAATAAGTTAATTAATTGATTGTCCTCATGAGAAGCATTGAAAAGACGAGCGCTGTGGACAGGCTTCTCATTCGGAACTGTAAAGACAAGTCATTTAATCATCTGTCCTATTGTATTTAAACTCGCAACCCGTAACTAGAAATGGAATTATCTATCAGTTTATTGGTTATTCGCTGTAAAGTGTCAAAATGCTCTGTTTAAGCGGAGTTCGGATGATATGTGGCATTTTACCATATTTGAAAAAAAGATACCGCCCCCCTTGATTTTTGTAATACAATGGTGTATAATTAAGTTATATGAATTATGAAGGTTACGGGAAATTAGTAAAAAAAGCGAAAAAATTATACTATATAAATATATATAAACACAGACAAAAGGATATAAACTGATGTTTAGCTATTTTGAATCATCGTTAATTGAAAAGATCACAAATCTCAAGAAAGGAGGCACTATGCCAACGAAAAAAGAGTGCACATGCGGATGCAAGACAGCGAAGAAAGCTGCAACGAAAAAAGCAGCAGCAAAGAAGACTGTAAAGAAAGCAGTCAAAAAGACCGCAAAGAAGTAAGCAGATTCTTTTATAGTCGGGGCTTTGAAAAGCCCCGCACTATTCCCCAAAAAACAAAATATAAAAAAGACAGGTTGATTGAATTTACTTTTGTGATATAATCTCTGAATGCTGAATTTGGTGCCTGAATTTATATTAAACAAACTAAATAAAAATGAGATGAGCGGTATTGCGGAGGGTTCTGCTTTATTTGTTGATATAAAAGGATTCACGCACATGACGGAAACTCTGATGAAGGAAAATGACAAGGGAAGCGAAATCCTGTCTGAAATAATAAATGAAATATTCCACTCACTCATTTCTCCAATACACAAATATAACGGTTTCATAGCCACATTCGCCGGAGATGCATTCACCGCTATTTTCCCGGATGATACAGGGATAAACTCCGCCGGAGCTTCAATAGATATAGTTAGAGAGATTGAAAAGAACAGAATCAAGAAGACAGTTTTGGGGGATTTCGAGATAGCTGTAAGAATCGGCGTTTCGGCTGGAGTCATAGAATGGGCAATCGTAGGAGATGATAGTAATCTTTCATACTATTTCAAAGGGCAGACGATAGATGATGCCGCTGAGGCAGAGGCAGAGTCTCTTCCGAATGAAATCAACCTGCATGAGTCGGTTTTAAAAAATCTGCCGGCAGATTTTTTCCAAGAAAAAGAAAATAAATATTTTCTTTTAAAGAGCAGTAAGATAAAGAAACCTTCCTTGAAGACAGAGATAATAGAGAATGACCATTTAACCGGAAAATTTTTCAACATCAAGCTGATGCCCGAGAAGTTTACCGGAGAGTTCCGCGACGCTTCATCTCTCTTCGTTTCATTCAGGAATTATGACGCATTTGAAAAAATAAACTCTCTTATGAAGATGATAATAAATTATACAAGAGAATATAAAGGCTACTTCAACATGATTGATTTCGGAGATAAGGGAGCGAAGGTTGTGATACTTTTCGGAGCTCCCGTATCATTCGAAAAAAACCTTGAGAGGTCTATTGAATGCGCAAAAGCGATTGTCTCTCTCGACGAAAAGAATATAAGAGCCGCTTTAACTTACGGTAGAGTATATGCCGGCTATATCGGCTCAAGAGAAAGATGTACATACACGATACTTGGCGATAAAGTAAACATGTCTGCAAGAATTATGAGCAGTTCGCCGTACGGCGCTCTCTGGACAGAGAAACATGTGGCAGAGGAAATGAAGTGGAAGTATGTTTTTTCTGAAATAGGAGAGATTCTCTTCAAAGGGAAATCAAGAAAAGAGATGGTGTATGAGATAAAGTCAAAAAAGAATCTGAGCAGGGAGGAGACGCTTTTTGAAAATGAAATTGTTGGAAGAGAACGAGAGGTCGGCAGAATCCAGCAAATCGTGGATGAAAAACTAATGAACGGAAAATTTGGAGGAGTTGTAAACATCTATGGCGATCCGGGAGTCGGAAAATCTCGTCTGATGTTTGAAATAATGCAGAAGAATTCCGAGGTATGCACCATTGCTCTTCTCAAAAATGACGACATTTACAATAAAAGTTTTTTACCATTTGAGATATTTCTAAAGAAGCTTTTTGGTCAGATAAACAATGAGAGCGAAAAGCAGAGGAAAGATGAGTTTGAAAATTCATGGAAGCGGGTGATTTCTGCTTCGCCCGAATGTGAAAACAAATGGACGGATGAAGAAATCAGCCACACCAAGGATATGCTGAAAGGGTTTTTGAAAATAGCGGAAAAAGATTCACAATGGGAATCAATGGATTCCAAGCTGAAATTTGAAAATGCTGTTTTTGCCATCAAACATCTGCTTAAGATAATCTCATTGGAAAAACCTCTTATTATCTGCGTAGAAGATATCCAGTGGCAGGATAAGGAATCAAATGAGGTGTTTAAAGTTCTTGCAAGAAAGATAGAGGATTATCCGATTCTTGTAGTTACTACCTCACGATATTCGGATGACGGCTCAAAAATTACACTGCCTGTCGAAGCGGAGTGTCCTGTGAATGAAATTACAGTTGGCCTATTTGACCTTGAGCAGAGCAGGGATTATATTTCAAAACAGCTTATATTTTCGCCATCCGAAAATCTGATAGAGAAAATTTTTCAAAAGACAGAAGGCAATCCTTTCTACATAGAACAGATATCTTTGTATCTTATCGAGAATGAAATCCTTGAAATAAAGAATGATGAGTATTGCCTGAAAAAGGATATTGAAGATATTCCGCAAGGGATAAATGCAATAATCATTGCGAGAATTGACAGGCTAACGAGAGAACTGAAGGAGATGGTGCAGAGCGCCGCAGTGTTGGGCAGAGAGTTTGAAATAGATGTTCTTTCGAAAATGCTTTCGGGAAGGATGGATGAAAAATCCCTTTCTGAAGGCGTCGATGAGAAAATATGGCAACCCCTAAATCAGTTGAAATATATATTCAAGCACAACATGATGAGAGATGCGGCATACAATATGCAGTTGAAAAACAAACTGAAAGAGCTTCATCTTGTAGCGGCGAATGCTCTTGAAAGAATCCACGGAAAGGAGATGGAAAAATATGCGGATATGGCTTATCACTATGAAAAAGGCGAAGTTTTCGACAAAGCCAAATACTATTATAAAGAAACAGGAATTGAATCCAAAAATAATTTTAGAAACTATGATGCGGAAAAATATCTTCTGGCGGCATTGAAATACTCTGATGACAGGAATGAATATTTTGATCTGAACCTTGCTCTGGGGGAGGTATACTACCAAATGGGGGAATGGGAAAAAACGAAAATTATTTACGAGAATCTTGTTTCCGGCATGAAAGAAGCGGACGATGATATCAGGAAAGCCAGAACATTTCTTGCCTATGGAGAACTTTTGTTTGAAAGAGGCGAAATAGAGATGTCCAAAGAATCTTTTAAAAAGGCGGAAGTGATTTTCCAGACCGCTCAAAACAGAGAGGGCATGACAATGGTGCTGATGGGAAGAGCTCAGACATGTTGGAGAGCGGGCGATCTTGACATCAGCAGGGAGCTGTATCAAAAGGCGCTTGATATGGCTGAAGAGCTCAATAACAGCAAGTTGATAGCTGAAATACTTTTAACCATGGGCAACATCAACAAAGACAAGTGTGAATTTAATGAGGCGATGGAGTACTACGAAAAGTCAAAGAAGCTTTGCACGGAGAATAATCATAAAACAGGTCTCTGCGGAGTAATAGGCAACATGGGGTTGATAGAATGGATGAAGGGAAATTATGAAAAGGCTATGGATTATTTCAATGAAGAGATGGAGGTGGCAAAAACCATAGGTAGTAAATTCGTGCTTAGTTACATATACGGAAATATGGGTTCGGTCTATTTTCACATGAACCTCTTTGACAAGGCGGAAGAGCACTATCTAAAACAGATTGCAATTGCCGAGGAGCTGGGTGAGAAAAAAAATATCAGGATTGCGCTCAACAATCTCGGCGGAGTATGCGAAATGAGAGGAGATTATGAAAAAGAGCTCGATTATTTCCAGAAGAGCCTGAAGATAGCGGAGGAGCTGAATGCGAAAATGGGAATAAGGATAGTGTTGAGCAATATAGGAAATGTGTATGGAAAGTGGGGTCAGCATGATAAATCTCTGGATTATTTCACAAGAAGCCTGAAGATCGCTGAGGAGCTGGGCGATAAAAGAGGAATTTCCATTTTGAAAATGAATCTTGCATGTTCATACAATCTTCTTGGAGATATTGAAAGGGCGGAAGAGAATATTGATGAAGCATTGAAGATAATGATTGAATACAATCTAAATCCTAATATGGCAAAAGCGCTTTTAGAAAAATCGAAAATACTCTTTAAAAAAGAAAAGTATGATGAAGCTTTAGTTAAAATTGAAGAGGGGTTAAAAGCTCTGGAAAAAGGTGAAGTGCTCCTATCGGAGAGTGAAAGAATAGGGCTCATTATTCTGAAGTGTCTCATGATTTCTAAAAGAAACAAGGAAGAGGGGAAAGAAAAACTTTTAGAATTGCTCAATGACGCCAAAGAAAAATCGGATATAGGCGATGTGTATAATGCATTGCTTGAAATATCAGGAGACGATTCATACAGGATTAAGGCGATTGAATCTTATGAGCAGTACTACTCATCCCATCCGGTAAAAGAAATAGAAGACAAAATAAAATCTCTCAGGAGAGAAAAATGAACAGAGAGCAGAATTTCCTTCTTACGAGAAGAAGCACGAGAAAGTATTCTGACAAAGAGATTGAAAAAAAAAAGATTGAAGTTATTTTGAAAGCTGGAATGTATGCTCCGTCAGCCCACAACACTCAGCCGTGGCATTTCATTGTCATCAGAAATAAAAATCTTATGTGCGAAATATCCAAAGTGCACAGATATGCCGGCATGACAAAGAATGCATCAGCGGTGATACTTGTATGTGCTGACACTGCAAGGCAGGATGACCCCGGATACTTTTCGCAGGACTGTTCGGCGGCGACAGAGAATATACTCCTTTCTGCACACATTGAGGGCATAGGGGCATGCTGGATTGGCATTTACCCGGTAAAGGAAAGGATGGAGAAGATTTCCGCACTTCTAAAACTCAAAAAAAATCTCGCTCCTTTCTCACTGATTGCGCTGGGTTATCCGGGAGAAACAATCGCAGGCAAAGACCCCGAAAGGTATGATAAGAAAAAGATAGAATTCGTAGATTGAAATAAAATCGGGGCGACCTGTTTTACTATCAAGCAAAAAACTTAAAGAAGAAACATGCTGAATATTATTATCACAAGGGAAATATACTAATGAGGACTCAGACGCTCTTTGAACATGAAGACGGATACTGTAGCAGTGACAGAAGGGCTTGAACAGAATATCGGAGATGCCAGTGATATGGGAATTTTAACTGCCGAATAATAAAAAAGCATAAGACCCGAGGATACAAGAACGGCAAATCCAACTGCACGACTTCCGCATTCTTTTCTCTTCTTACTGCTATTATAAATAAGGAGTCAAAAGAGAAAAAGAAAGAATTGAGTTAAAGAAAGAGAGTTCGTTAGGTTTGACTTCTAACAGCATGACTTTCGATAGAAATGCCCAGATTCCCAAGAGTAGAGTAGCGGCAAGAGTCAGAGCGAGCCACAGATACCTCTTTTTTTTCTCCTCCGCGGACCTATTGCCATCAAATGAAATTCCTATGCTTTCTGAAATTATAAGAAGCACTGCGATTCCCTGAACCACTGAAATCTTTTCTTTCAGAACAATTATTCCCAAAACAACACAGAAAATTGATGATGCAGAGAGTATCGCCGTAAGTATGGATACATCTCCATGAAGAAACGCAATTATGCAGAGCAGATAGGCGAGAATTGAAACAACCTGAACGGCAGAAAGTTTCAAAAGAAGATATTTATCCGGAAATTCGCCCCTCATGACATAAAAAAAGAGTCCATTGAGAATCAGTTGAATGATTCCGGAGATAACCATTAGACGCCCGGTTTTAGGCGCATCACTGCGTATTTTGAAAAGGCATCTGCAATACCTATAAACAATGCGGCAAGTAAGGCAAAAATCATTACTTCAGTATCTTGATAAAAATCAAATTGTAAAGATGTGCATATTGACAACCGATGTCTAATCATTATTATTTTAGATAATAAAAAAGAGGAGATTATGATTGGAAAATTTTTTTTCGCGGACATATCAAATTTCACAAAGACAACTGAAATGTTTATCAAAAAGAGTCAATACGGTCAGGAGGTTATAAGGGATATCGTGGACTCGGTATTTTCCGGCGCAATTCAGAAAATATATGAGAAAGACGGGTATGTAATTCTATTTGCAGGCGACGGACTCCTATTCTATCTCTCTCCCGAGTTTTCAAATTCCGTCAGAAGCGAGTTTGAAAAAAACATAGATAAGTTCAACAGAAAAATGTCAACCGAGCTGGGCATAAAAATAGAAGAGATGACTGAAAATCTATTTCCTCATATCGTAAAAGCAGAAAAAAGAGAGTTTATCTACTTTCATCCCCAGATATCTTCTTTCACCTATGAGGATATAAAAGAGAGTATCAATCTCGATTTTCCTCCCGTAATAGGGGAGATGAGAAAAAAAAATTCTCTTGGCGAGCTGAGGGAGATACCTGCAGGTTTCATAAATATTGCAGAGGAGAAGAAACCCGAGGATTTGAGAGAGTTTTTCGAGCAGATGATTTCAGAGGCAGACAGAGAACAGGTTTATGTCAATAAAATAGAATGGGCGGATAAGGGATGGATGGTTCTTGTTGCCTGTGGGATGCCTGTCTCCGTGGAGAATGCTCCGATGCGTCTTCTTTACTATATGAATTACCTGCTCAAAAAGGCTGAACAACTTGGAATAGAGATTAAAATCGGATGCACCCTGAAGAAGGGATATGCAGGAATAATAGGCGGAGAAGAGAGATGGGAATACACATTCATTGGGGGAAACATAAATCTGGCGGCAAGAATTGCAGTCAAGGGGGAGAGTATGAAGATATTCTCCGACAAGAGTTTTGCGGATGCAGTATCGTCATCCGCTCTGTTTGACAAATACGGCGATTTTACTTTCAAAGGAATAAATGAACCGGTCGAAGTCATGTGTTTCAAAGAGTTTTCTGATTCATCAAAAAAGGATTTGTTTGTCGGCAGGCAGAAAGAGACCGCAGAGGCGATCTCTGCTCTCTCGAAAGATTCAACATGTCTTTTGGTCTCCGGAGAGGGGGGAATCGGAAAAACCCATTTTGTAAATTCAGTTTTGAAAAGTATTCCGTTTTCAACCATAAAGACTATCTGTTCACAGAGAAAAGAGCCATTCTTTCTTGCGATGAAAATTCTTTTGGAAATGGATAAAGCAAGAGACAGCATAGATTCCTATGAGTCCGTCTTTCTAAGATTATCAAAAATGCAAACAGTCAAAGAGAGATTCAAGCATCTTTTAAATTCATTCACCAAAAGTGTTTTGATAATTATTGACGATTCACAATATATTGATTCTGAGTCCCTAGAGCTTTTGAATTGGGTCTTTTTTGAGAGACCGGAGCATATCAGGTTCATATTTATAGGAAGGGAAATGAAGAATCTTTCATTCATAAAATCAAAGCTCTCTAAATTTGCTTATACTGAAATAAATTTGATTGGTTTCAATGAGGAAGGCATTTCGGATTTTCTCTTCAAAAGCACAATGCTAAAGCCAAAACCTGAGGATGTGCGCGAACTTTCCCGCATTTCTGGAGGAAATCCGCTCTATCTAAACCAGATTATCTCTTTCATGCTAAAGGAAAACAACATCGAATCAAAGGGAGGATATCTTAATTTCAAATCAAGAATTCAGGATTTTCCATATTCTCTTAAAGAGCTCATTCTGGTGAAGTTCGACAGATTCCCCGCTGTCACCAAGAATTTTGTGGAAACAGGCTCTGTGATAGGGGAAGAATTCGTAAACTCAATAGCTTTGAATTCAACGGGATCGGAAGACAGCATAGAGAATGCAGTGACGCCTGCGGTGGAAAATAAAATTCTAAGCAGAAAATACGAAACAGTCTCAATGTTTTATCATTCGATAGTCAAACAGACAATATTTGACAGAATGCTCAAAAAAAGAATTGATGAAATCTGCGTCAAAGTGGGTGATGAGATGGCAAGGAGCAGTGATAATCCGTTTATGCTTCTTCAGGCTGGGGATTTTTACGCTTCAGCCGGACACAGCAGGGCATTCGATATGTTCATCTCCGCGGCGAGGCTTTTTAAGAATGACAGGAACTCAATTTATGCTTCTCACTCTCTTAATAAAGCTCTCTCACAGAGTGTGCCTCCGCAAAAACAGCTTGAAGCGGTCATTCTGTACCCGGAAATTTCCAGACAGCATGTCGATAAAGAGTTCTTAGAAAACGCATTTTCAGCTCTTATCAGAGTAAAAGAAAAGCTTAGCAAAGATGATGCATCCGTTTATGAGTCCATAGCATACGGTTTTTTGAATATTCTAAGGGAAAACAAAAAGACAGAGCATGTACTGCGCCTTTATAAAGAGAAGTGCGGAGAGACATTCGGATACTGCATGCTCAAGGGAAGATTGGAGAAGGAAAAAAAGTCGATAGCCGGAGCCTTGAAGGTTTATAAGGATATCAAAAAGAGATTTAAGATGAATTTTAACGAAGAATTTGAATATTATCTTGCAGTTGCATCATTTTATTTTTTTAATACAACCGACAGGAAAAATCTCGCAGTTAATCTGAAGAAACTCGAACTTGCAAGCAGAAAATTAAAGGATTCTGCAAAGAAAGCTGCTTACTTTGATTTTATGACATCCGTTTTCCTGCACACCAATGAAATTAAAAAGGCAGAGGCGTTCGCAGATAAGAATCTTCTGTTTGCGAAAAAAAGCGGTCAGACAGACCTTTTGACATCTCTCTACAACACATTCGCAATAATCAACTCAAACAAATTCTTCAAAACGAAGAACCGCAAGTATGAAAAACTCTCATTGAAGTATCATAAAAAAATCTACGATATTTACAAAAAGGATATGAACCTCTCAGCTCTTCCGCTGATCACGACTAATTTGGGAATGGCATATCTAATGGCCGGTGACGCAAAAAAGAATTTTCACTACCTTTATGAAGGACTCCTCTACGGACTTGAAATAGACCACCCTGTCGAGGTTCCTTACAATTACATACTGCTCTCTCTCTACATGTATGAACGAGGTGCCGAAAAAGCGGCATTTAATCTTTCCGATTTCATAATAAATTACAAACACAAAATCGATATATGCTCCACATCATTTTTCATGAAATATCTGCAGACCAGAGAAAGAAAATTTCTGAAGAGAGGATTGAACATTTCAGAGCGTTACCTGAAGAGACAGAATACACCGCCATATCAGATATACTATGATTTGATGTTTATGAAGCATTACAGAGACAAGAACACAGACGAAATGAAGAGATTGATGAAACAGATATCCGAATTTGAAAAGAAGGCGAATCTGAGGCAAAATACGAAAAATAAGTTCAGGCAGATGAAACTGATTTCTAAACTGGAGTCAGGCTCTGCAGATGCCGTTGAAGCAGAAAAATCGGTAAATGAGGCGATGAAGATGAAGCTTTACTCGGCGACTGCGATAATGCTGTTTTTTTCCTACGGAAAATTCCTTATCTCGAAAAATAAGATTGACGAAGGGTTGAAGAGCATTGCAGAAGGACGCAGACTTTCAAAAAAACTTCTGTTCTTCAACCACACCCTTGCGATTGATGAGTATCTATCGGCAGAAATTAAAATGAACGCGGCTTCCATAAAGAGAACAGAAGAGAGCAGAAATACCCTGAAAATAATATCAAGCTTTGAAAATCTTGAGCAGTTCAAAGCATTCATCGAAGAGTAATTTCATTTCTTTTTGCAGTAGTAGATGTCAGCCTCTATTATATTGACTGAAGAATCCATATAATGATGAACGAAATAAATATTGCCTTCGGAATCAATGGTAGGCTCTCCTGCGAAATTGGAAATTATCTCTTCCGGTTCGCTCCACACTCCATTTGTTTTCAAAGACCTGAACACCGCCGGTCCTGTGTATCCGAGTTTGCTGTCAGAAGTGTACCAAAGTTCATTTCCGTTGTCTGCAAGGCATGGCTGATTTTCATTCTTTGAAGTGTTCAGCGCCGATACTGCGGCAGGATTCTTCCATTCACCGTTTACATTCGAAAGAACCCATAAGTCATAATCAGTACCATTGTATTTCCCATAGTATAGAGTCGATTTGTCATCCGAGATATGGAATTCCCCAATGTCATAGGTTACATTCAGAGCTTCTCCGCAGTTTGTGACATCCGCATAGTCATCACCATTCCACACTGAAGTAAAGATGTCAATTTCACCGAGATTTCCGGTTCTGACTGAGGCAAAATAGAGAGTATCTCCGGCTGCAAAAGCGCATCCGTCAAGGCATTCTATTGATTCAAGATATACTCTTCTCGGTTCAGTCCAGGAAAGGCCGCTCTTTTCGCTCATCCATATTCCTGTGACAGTATCAACGAGCTGTTCAGTCAAAGGCACTCTCACATCAGGAGTAAAAAAGAAGAAAAACCTGCTCATGTCATCAGTTATAAAAGGCGAGTCCTCAGCGCCGAGAGTGTTTACCTGTCCCTCCATAGGCATCGGAGTCTCCCATTCATCTGACTGCATCACAGGCTTGAAAATGTCATTTTCCGGTGTTCCCTTGACTATATCCGTTGGAAGTTTATCCTCTCGGGAGATATCAAAATCGAAATTGTTCTGAGAGCATGAGGCAAGCATAACCGTCAAAGCAAGCAAAAAAATTATTCTGTGCATTCTCTCTCCTTTTTGATTGATACTATCAGAAATTGTCGGATAAATCAATTGATTTTTCCATTGCTTGATTATTGACATTTTTTCTGTTAAAGGCATAATAATCAATTATGAAAAGAGCGTCCCTTGTTATTTTTATCATCTCTGTGACTGCAGTTCTCATCGCATGGTCTCTGCTTAACAGAAGCCTCATAAATAAAGCAATGACAATTCATGCCCCTGAAATAGGCGGCAATGTAAAGACTCTCATTATGGGAGATTCGCATGCGCAGACCGCTCTTGACCCTTCCCTGATGAAAGACGCTATAAGTCTTACATACAGCAATGAAAATTATTTCTTTACTTACTATAAGCTGAAGTGGGCTCTTGAAAGAGGCAGGAATATTGAAAATGTCATAATTGGTTTTTCCATCCATAATCTTACGGATGCGCAGGAGAGAGTGATAAAGGAGAGAACATTCTTTCTTGAGCATGGATTCCTTCTTCTTGATGATTACGGAAAGAATATTGTCAAAAAAAAATCATCAGACCTCTACAACTATTTCAAACTCAAGTATGAGTTCGGAGCGCCTATGAATTTTTACAACAATGACCTTCTTCTGATCAATTTTGCGTCTGATAAGGAAGAATTCCGCGAAAAAATATGGGGTGGGTATAAAAAGATGTCATCTGCCAATATGACTGAAGAGCAGAAGCAGAAACTGATAAAAGAGAAGAACACCAAGGATTACATATCGTCGCCTCTGATGACCGAATATCTTCTGAAAATAGTCTCCCTCTGCGAAGAGAGGAAAATATCCCTCTACCTTCTGAACACTCCCATTCACAAACTTTATTTTGAAAGATATACTGAGGAGACTGTGATAACATTTTTTAAAGACATAGAATTTTTAAAGGAGAACGTTGACTTCAGGTATCTCGACTATCAGTGGTTTATGCAGGATGATTCTTTCTTCTATGACGGAGAGCATTTGAATGAAAGGGGAGCGGAAATCTTTTCCCGCATTATTGACAGTATAGTATCTGGAGGAGAGAAAAGTGCTATTTAATTCGTTGCAATACTTTATATTTTTCCCATTAGTAGCTGTTTTTTATTTTATAATCCCATTCAATTATCGCTGGATATGGCTTCTTTCAGCCAGTTTCTATTTTTATATGGCTTGGAAGCCGGAGTATGTTGTTCTTATGATTGCGGCGATTCTCATAAATTACTCTGCGGGAATAATGATTCAAAGAAGCAGAAAAAAAGAATGGAAAAAATTTCACATGCTGTTTGGAGTATGCGCCAGTTTCTTTATTCTTTTCGTTTTTAAATATTTCAATTTCATTAACTCATCTGTGAGGGCTCTGTTTTCTTATTTCGGCATGGATTATCCCATAAGCGGCCACAGTCTGCTACTGCCCGTGGGCATATCTTTTTACACCTTCCAGACTTTAAGCTATACTATTGATGTTTACAGGGGTAAAGAAAAAACGCAGAAGCATCTCGGAATATTTGCTCTTTATGTAACTTTCTTTCCCCAACTGGTTGCAGGACCGATAGAAAGATCCACAAATCTTTTGCCGCAATTCTTCAAAAAAAATGCCTTTGACCTGCAGAGGGTTCTTGACGGAGGAAAACTTATACTTTGGGGGCTTTTTAAGAAAATTGTAATTGCGGACAGACTTGCCGTTCTTGTCAATACGGTTTTCAACAACCCCCACGGTTATTCGGGGTTCCAATTTGTGACTGCAATAGTATTCTTTGCGTTTCAGATATACTGTGATTTTTCAGGTTACTCCGACATAGCCATAGGAAGCGCTCAGATAATGGGGTACAAGCTGATGGATAATTTTAACAGGCCATACTTTTCCAAATCTATTTCAGAGTTTTGGAAACGATGGCACATATCGCTTTCAACATGGTTCAGGGATTATCTGTACATACCCATGGGAGGAAGCAGAACCTCAATTCCCAAGTGGTATTTCAATCTGTTTGTCACATTTCTTGTCAGCGGAATATGGCACGGGGCAAACTGGACATTTGTGGCATGGGGGGCATTGAACGGCCTTTACATTGTGCTTGAGACAGCGGGTATGAAGAGAATCAAGAGGATTGAAAATAAATTGAGATTGAATGAACATAAGACTTCGCTGAAAATCTTAAAAATCTCAACAACATTTTCCCTTGTTCTTTTCGCCTGGATTTTTTTCAGAGCGAATACAATTTCGGATGCTATATATGTGATATCAAATATCCCTAAAAATTTCATGGCGACATTCTGGGAAATCGCCACATTGAATGAACATGCACTTAAGAAAATGGGAATAGAGAGAGTGGATTTTGTGATTTCCATAGCTGTGATACTCTTCATGGAATCAGTGCATGCGCTTCAGAGGCACAGGGGCATTCGCTCAATGCTGAAAAAGAAGCCTCTGGCTTTGAGATATGTGGTTTATGCGGCATTTATCTTTGGAATAATTGTTTTCGGCACCTATATCAATTCCGCATCATTCATCTATTTCCAATTCTAATACAATAAAAAATACTTTATTTTTTCTATTATTATGATATAATAACAAACTATGAACTTGAGAATTTTTACTCTCATCCTGCTTCTGGCGGTTCTATCATCGTGCGCCTATTTTAACACATTCTATAATGCACGGAAATACTATGAAGACGGAGTGAGGCCTCTTGAAAATGGCGGGATAGTCAACAAATCCCTTCTCGACAGGTCGATAGAAAAATCATCAAAAATTCTGCAGTTTCATTCAAAATCGGAATATGTCGACGATGCCCTTCTTCTGATAGGAAAATCATATATGTACACCGGCGAGTACACCAAAGCTATCAGGAAATTCACGGAGCTTCTTGATTATTTCCCGAATTCAAAATTTTCCGACGAGACGCTCTTTTTTATGGGCAAGACATATCTTCTTCAAGGTGAGAGCGAGGTGGCAAAGACGATCTTTAAGCAGGTTGTGGCGCGAAACAGGAAGTATCGCATAGAGGCCGTCTCCGAGTGCATAGAGATAATGCTTGAAAAATCATCTCATGAAGAGGCAGACTCATTCATCAATCAGCTGTCAGACAGGGACAAAAAAAACAATAAGGTAAAATTTCTTTCCGGAAAGGTTAAGTGGACTTCCGGGCTTTATGATGAAGCATTGAGGTATCTGTTGAATGTGAATTCCGGAAAGCTTTCAAAGGACGATGGTTTCGACTACTATAGAATCATCACCGACCTCTATCTGAAAAAAAATGAGATAATAAAAGCTGAAAAATCAATAAACAATGGTATAAGAATTTTTCAGGATCATGCATACAAAAATTCCCTCTACCTGATGAAGGCAAAGATTCTAACTGCAAACAAAGAATATGAAAAAGCAGAGGAACTTCTCTCGGAAGTTCTCATACAACCGGGAGCAACCGCCAAGGATTCTCTTATCTTTTTCAAAGGGATCCTATATGAAACTTATTTTTCGGATTATGAGAAGGCCCTTGAATCTTACAGGCAGATAGTGAATGAGGAAAAAAATTCAAAGCTCTTTGCAGAGGCAGAGATGAAGGTGAAATCTCTTGAACTCTTCATTTCTCTCTCAAATGATTCTCTGGGAGAAAATGTCGAACAAAATATCGAAAACAGATTCCTTCTGGCGGAGATAAACTATCTGAATCTTGACAGAATCGATGAATCCATAATCAAATACAAGTCGATTGCCGATTCATTTCCCCAATCGGTTTATGCCCCCAAAAGTTTGTTTGCGCTTTCATATATTTATCTCAAGGATAAGAATGATTCTTTTTTGAGCGCTGAATACCTTAGCAGGATTACCGACAAATATCCGAATACGGAGTATTCTGTTTTAGCTGAAGAAAAACTAAAGGAGTTTAAACTTGCTCTCGACACTCTTAGATAAACAGGAATTGACAGAAAATATTTTTCTGATGACTTTCAGCAGGAACGATGACTCTGTTTTATATCCGGGTCAGTTTCTAAGTATTCTCCATTCAAGCAGGGAGAAGATATTGAGAAGGCCGTTCTCTGTTTTCAGCTACACCGATAGAAAGGTATCAATTCTTGTGAAGAGAGTCGGAGGAGGCACGGATGCCATAACACAGATGCAGGTTGGATGCTCCGCAGATATCCTCTGTCCTCTGGGTAAGGGATTTACCGAAACTCTTGACAGTGAAAAAACCCTCTTCATAGCAGGAGGGATAGGTATAGCAGGCATTTATTCTTTCATAGGACAAAGAAAAAATTCCAAGATAATATTCGGAGACAGGGAGGGAGAATTCGGAAAGGTGATTGAGTTTTTGAAAATTCAATGCCTCTATGCTTCTGAAAAGCAAGGTAAAGGCAGAACAGGAAGGGTGACGGATTTCATAGAAGCTTTTGATTTTGACACCATAGTCGCATGCGGTCCCAAAAAGATGCTCAAAGCAGTTAAGGATAAGGCAAACGGAAAAAGATATCTTGCCGTGTGCGAGGAGATAATGGCATGCGGAGTCGGACTCTGCAACGGGTGCATGGTCAAATACGATGACAACACATTTTGCAGAGTGTGCGCCGACGGACCGGTGCTTGACGGCAACAGGATAGTATATGATTAATACTCAAATAAAGGTTGGAAAGACAATTCTCAAAAAACCGATTCTCGGCGCAAGCGGTTGTTCCGGCTGGGGAGAGGAGCTTGTCAGATTCAATGATTTTTCAAAAATAGGCGGTTTTGTCACAAAATCAATAACACTAAATGAAAAGCGCGGCAATGAAATGCCGAGGATAATGGAGACATACGGAGGACTTCTCAATTCAATAGGGCTTGAGAACAAGGGAGTAGATTATTTCGTAAAAAACATTCTGCCGATTCTGAAGAATCTTCAATGCGCAAAATTCCTGAACATTGCGCCTTTTGAAAAAAACGAACTTGGAAAAATGATAGGAATTCTTGATTCTGAAGACGGATTCGACGGCTATGAGATAAACATCTCCTGTCCCAATGTTTCTCACGGAGGAATTTCTTTCAACGCATCGATTGAGGATGCCGTCTCTCTTATAAACGGGGCGCGGAAGATGACAGAGAGAACTCTTCTGTTAAAACTATCTCCCGCATATGAGAATTCTTTTCAGATCGGCAAGATAGCCGAAGACTGCGGATTTGACGGTCTGACATTCACCAACACTTATATTGGAACTGCGGTTGATATAAAAACAAAAAGCTTTGTCTTCAAAAACAAACAGGCGGGTTTGTCGGGTCCAGCAATAAAACCGCTCTCTCTTTTGAATGTCTTCAAAATGAAAAAAAGTGTGTCAATTCCCATTTTAGCCGCAGGGGGGGTCAGAACCGCAGATGATGTTTTGGAATTCTTAATTATAGGCGCATCAGCCGTACAGGTAGGAACTCAGCTTCTGATAGAGCCGGATATTCTTGAGAAGCTTTCCAATGGACTTGAAGAGAGAATGAAAGAACTGAAGATTGAAGATATAAATAATCTTATCGGATCAATAAAGGAGTGATAATGAAGTTGAATGACAGACTGATAATCCCGCTTGATGTTGAGAAGTTGAGCGATGCTGAGAAGATTGTCCGTGAGCTTGAAGATTCCATAACCACTTACAAGGTGGGTCTTCAGCTGTACACAAGGGAAGGAAAAAAAGTAATTGAGATGCTTAAAAAATACGACAAATCTATTTTCCTTGACCTTAAGTTCCACGACATACCGAATACAGTAATGGGAGCAGTCAAATCAGCGCTCGACCTTGGAGTCGACATGATGACAATTCACGCGATGGGCGGATTCGACATGATGGAGGGTGTTGCAAAGATGCTCTGGCAGAGAAAGAATGACGGAAAACACACCCCCATAATTTTTGCCGTGACATTGCTGACATCTCTTGATTCGGCATTTCTTATGGATGTGATAGGCACTACGAATAGAACTGTGGACGATGAGGTTGTCATACTCGCAGGCGCGGCGCAGTCTGCAGGTATAGCCGGAGTTGTGGCATCGCCTCAGGAGATAAAAAGCATCAGAAAGAAATATGGAAAAGAGCTTCTCATTCTGACACCGGGAATAAGACCGGCCGGAAGCGATAAAAATGACCAGCAGAGGACAGCCACTCCATTTTCTGCAATGAAGGATGGTGCGGATTTTATAGTGGTAGGCAGACCGATTCTTCAGGCAGAAGATAAGATAAAAGCTGTAAAAAACATACTAAGGGAGATGAAGGATGGACTTAAAGACTCTTGAAAAAGAGAATGTAATATTGAAGGGGCATTTCCTTCTGACAAGCGGGCTTCACTCTGACACCTATTTTGAGAAGTTCAGGCTTCTCGAAAATCCGAAGATTCTTGTTGAACTTGTCTCCAATGCGATAAAAAAAATGACATTCAGGGATATTGACTATGTGCTCGGACCGACCGTAGGAGGAATAGTCGTTGCTTATGAATTTGCGCGCCAGCTAAAATGCAGGGCGGCGTATCTTGAAAAACGCGAAGACAAAATGGGTTTGTACAGGCAGACTCCGGTTTCGTCAAGTCACAGGCTTCTTTTAGTGGATGATGTTCTTACAACAGGAAAATCAATACATCAGATGATAGATGCGGTGAATGAAATGAAAGGAAACATAAAGGGAATAGCAGTTCTGATAGACAGAAGCAGAGACTCTAAAT
This sequence comes from bacterium, assembly GCA_050239825.1. GTDB lineage: Bacteria > Hydrothermota > 32-111 > 32-111 > 32-111 > UBA2202. The sequence continues at coordinate 93,327 of JBFXGO010000001.1, forward strand.
TCGACTGGCCTCTGTTTAGCGCCATGGCAGTTGAAGCAGAGATTTATGCACCGGAATCATGCAAACTGTGCGACAAGAAAATTCCCATCGTGCGTCCCGGCGGAAAAAGATAAAAATCAAAAAGGAGGATATAAATGTCAGGACACAATAAGTGGAGCACAATCAAGAGAAAGAAGGCAGTGGAAGACAACAAGAGAGGCGCCATCTTTACAAAACTCATAAAGGAAATCACTCTTGCGGCAAGAGACGGCGGCGGAGACATTGAGAGCAACGCCAGACTCAGAGCGGCAGTAGCTTCGGCAAAGAAAGCCAACATGCCTGCGGACAATGTCGAGAGGGCAATAAAGAAGGGCACAGGAGAGCTTCCCGGCGTCATTTATGAAGAGGTTACATACGGAGGCTATGGAGCAGGCGGAGCGGCCATTTTAGTTGATGTGGTCACAGATAACAAGAACAGAGCCACAAGCGAGATACGTCACATATTCTCAAGATACGGGCGTGAGCTCGGCGATGTGAGCTCTGTTGCATGGATGTTCGACAGAAAGGGTCTCATAGAAGTCGACGGCACCAAGCACAAGTTTGATGATATTCTGGAAGTCGCGATAGACGCAGGCGCCGAGGATGTTGTTGACGGCGGAGAAGTTATAAACATATATACGGCTCCCGAAGCCCTTTACAAGGTTAAAAAGATGCTGGATGAAAAGAAGATAGAATCTCATTCGGCAAATCTCACAAAGAAAGCCCAGTCCCTTGTTATTCTAAGCGAGAGCGATGCTTCAGTCATGATACGGCTAATGGATGCTCTTGAAGAGAATGATGATGTGCAGAATGTTTATTCAAACTTTGATGTGTCCGATGATGTTGCGGAGAAGCTCTCAAAGTGAATATAATCGGTTTTGACCCGAGCTTGAGGCAGACCGGATATGCCATTGTTGACGCGGAAAAGCAGAAGATTATAACTGCGGGAGTCATAAAGACAAATTCCGAAAAGGACCTCAATGAGAGAATCTTTGAGATATTCAGGAATGCCGGAGAAATTCTTGAAAAACATAATGTCTCCCACTCGGCTTTTGAAGAATCATTTTACCATAAAAATGTGCGCACCTCCAACATTCTCTCTCAGGTGAGAACCGCGCTTATCATCAGCTGTATGGAGCGGGGGCTTACCATCTCGGTCTTCTCCCCCAACAATATAAAAAAATGCGTCACAGGAAGAGGACACGCCTCAAAAGAGCAGGTTCTCTACATGATAAAACAGATATTTAAAATAACCGAGGATGTGCCTGACGATGTCTCGGATGCTCTTGCCATCGCATACACATTCCTTGCGAGGTCATAATGAACTCATTCATAAAGGGAACCCTTGTTCAGAAAACCTTCTCATATATTGTGATTGAAAACAACGGAATAGGCTATATGATGAGAATTTCCCTCTCTTCTTATGACAAACTTCCGCCGACCGGCGAGGATGCAATGCTACTAACATTCCTGTCGATAAAAAACGAAGAGGTGTCAATCTACGGTTTTTCTGATGAGAAGGAGAGGTCTCTTTTTTTAAAGCTTATTGATATACCCAAGATCGGCCCAAAGACTGCGCTTTCTATTTTCAATGCGATGACTCCTGAGGATTTTGAGGGATTTGTATTAATGAGAAACAGCGCATCAATCGCAAAGGCAAAGGGCATAAGCAGAAAGACGGCTGAAACGATAGTTCTGGAGCTTTCAGGAAAAATATCTGCTGATGGAGCGCGGATTGCCAATGACGCATACGATGCGCTTCTGGCATTGGGATTCACGGTCAAGGATATTGATGCGGTAATCAAAGATGTTATGGATTCTGTTGAAGACAAGACTGACACTGAAAACATTGTCAAAGAAGCATTGAAGAGGCTCAGATGAACAAAGAGATAATCACATCCTCAAAACTGATGGAGGATGCGGAGATAGAGGAATCCCTAAGACCGAAGAAACTTAGTAATTTTGTCGGTCAGAGCCGTTTAAAAGAGAATCTCGAAATAGCTATAGAATCCGCAAAAAGGAGAGATGACATTCTCGACCACATCCTTTTTTTCGGTCCTCCCGGTTTGGGAAAGACAACTCTTTCATACATTGTGGCAAATGAAATGAATGTAAAAATATACTCAACAAGCGGCCCTGTGCTTGAACGGCCTGGCGACCTTGCCGGAGTGCTTACAAAGCTTGAGAAGGGAGATATACTTTTCATAGATGAAATTCACAGGATAAACAGGGTGGTTGAAGAGTATCTTTATCCTGCAATGGAGGATTTTGCCATAGACATTCTTATTGATTCCGGTCCCTCTGCGAGGAGCGTCAAGCTGAAGCTGAAACCATTCACACTCATAGGCGCAACGACAAGAAGCGGTCTTTTGACTGCTCCCATGAGGTCCAGATTCGGCATGTCGACCCGTCTTGACTTTTACAATGATTCGGATATTGCCGAGATTCTTAAACGGTCAGCAAAGATACTGAAAATTGAGTCGGATGAAGACGGATTTTTTGAAATAGCAAAAAGGTCCCGCGGGACTCCGAGAATCGCCAATCGTCTTTTAAAGAGAGTAAGAGACTATGCCGTGGTAAAGTCCGACGGAACAATAAACAAAGAGAAGGCAGAAAAGGCAATGGAGACCCTTGATGTTGACTCCCTCGGGCTCGATGATATGAGCGTCTTGATACTAAAGACAGTAATCGAAAAATACGATGGAGGTCCGGTGGGGGTCTCCACTCTCGCCATATCCATAGGAGAGACATCCGAAACGATAGAGGAGGTTTACGAGCCCTTTCTTATTATGAAAGGACTTATGAAGAGAACTCAGAGAGGAAGAGTCGCGACAAAACTGGCTTATGACCACCTCGGCATCAAGAGAGAGGGTCAGCTCTTCGAATAATGCCGCACCTGAAGGATTTTGATTATAAACTGCCAAACGAGCTCATTGCATACTCGCCAAAAGAGAGGGGAGAGAGCCGACTTTTGATAGTGGAAAGAAAGAGCGGATCTTTTAAGGAATCCGTGACAAGAGAGATCCCCTCGATTATAGAGTATCCTGCAGTTGTGGCGAGAAACATCACCAAAGTTGTCAAAACGAGATTCTACGGACAAAGAGAGAGCGGAGGCAGAATTGAGTTTCTTGTCTTAAATCCGTACCAGAGTTCAAATGAATATTCATCACTCATAAAACGGTCGTCGAAACTGAAAATAGGCGATGCACTGCAGATAGCACCCGATGCAAAGGTTGAAATAATCGGAAGAGAGAGTAGCGTGTGGAGAATAAGAATAGAGACAAAGATGAGCAGTGCACAATTTTTTGAAAAATACGGGCATACGCCGCTTCCTCCCTACATAAAGAGAGCTGACGAGAGAATTGATGAAGAGAGCTATCAGACAGTCTATGCTTCGATTGATGGGTCTGCGGCCGCTCCTACGGCAGGGCTTCATTTTTCGGATAGCATGATTGAAGAAATCCGGAAAAGGGGGGGAGATTTTGCAGACATAATCCTTCATGTGGGACTCGGAACATTTGAGAGCGTGAAGGAGGAGGATGTAAGTAAGCACAAAATGCACTCAGAATACTTCTCTGTGACAAAGAGCGCCGCTGAGAAGCTTAACAGAGCCAAGGTAAAGAATCAAAAAATTGTTTCAATAGGCACCACAACTCTGAGGGTGCTTGAAACAGTATTCAGCGAGTCGAAATTTTCAGAACAAAATGGAATGACCGACATTTTCATTTATCCACCCTACAAAATAGAGAGCGCCGACATTCTGCTCACCAATTTTCATCTTCCGCAATCAACCCTTTTGATGCTTGTCTCGGCATTCGCCGGTAGAGAACTAATACTCGACGCATATAATTATGCAATAGAACGAAGATTCAGATTCTTCTCATACGGGGATGCGATGCTTATATTATGAATATTTTCAAGATAAAAAAATCATCAGGAAAGAAGAGGCGCGGAGTGATAGAGACCGCGCATGGAACTGTGGAGACACCCAATCTTATGGTTGTGGCAACTCAGGGCTCTGTCAAAGCCGTCTCGGCAGTAGACCTTAGGGAATGGGGAAGCGAATTCATAATAGCAAATACATACCATCTCTATCTTAGACCCGGGCTTGAGATTCTTAATGAAGCCGGCGGTCTTCACAGGTTTATGAATTGGGATAAAACAATTTTTACAGATTCAGGAGGATTTCAGGTATTCTCTCTCTCAAAACTAAGAAAATTCAAAGATGACGGCATAATATTTCAGTCCCACATTGACGGGTCATACCATACATTCACTCCGGAAAACAATGTGAGGATGCAGAGGTCGATAGGAGGAGATGTGATGATGGTGCTTGATGAGTGTATGGAGTTCCCTGTCACTCACGCCTATGCGAAACATTCTGTGGAGCGAACTGTAAAGTGGGCTGAGAGGGCGCGCAGGGAGTTTGAGGAAAGTTCTCCTCTCTACGGCTATAATCAGAGTCAGTTCGGCATTATCCAGGGGTCTACATTTCACGACCTAAGAAAAATGTGCGCCGAAAAACTATCTGAGATTGATTTTGAAGGTTATGCAATGGGCGGTGTCGCAATTGGAGAATCGAAAGACTACATCAGGAAGGTTATAGACATGGCTGATGAGATAATGCCGAGAGAAAAATGCAGATATCTCATGGGAGTCGGAGAGGAGGATGATGTAAGATATGCTGTGGAAAACGGGTTTGATATTTTTGATTGCGTCATTCCTACGAGGAATGCGAGGAACGGGGCTTTATTCACGAAGAACGGAAGGATGCTGATAAAGAATGCAAAATTCAAAAAGGATTTTGCTCCGGTGGAAGAGGGGTGCGATTGCCATCTTTGCAGAAATTATTCAAGGTCATATCTGCATCATCTGTTCAAAGCGGGAGAGATGCTTGGAGGGATTCTTGCGACAGAGCATAATGTAAATTATTATCTGCGTCTTATGAAAGAGATAAGGGATTCTATTTGAGAAAAGATTATTATTTGTTATTCGCTGATGGCAGGCGTAGCGTCGGCTCGCACACTCCGCTTCGCCGCTTTATCAAGATGGGATAGCGGAGCAAGGAGAGAACCACTTGATGGGCGTCTGCGCGGAGCGTCCTCGCCGACTTGTAGCTTTCACTTTCAATAAGTTAATTAATTGAATGAATCTTCTAAAACCATTGGCGCGGGTGTAATGTGCGCGAACGTCCATGATAGAAAGAACGGGTTGCACCAGAAGTTTTAGAAGATTACTGAAAAGACTAAATATTAATCAACTCCCCGTATTAAGCTCATGGCACACGGCACACGGCTCAGGGCTGATTTAGTGGCTGCACGCGGGCATAGCATCGGCTCGCACACTCCGCTTCGCCGCTATATCAAGATGGGATAGCGGAGCAAGGGGAGAACCACTTGATGGGCGTCTGCGCGGAGCGTCCTCGCCGACTTGTAGCTTTCACTTTCAATAAGTTATTTAATTGATTGAATCTTCTAAAACCATTGGCGCGGGTGTAATGTGCGCGAACGTCCATGATAGAGGTATCGGGTTGCACCAGAAGTTTTAGAAGATTACTGTAAAGAATAAATATTAATCAGCTCCACGTATTGTATTTAAACTCGCAACTCGTAACCCGTAACTCGAAACTGAATTATCTTTTAATATTGATGACTGCACTGGAATTTTTCCTCGGAACTGTAAAGGCAAGTCATTTACTCATCTCTCCGTATTTTGCTCATGGCACATGGCTCAAGGCTCAGGGCTGATTTTGGGGGCTGCTGGCAGGCGTGCGTCAGCTCACACACTCCGCTTCGCCGCTTTATCAAGATGGGATAGCGGAGCAAGGGGTCGCCCACTTGATGGGCGTCTTCGCGGAGCGTCCTCGCCGACTTGTAGCTTTCACTTTCAATAAGAACCTGTTGTGGGGACACACCGAAGGAATGTCCCCAAACATTGAATAGCAGTGCGGAGATGCACTGGAATTTTTCCTCGGAACTGTAAAGCCAAGTCATTTACTTAATTCTCCGTATTATGTTTAAACTCGTATTCAGCACCTCTTTGCCTTTTAACCTTTTTACTTTTTTTACCCAGTACATATTATATTGTAATTGTAATTTAGAGACATTATCTATTGACTCTGATTCATTTTATTGTAAAATTAAAATATGAAGAGATTGAATGAAAAGAATTTTTTTATTATTTTTCTACTTATATGTTTCATAATTCTTACGCTGATAGGCATTGCGCATTTGATATCAGTCTATTATGTCAATAATACTATTTATGAAAACCACAGAAATCTCACAGAAAGACTCTTAAAGACAGCAGAAAACGGAATAACCTATTACATAAATGAAATTCAAAATGACATGACTGTCTTATCAAAGGCTGAGGATATAAAGTATTTCAGCAGGGGGGGAGAGAATCATGTGGAGCAATTTCAGCAGAGCAACAAAGATATATACACGAATGTGTCAAGATTGGATAAGTATGGCAAATTAAAGTATACTTTTCCAAAGAATCCCGCGTCACTGGGAAAGGACCTGCTTTTTCAGGAACACAACAAAAAGCTCTTTGAAGAAAAAATAGCTGTTATATCAAGGCCATTCATGGCTGTTCAGGGATATAAAGCCATAGCAATTGCCATTCCGGTTTTTCAGGGAGATTCTTTTGACGGGTGTATTTCCGGACTAATTCCTTTTGACAGAATGTGGGAGCTGTATGTGAAGCATATAAAACCCACGGATAATTCTTTTGTCATACTTGCAAATCAAGAGGGAGGCATAATATATTCACCTGAATATATGTGCCAGTATGACAATGTCAGGCAGATGATGGATATATTCAGATTTGACGATTCTCTGTCATTTGATACGACATCGGACTATGCTCTTCAAAGAATTTCCGTTATTAAAGACCAAAACAACAAGCTTAAAAACAGCAGGTACTCTCTTATAAAATCCTCTCTCAGAATAGGAGACGACATCTGGTATCTGCTTGTTTACACGCCTGACAATGACATAAAATCTATATATCAGCTTGTCTTTAAGAGCCAAACTGTCTTTGCCTACCTGATAATTTTCCTGCTCGTTTTTACTGCCATTTCATTTATCAAGATACTAAATCAAAGGATCGAAGAGAAGAACAAACTGGTGCAGGAGATTTTTGAGGAGAAGCGTTTCTCAGAGGGAGAGAAGGAGTTTCTTGAAAATATCATAAAATCAATAATAAAAGTCAACGGACTCTATCTATTTGTTCTGAAATCATCGGGAGAAATTGTCTTTCACAATCAGCAGGTTCTTGATGCTAAAAACTTCTACGAACTGACTGATTCCGCAAAAAAGAAGCATGTAAAGGAGTCCTTTGATTTTATTTACGAAAAGAACAGAGTGACTGCCATGATGATAGAGTTGGAGCTCTCTTCAAAGTATATAAATATTCTTTTCAACATTTCATCATTCACATTTAAGGAGGAGAGGTTCATTGTTCTTATGGGATTTGAATATTCAAAAATAAAGGATGTAAGCATAATTTCGGACATTTTTGCAGATTCTTTCAAGAAATGGTATACCAATGATAAGATGCTCTGCTTCATTGAAAGTTCGGGCAGGATTATCGCGGCGAACAGGATGTTTCAGAGGAGGTTTAACAGCCCCGAGTCGATTCTGTCGATAAAGAACTCCGATGAAAATCCACCTCTGGAAAAGGTTATAGCTGAAGTGTATGAGAATGTGAACGAGGTTGTGATTGACCTGCGGCTTGACGGGAATAACAATAAAATGACCCTCATACCCATTGTAAACGAATTCCTCAAAGTGGAATACATAGCCGTAGAGATAAGCTGAATATGAAGGGCGTCCTTATGGGTGTGTCCGGAGGAATCGACTCTCTCGCGGCATCGCTTTATTTCAAGGAGAACAAATACAATGTAATTCCGGCATATATAATTCTGACAGATATGCACTCTAATAAAGCTGACTCAGTTAGAAAGCTTTATGATTCATTTGGCATGAAAGTCGAAGTTAAGGATGAGCGCAGACTTTTCAAAGAGAAGGTAATCGACTACTTTTCAAATGCGTATAGAGTGGGCATCACTCCGAACCCCTGTGCCATGTGCAACAGAATGATAAAATTCCCACTTCTAAAAAAATACTCTGAGGAATTTGAGTGCGACTTCTTTTCCACAGGGCACTATGTGAGAATTCTCAACAGAAGAATATTCAAAGCCAAAGACGAATCGAAAGACCAGTCGTATTTTTTGTCAACAGTAAAAAAGGAAGACCTTGATAAATTCATCAATACTCCTTTGGCAGATGCCAAAAAAAAGGATATCAGAGAAAGACTGATTGATAAGATTGAAATCACAGAGAAAGAATCTCAGGAGATATGCTTCATAGACAACAATGATTATGCTGACTTCCTTGAAACTTATAGAGGGTTTAAGGAGCAGAGAGGCAGTTTCATAGATGATGAAGGAATGAAAATCGGAGAACATCGCGGATACTACAGGTACACTGTCGGAGAGAGAAGAAACCTCGGGATGGGATTTAACAGGAGAATGTATGTAAAGTCAGTTGACAGTGAAAAAAATGAAGTTCACTTGACTGACAGGGAGAATCTCAAGAGTAAGAGATTTTCCATTGAAATTATTGAGATGTTTGAAAAACTCTCGGACAAAGAGTATTTAGTAAAAACAAGGTACAGGCAAAAAGAAGTTCCGGGCAGAGCCTCTTTGACAAGTGAAAATTCAGCGGATATAATTCTGAATGAAGATATGGAGGCAATCACACCCGGCCAGATATGCGCAGTTTATGAAAAAGATATGGTTGTCGCATCGGGATTTATCACTAAAGAAACATGGTAAGAATGCCGGGGAAGGGACTTGAACCCTTACGGGAATCCCACACGCCCCTTAAACGTGCGCGTCTGCCAGTTTCGCCACCCCGGCATGTAAAAGAAGTGCCAGGACGCAGAATTGAACTGCGGACACACGGATTTTCAGTCCGTTGCTCTACCAGCTGAGCTATCCTGGCGTGAATTGAATATAATACATATTACCGAAAAAAAGTCAAGAGGAAACAAAAAAAAGAAACAGATTGTTCGTCAAAAACAAAACTTTTTTGTTTTGCTGTTTTCTCTTCATGTCGGCTTTTTCTTAATTAGGTATTGAAATAATTATAATAATTATTATAATATAAAACTCAAATTACAAATTGGAGGTCTTGTGATAAAGAAAACCGCATTTTTCGATATGCATGTTCAGAACAAAGGCAAGATAGTACCCTTTGCCGGTTTTGAAATGCCGGTTCAGTTCAAGGGCGTCATTGATGAGATAAAAAGAGTGCGCTCAACAGTGGGAGTCTTCGATGTATCCCACATGGGGGAATTCATAGTGACAGGAGAGAGAAGGAAGGAGTTTGTTGATTATATCACCACCAACTCTGTCGCCTCTATGGAGGACCATCAGGTTCAGTATTCAAACTTTCTCTATGAGAACGGAGGAATAGTCGACGACCTTCTTGTCTACAACCTTAAGGATAAGATAATGCTTGTGGTGAATGCATCAAACTGCGAGAAAGATTTCGATTGGGTCATGAAAAACAGGTGGGATGATGTCATTGTCGAAAATATTTCCGACAAAATTTCACAACTGGCGGTTCAGGGTCCGGTCGCTGAAAAGGTTATTCAAAAACTAACGGACTATCCGCTTGAAAAGATGCCCTTCTACTACTGCGCCGAAACAAAGGTGTGCGGAATTGAAATGGTCATATCCCGCACCGGATACACGGGAGAGGACGGGTTTGAGCTTTACTTCTACAATGAAAACGCAAAGAAGATGTGGGACGAAATATTCAGCGCAGGCAAAGAGTTTGACATAGAGCCGATAGGACTGGCGGCGCGCGACACTCTGCGCCTTGAAATGAGGTATATGCTCTACGGGAATGATATAAACCAGGATACAACTCCCCTTGAAGCAGGCACAGGCTGGGCTGTCAAAATGGAGAAGGGCAAATTCATAGGAAGGGATGCTCTGATAAGGCAAAAGGAAGATGGCCTCAAGAGAAAGCTTGTTTGTTTTGAAATGCTTGATAAGGCTATACCGAGGCACGGATACGAAATATTTGCAGAAGACAAAAAAGTGGGAGAGGTGACAAGCGGAAACTTCTCACCTTCCACCGATAAATACATAGGTCTGGGGTATGTCGATTCACCTTACAACAAACCCGGGCAGGATCTATTCATAGAGATTAGAGGAAAGAAAAAAGCAGTGGTTGTAAAACCGCCTTTCTATAAAAATGCAACACACAAATAACAAATGAGGAGGAACAATGAATACGCCCAATAATCTTAAATACACAAAAACCCACGAATGGGTTAAAATAGAGAATGACACGGCAATTGAGGGAATAACCGATTTTGCCCAGTCGGAGCTTTCCGACATAGCATTTGTAGAGTTTCCTGAAAAGGGAAGAAAAATCGCGCAGGGTGATGTTATAGGAACGATAGAGGCGGTAAAGGCTGTCTCAGACCTTGTAGCGGCTGTATCAGGAGAGATAATCGAAGTCAACGAAGCTCTGAAAAGCTCCCCGGATAAGATAAACACAAGCGCATTTGAAGAGGGCTGGATAGTCAAAATCAAGATTTCAAATCCTGATGATGTGAAAAAGCTGATGAACGCCGATGAGTATGCCAAGCATTGCGAAACAAGCCACCACTGAGGGAAAAATGAAATATATTCCGGCAAATGAGGCAGAGAAAGAGAGACTATTAAAAGAAATTGGAGTTTCTTCTTTTGAGAAACTTATAGATTACATTCCGAAGAGTGTGCGCGAGTGCTGTCTTAACCTTGAAAACGGGAAAAGCGAACATGAACTTTTGAGGGAGTTCAAAAAACTTGCAGACCAAAATATCACAACCGATGACAAAATCTCTTTTATGGGATGCGGCATATACGACCACTATATTCCGCCGGTGATAAAGCATATAATCTCTCGTCCGGAGTTTTACACAGCGTATACTCCATACCAGCCGGAGGTATCGCAGGGCACCCTGCAATCAATCTATGAATACCAATCGATGGCCTGTGAACTCTTCTCTATGGAGATAGCAAATGCTTCAATGTATGACGGAGCAACCGCAACAGCAGAAGCCTGTCACATGGCAATGTCTATCAAAAACAAACACAGGGTTCTTTTAAGCGACGGTCTTCATCCTGTCATAAAAGAGGTAATACACACCTATCTGAAAGGTCAAAATATTGAATGCGAGAGCGTGAATCTTAAAGACGGGGCTCTTGATATTGAAGATCTTAAAAATAAAGCTGGAGATGCCTATGCGGCATTCGTACTTCAGACACCCAACTTTTTTGGAGTCATAGAGGACGGAGAAGCGATAGGAAGCATAGTGAAAGAGAAGGGAATGATGTATATAGTAAACCAGAATCCCATGTCTCTTCCTATACTTAAACCGGCTGGAAAGATGGGAGCAGACATTGCAGTGGGAGAGGCGCAGGTCTTTGGAATAAGCCAGTCATACGGCGGACCGCTTCTTGGAATGTTTACTTCAAAGAAAGAGTTTTCAAGGAGCATGCCGGGAAGAATAATCGCCAGAACAGTCGATAAAAACCAAAAGCAGGGCTTTGTGATGACTCTTCAGACAAGAGAACAGCACATCAGAAGAGAGAAGGCAACATCCAATATATGCACAAATGAGGGGCTATGCATGCTTATGGCGACAGTATATCTGGAATCAATGGGAAAAGCAGGTTTAAAGCAGGTTGCGGCAGATTCACTTCTATCAGCTCATTATCTTGCGGAACAATTGTCGAAAACAAAGGCAGAGCTTCTTCATCCCTCTCAGGAATTTTTCAATGAGTTTGCAATCAGATTAGACAATCTTGATGAAGTCTACGGGAAGATGAAAGAGAGAGGTTTTTTAATGGGCGTCAAGCTCGAAAGGTTTTCGAAGGACTACAAGAACATTCTGCTTATTGCTTCCACTGAGACTAAGAGCAAAGACGACATAGACAGTTTCATTAAAAATATGAAAGAGGTAATATGATATTTGTTTCAACTCTTGAAATAATTACCGGTAAAACAGATGAGGCGCTTGACCTTGTAAAACATGTTAAGCCGTCGGAAGAAGTCAAGGTACTCCATTTCCTGCAGATGTTCGGCAAGCCTGATTTCTTTTTAATATTTGAAGCTCCGAATGAGGAGGTTGCCATGGATTTTGTTTTGAATTTCTCGACAGCTATGGAATCCTCAACCCAGCTTGGCGTATCGGTAGATGAGCTGTGATGGCTAAAGGATACATACACATATATACAGGCAGTGGCAAGGGAAAGACCACTGCGGCGTTTGGACTTGCGGTAAGGTCGCTTGGACATTCAAAGAGAGTCGCCGTCATTCAGTTTCTCAAGAACGATGTGAATTACGGAGAAGTTAAGTTCCTCTCCAACTCTGCGGCGATTTTCCAGTTCGGCTCAAAAAAATTCGTTGACCCGAAGAATCCCACCAAAGACGACATTGATCTTGCGAAAGAGGCGCTTTTGAAGAGCAGGGAAATTCTTTCTTCAGAGAGTTATGATTTGGTTATTCTGGATGAAATTATTGTTGCCGCATCATTGAAACTGATATCCGAAAATGATGTGCTTTCACTGATGAAGGGCAAGTCCGAGAGCATTGAGCTTGTTTTGACAGGCAGGGGTGCGACTGAGAGAATGATAAATGAAGCAGACCTTGTCACTGAGATGAAGGAGGTTAAGCATTATTTCAAGCAGAAAGTCAATGCGCGGGAAGGAGTTGAATATTGAACCATCAGACTCTGCTTGTTGATTTCAAAGCAGGAAAAAGGTCTGCCCTCGCGAGAATGATAACTCTTGTCGATAATGAAGAGCATGAAGGTCTTGAATTTTTAAAAGAGAATTACGACAAAAGAAATGATTCTTTCCGTCTCGGAATCACCGGCCCTCCGGGTGTCGGTAAATCCTCACTTATGAATCATCTTATAGAAAAGTTTGCTCAAAAATATGGAAAAGTAGGGGTTATAGCAATTGACCCTTCAAGTCCCTTCACCGGAGGCGCGCTTCTTGGAGATAGGCTCAGAATGAACAAACTTTATGATTATGAAAATGTCTTTGTGCGTTCTCTGGCATCAAGAGGTTCTCTCGGCGGACTCTCTACATCAACCGAAAATGTCGCGCAGGTCATGGAGATTTACGGAATGGATATTGTTTTGATCGAAACAGTTGGAGTGGGGCAGTCTGAGCTTGATGTGATGGAGATAACAGATGCTGTGGCAGTTGTATTGGTTCCTGAATCCGGAGATTCCATTCAGGCGATGAAGGCCGGATTGATGGAGATAGGAGACATCTTCATAGTAAATAAATCAGACAGAGAGGGCTCCGACAGGGCTGTTGAATTTATAAAATCATCTCTCTCCTTCAAAAAAGCAAATGAAGCAAGAGATGTTCCGGTAATAAAAACCAGCTCGCTTAAAGATGAAAACATAGACCTTTTAGTTTCAGAGATAGAGAAGACAAAGGAATACCTTACGGAATCGGGAAAGATAACAGAGAAAAGAAAAAACAGAAGAGAGAAAGAGGTAAGGGACCTTATCAGGGATATGTTTATTAAATCTATTGACAAATACATAAAAAATATGGAAAATATAGATGCCTCTCCCTATGAGAAGGCAAAGAGCATTATGGAAAAAACAGGATTAAATATTACGGAGGATTTATGGAAAGAAAAATAAGAGTTTTAGTGGCTAAGCCGGGTCTCGACGGGCATGACCGCGGCGCAAAAGTCATTGCGGCCGCCTTGACCGATGCGGGAATGGAGGTTATCTATACGGGGCTTCACCAGACTCCGGAGAAGATAGTCAGAACAGCTATTGAAGAGGATGTTGATGTTATAGGCCTCTCGGTTCTTTCCGGAGCCCACATGTCGATATTTCCCAAAGTGATGGAGCTTCTGAAGAAGGAAGAAAAGAGAGACATTCTTCTCACCGGAGGCGGAATAATTCCGGCAGAGGATATGGAGGCGCTTCAAAAGATCGGAGTCGGAAAATTGTTCGGTCCCGGTTCGAAGACTCAGGACATTGCCGACTATATAGTCAACTGGCACAGTAAAAACCGAAAAAAGGAGAACACAGATGCACCTGCTTCTCAGTGAAGAATTGATAGAAGTCAAAAAACTTTCCCGTCAGATTGCTGAAGAGAAAGTTAAGCCTGTCAGGGAGGAGTTTGATGAGAAGAAGGAATTTCCCTATGAGATAATGAAATACTTGGGAAAATCAGACCTTTTCAGAGTATTTATACCTGAAGAGTATGACGGCATGGGTCTCGGAATCTCCGGTATGTCAATTGCAACAGAGGAACTTTCGCGCGTCTGCGCGGGTATAGCCCTCGGATATGCAGGCACCGGCCTCGGCACAATGCCGATAATTTTATTTGGAAGCGAAGAACAGAAGAAGAAGTATCTTCCTCAGATTGCTTCAGGTGAGAAGCTTGCGGCATTCGGCCTAACGGAGGCAAATGCCGGGAGCGATGCTTCAAATATCCAGACGATAGCAAAAAAAGACGGTGACTATTTTGTTCTTTCCGGAACCAAGCAGTTCATAACCAATGGCGAGGTTGCTGGAATATATACTGTCATTGCAAACACCGACCCTTCAAAGGGGATAAGAGGCCTCTCCGCATTCATAGTTGAAAAGGGAAGAGAGGGATTCACATTCGGAAAGCATGAAAACAAAATGGGAATAAGGGCATCCGCAACTTCAGAGCTTGTCTTTGACAATTGCAGGGTTCATAAATCAGATATGCTTTCATCTGAGGGGCAGGGATTCAAGGTTGCAATGAAGACTCTGGAATATTCAAGGCTCGGAGTGGGATCGCAAGCCCTCGGAATAGCACAGGGTGCATTTGAAGAGGCGGTTAAGTACGCCAATGAAAGAGTGCAGTTCAATCAGAAGATAATATCCTTCCAGATGATCCAGCAGATGATTGCTGACATGGCAATTGCAATTGAAGCGGGCAGGGCTCTTGCATACACAGGAATGAGGTATGTAGACGGAGGCGGAGCAGATGTTGCAAAGATAGGGTCAATGATAAAAACATACTGTTCGGATATGGCGATGAAGGTCACCACCGATGCGGTTCAAGTTCTGGGCGGATACGGATACATAAAGGAGTACCCCGTGGAAAAGATGATGCGCGATGCTAAAATCACGCAGATCTATGAGGGGACAAACCAGATTCAGAGACTGGTGCTTGCACAGGAGATATTAAAAAAGGGTTGTGAGATAAACGATATGTATTAATTGGAGGTAAAGATGAAAAAGGTTGTTTCAATGATTGTTTTCGGGGTTATTCTTGTTTTTGCGGGATGCACCCTTCTTCCGTGGGTAAAGGATGCCAACAATATCTATGACTGGTTTAAAAAACCGACAGAGGATGTTGTCTATTTATACAGAACCATAACTTATATTGACAATATAAATTTTAGCGATACAGAGAACTACCAGTTGAAATTCACCGATGTGGATGAAAATGATGATAATATCACAGTTCTTGTCAATGACGACGGCACAAACAGATACCTTGTGGCTGACAGGGATGAGAATATTATATTCTACGGAAGAGACCAGTACTTCACAGATTATGACGAAGATGAAGTTTATCTTGAAGCGCCGGTCAATCTTGACAACTCATGGCCATGCAAAAAAGAGACAAGGTCTGTTGTTTCAATAGACACAACTGTAACTGTTGATGCAGGGACTTTTTCAGATGTGGTGAAGGTCAAGATAATAGAGGAGGATGCCGATTATATAGGATACTACTACTGGTCTATTTCAAGAGGACTCATATATTATGAAATAACATATGAGGATGGCTCTTATGTTAAGACGGAACTGACAGACATAGACGAGTAAAAAAATGGAACTCTTCAATATAAGGGACCTGCCTGAAGCTTCGGCAAAAAAATTCGGAAGCAAGATAGCTCTGCAGATAAAATCCGGCTACTCATTCTCATCAGTGACTTACGAACAGCTCAACATAAAGACATCACAGCTTGCGGAGTATCTGATGAGCATTGGAATAAAAAAAGGCGACGCCTTTGCTGTATATGGAGAGAACAGGCCGGAATGGGCGATAGCATATCTCTCAATAGCCCGCACCGGAGCATACATAATTCCGATAGACTCAATGCTGAAAGAGCAGGAGATAAAACTTATACTCCATTTCATAGGAGCAAAGGGAATTATTGTCTCTCCCAGATACAATGATATTATAAGGGAAATAAAAGAGGATCTGCCGGAGCTGAAAAGCGTAATTTCAATGGACGAAGCAAAACATCCCTATGAAATGCCGTTTAATGAAGCTCTTGAAAAGGGGCGGATTCTCATTGAAAATGGTTCATTGAAGCACAGAGAAGTTAAAATGGAGCTTGACGACCCTTATGTAATACTCTTCACATCAGGGACCACAGGCCAGTCAAAAGGAGTTATGCTCACCAACAGAAATGTTTCGCATGACATCGTAAAAGCGACAAAACTCATAGAATTCAGCGAAAGCGACAGATTCATTTCAATGCTACCGCTTCACCACACATTTGAAGCGACAGCGGGTTTTCTCGTGCCTCTCTTTTCCGGTTGCACAATAACATACGCTCGTTCTTTGAAGCCGGTTGAAATAATTGAGGACATAAAGGATTCCCAGTCAACCATAATGCTGGGTGTGCCCCTCCTCTTTGAAAAACTAATATTGGGGATAAAGAGAGCGATAAAAGCCTCTCTTGTTAAATCAACGGTTGTGAACGGAATGCTTGCAGTTGAAAAAGGCTCAAAATTTCTCTTGGGAGTAAAGCTCGCAGGTCCGATCTTCAAGAGCCTCAGAGACCAGTCGGGATTATCTACAATAAATCTCATGATATCGGGCGGCTCTGCATTAAAACCTGAGGTTGCTCAGGCATTTGAGGATTTCGGATTCACTCTCTTTCAGGGTTACGGATTAACCGAGACATCGCCTATTGTAACAATAAATCCGAGAAATAAATACAAACACGCATCCATAGGGGTGGCTATTGAAGGAGTCGAAGTTGAAATAGATTCTCCAAATGAAAACGGAGAGGGCGAGATAAAGGTTAAGGGACCAATAGTGATGAAAGGATATTACAATAACAAGACAGCTACGGACGAGGTCATAAAAGACAACTGGTTCTATACAGGAGATGTCGGTTACAAAGACAAAGAGGGATATTTCTACATCTCCGGCAGGAAGAAGGCGATAATAGTCACGGAGGCTGGGAAGAATGTCTATCCGGAGGAGCTTGAAGAGAGACTCTGTGAAAGCAACATGATTGAGGAGGCTCTTGTGCTTCCGGTCATAAACAATCAATCGAAGCGCGAGGAGGTGGGAGCCATAATCTATCCGAATCCGGAGCTTATAGAATCGGTGCTGAAGAAAAACATGAGCGAAGAGGAGAATGAAAAAGAGCTGAGACAAATCATTAAAGAGGTCATCAATTCTGTCTCCGAAGAGGTCGCGGATTACAAGAGAATCAAGCATTTTGAGTTAAGGTATGAAGAGTTTCCAAAGACAACCACAAAAAAGATCAAGCGCTATCTTTTTATCAATAAGCATATTAACGGTTAGCCTCTTTTTGTCAGGCTGCGTTTACTCTTTTGTAAAGGGAACAATCTCTATAAAGGAGTATTATTTGGGTTCTATTCAAAACAGTTCGCTCAATGCCGAATTACAACCTCTGATTTATGATGCTCTTCAAAAACAGATGCCCCAATATGGCAATATTGAAATTCTTGAAACAGGGGATGCGAAGGACACTCTATCTGTTGAAATAAAGGAGTATTCAAGAAAGGAGGATGCCTATGACGGGAAAGGCAACATCCTTTCATACAGGTATTCTTTGTTTGTCGAGTATATTGCCTCAAATAAAAAAATGCTGGTAAGCTCTATAAAAACATTTGATTCCTCTTTAAGCGAAGAAGAGTGCAAGGATTCCATTGCAAATGAATCTGTAAAAGGATTCATAGATAAATTGAGAGGTGATTTTTGAATAAGTGTATGAAAATAAAACACTTGACTTTTAAAAGATTTGTTATAAAATCTAAAAACTGAAATAATAACACAAGGGGGAACAATGACTGTAACCAAAGCTGATGTTATTGACATTATAGCGGAGAAGACAGGAGTAATGAGAAAAGATGTTGAAATGTGCTTTCAGGCACTCATTGATGTAATATCTGAAACTCTTGAAAAAAAAGACAGAATTGAGATAAGAGGACTCGGTGTCTTCAAGACAAAAAAGAGAAGCAAGAGAATAGCGCGCCATCCTAAGACAGGCGCAAAGGTTGAGGTGCCGGAGAGGTATGTGCCTGCATTTAAACCTTCCAAACTTCTAAAAGAAAGAATGGAAAAGGTAAAGTAAGAAAAATAATAAGGTACCGGGTACTAGGTACTGGGTACTATAAACACAGGAGGTAAAAAGTGCCGTGCGGTAGAAAAAGAAAGAGAAAAAAGATAGCGACCCACAAGAGGAAGAAGAGAAGAAAAGCAATGCGTCATAAGAAGAAGTAATGCACCCGTAGCTCAACTGGACAGAGCGGCGGATTCCGGTTCCGCAGGTTGAAGGTTCGAATCCTTTCGGGTGTAAAATAAGGTATTGACTTTTTTATAATTCTGTATAATAATATATAAAAAAGAAGGAGGAAAAATTAATAAGAGCGGTCTTGTTAAAAAATCAGTTTTCAAAGGAAACATGTTAAACCAAATAGGAGGTACAATGAAAAAAGTATTCGTTGTAACGATTCTTTTGGTATTTGCAGTACTATCAGTATTTGCAATGCCCAAAGATGAGGCAGTCAAGAAGTTTGATCTCATGACATCAGTGACACAGGATGGAAAGCTTCCCGAAATCGCGGCTGTGAAAGACTCATTTGCGCAGGCGGCTGGATTCAAGGGAATTCTATTCCTTGACGGCGATTTCAGAGGATTTGCGCCGACACCTTCAAACAGTTCGGTCTCATCAAAAGACGGAGATACAATTCAGGTTATCTCAGGTCTTTCAGATCACGGAGACCTTGTGGGAATGCTCGGTGTTTATTACACAGTTTCATTTGATGGCGGAGCAACATGGACAGCCCCTCTTCTTATAACCTCAGCAGGTCCATTCTCAAGAAATTACAATGAAATAGCAGTTGCAGACGGACAGTATCCTTATGTTTTAGTTAATTACAGAACACCTGCTTACTTTGGCAATTGGTTCACAACAGACCCGCTCGGACCAAACGGCGGCGGATGGACATCACCTCTTCTCGTAACAGACACGGCAAACTTTGCGGCTTATATGCCTACAATTTCTGTGAATGCGGCGGGAGACAAGGTCTGCATGCTTGCTTATGATGCAGTCGGCGGAATAGGTTCGAACTATTCAACAGATTACGGCGCCACATGGTCAACATACGACCTTCCTGCAGAGCTCAATGATTCAATATGGGGACCTGATGTATGCGCATCAAGGTGGGGTCAGGGCGATGTAGTTCATGCAATAGTCGGAATGTCATGGTACGATGAAGTTCGTTATGACATTGCAGGAGCAAGCGCGGCATTCTATGAAGGATATTCAAAATCAATTGACGGCGGAGCGACATGGTCAGTTCCTATAGGAATTTACAATGGCGAGAGAAGGACAAATATTCCTTCAATCAACGGAGATACATTTACCTATTACATAGACACCATTGACAATGAGGCAGTTGATTCAACAGCAGTCTTGGCATACCTTGACGAAGCAACAGGATACTGGGCAGATGACCAGGGCATCATTGATGGCGGTGCTTTCGGCTTCGGAACATGGTGGTACTGGTGGGATGCAGAGTATTTCGCAGAGGAAGACAGATTCTTCTACGCAATACCTATGGCAGACCTCTTCATAGATTATTATGTTTCAGGCGACCTCTACACATACCAGTGGCAGGGTCAGTCAATCCTCTTCGGTTTCAAGGATGACGCAGATGCAGAATTTACATACGATTACATTGACATACATGATGCGGCAATCATAGACACATTAGGAGCGTCAGCTACATGGAGAGGAAATGCCTACTCGGCAAGTGTTACTTATGACAAGGCAGATGGTTCAATCTACATTATATACAATGATTATGTTGACACAACTACAGGAGAGGGTTCTGTTGAAGCATTAAGGATAAACAACTTTGAAATACACAGAGCAACACTCTCACTCAATGCGGCTCCATACTCGGTTGAAGCATCGGCATACATCTCAGATGACCACTTTGTGCATGTAGTAATGGCACCCGGCACACTTGATTCAATCTACTACAAAGCGATTGATGTTACTGATGCAGGACTTGTCTGGGAGTATCTCGGAGTTTCAAGCTATGATTCAAAATTTGACGGAGTCAACACAGGCAGAGTTATTGCAAATGCAGAAAACAGCATATTCAGCATGCCGTCAATAGTGAAGAATGACTCAAAGATTTCATTCACTCTCAAGTCAAACATGGAAGTCAACATTTCACTCTATGATGTCACGGGAAGAATCGTGAAGAACCTTGCAAACAATTCATTCACAAAGGGAACCCACACTATCAACATGAATTCAAATGATTTCAATCAGGGCGTCTATTTTGTGAAAATCAATGCAGGCGACACGAGCGTTTCAAAGAAAGTGATTGTTGTCAAATAACAGAAGCGCAGTCTTAAAAAGGGGAAACTTAGTTTCCCCTTTTTTTATATTCATGATAAAAAAGGAGAGTAGGTATGTTCTTTAAAAGAGGGCTAATCTACCTTGCAGTCCTGACTCTGATTTTGGCATTCTCATTTAATGTTTTTGCCGGAGTCACAGGAAAGATTACAGGTAGAGTCATTGACAAACAAACTAAAGAGGGTATCCCGGGCGTGAACGTGATAGTGCCTGAACTAGGCATTGGAGCGGCCACAGACCTTGACGGATACTACTTTATTTTGAATGTTCCTGTAGGAGAATATTCCGTACAGGCTCAGATCATTTCATATCAGACGCAGACAAAATCAGGTGTCTCTGTCTCAGCTGATATCAACACTACGGTCAATTTTGACCTTTCTCTCGGCGCTATCGAGTATGATACTGTGATAGTTGAGGCGAAAGAGTCAAAGATACAGACAAATGTGACTCAGAAAGAGAGAACGATGAATCAGGAACTGCTCAACGAAGCAGTTTCAAGCAATATCATGGCGGCAGTGGCTAACAATGCCGGAGTAGTCGGGTCAGGCAACAACCTCCATGTTAGGGGCGGCAGAACCGATGAAGTCGGATACATGGTTGACGGTATGTCAATCGTTGACCCTGTCACAAAGGGTCTCGGAGCCACAATCAACAAAAACGCTGTCTCCGAAGTAAAATTCATCTCAGGCGGTTTCAATGCCGAATACGGGGAAGCCATGTCCGGAGTTCTCAACATAGTCACCAGAGAAGGCGCAGGCAAATATGAAGGTACTGTCAAGTATGAAGGCAATTCTTTCCTTCCGAGCGCCTTCAACTATGGAGATAACAGGATAGAGCTTTCATTGGGCGGACCGATATATAAGGACAAAGCCCGTTTCTTTTTCTCAGGCGATGTTTACACTACAAATGATTGGAGTCCAATGTTCATTACAACCCCTGATTTCATCTATGTCAATGACAGCAATGACATAGCATTTGAATACGATCTTTACGATTATGTTTTGAATTATGACAGCACGGGAGCATATCTGGATTCAGTGCCGAGTCATATAACCTACAACGATGATTCTGTGCCGTATTTCACATACGACCTTGACACTGTCTTTGATTCCACTGGAGCTATATACGGAATTTATAACAGAGTTATTGTTGATACCGTGTTATGGAACAGGTACGGGCCCTCATACTGGGAGAATCTCGGTATAGTTGCTCCTCATCACAAGAGGCACGAATATCACGGACAGGCAAAGTTCACATTCAAACCGACCAACAACATCAAGCTGAATATCGGAGGCTTTGTCTCTCACTCTTCATATCAGCAGTTTAACAATGATTTGAAATATAATCTTGAAAGATTTGTTTCAAGAAATACTGATGGATATCAGTTGAATTCAACAATGAACTGGATGTTCAATCAGTCCAATTTCATCACATTGACGGCGAGCTATTTCCACACTCAGACATACCTAGGACCTGAGTTTGATGATACTATTATTACAACTGTAGGTAAAACTCTGAATCCTCCGGAGACAATCATACCGGAGTGGTATGCAGTGTGGCAGCCATACGGAATAATGGATACGACTGCATTCAAGAATCTTCCTTCAATAAATGACAAATGGGCATCCAATTCGCCATGGGGCTGGTGGAATGACCCTCAGCTCATCTATCCCAATTGGTACGGTTCTGCTTCATACAGGTATTCAAATTACCTTGCATTGAAGGGCGACTGGACAAGCCAGGTGGGAAGATATCATGAAGTCAAATCTGGTATCGAATACAAAGCATACGAACTCTATCTATGGGACCTCTATCTGCCCTGGTCTCCGAATCCATTTGCAGACTATTACCATGTCTATCCTCAGCAGATAGCGGCGTATGTTCAGGACAAGATGGAGTTTGAGGGAATGGTCGTAAACCTTGGTATCAGGCTTGACTATCTTGATGCAAATACGCCATACTACAGCGATGCGACCAACAGAAACTTCCCCCTGTACAAAGACACTGTAATAAATGAAGACACTGTCTTGGTTCCCAATATCGTAAAGCCGGCAACACCGCTTGAAGGCTACACTCAGGCTGACTGGGACTCTCTTGTTTGGCCCATCTCAATGGCATCAAAGAAGTATAAAGTATCGCCCCGTCTCGGAATATCCCACCCGATTTCCGAAACATCAGTACTGCATTTCAATTACGGACACTTCTTCCAGACGCCTCAGATGGATTACCTCTTCACAGGACTTGGAATTGATTTCTCAAAGAGAGGCAATTCAAACATCGGTTCTCCCAATCTTGAAGCAGAGAGAACCGTCTCCTATGAATTCGGTATAGCAACTCAGGTCGGCGCAGACATGGCTATCGACTTTACAACATACTATAAGGACATATATGGACTCATAGGTTCGAGAAAGGTCTATGCACTTCCCAGCGCATACTATGCTCTTCAGAATGTTGAGTATGGAAATGTGAAGGGATTTGAAGTTGCATTCTCAAAATCTTCAAAGTACTTCTCTACGGATATTGCATACACACTCTCCTTTGCAAAGGGTACTGCATCCGATGCATGGGACGGCTACTATGACACATACTCGCAGAGGGACCCTGTAACAGGCGGAGATGTCATAATGCCTAAGATTCCATACTACCTTGATTTTGACCAGAGGCACACAATCAATGTCGGATTCGTCTTCAGAATGCCTGCAAAGGAGCTTCCTATCTATGCAGACAATTGGACAATTGCTGTTGACAATGCTATAAGCTCAGGCCAGCCCTACACCCCTGTCAATGAAAAGGGTGTAAAGACCGGAGTTACGAACAGCGAAAGGAAACCCTGGTCATTCAACACAGACATGAAGTTCAGAAAGGGATTTTTGTTCGGAACATTTGAACCGAATCTATATATTTCTGTCTTCAATGTCTTAAATATAAAGAATGTTGTTGATGTTTATGCTTCAACAGGGCTTCCTGACAGAAATGCCGCAATAGGCAGTTACAGCGTGACTGATTTCCCGACAAACCACATTGGTGAGCCCGGGTATGATGTCAGAAGAGACACAAATCAGGACGGAACAGTAACACCGCAGGAATACTATGATGTATTCATAGCGGCTTACACTGATTATCTTAATGATCCGACAAATTACTCGACACCGAGAACAGTTACAGTCGGTATTGAGTTCTCATTCTAAGGTATGGAGGAATGTTTATGAATAAATTTATGAAGAGATTCCTTATAACCTTCCTCGCACTTGTTCTTGTAATGCCAATTATGGCAAGAACAGCAGTTGAAAACGACGGTTCAAGAATAATGGACCAGCAGCTGCTAAACATGAATGAAATGAATATGTACATCTCCAACTTCGGTATTTACGGACAGAACAACTGGACAGGAAATTCCGGAGGATGGTGGCCCAGGGCGTATCCTTCAGAGACATACATATTCGGAGCAGGTGTGTGGGTGGGTGCATTGGTTGACACTGGATTTACAGTTGACGGTACAGACACGACATGGCTTACCGATACTCTTGTAACATGCGGATACGATGCTAATTCGGGAACGACAGAGTTTGTTCCCGGAGATATTGATCCGAATGCTCCAGACAGGCCGTCACCATGGACAAATGCATGGGACATTGTTTATGTCTCGACAGAAGAGAATGGCGGACAGCCGTGGCCAATAAAGACCACAACAGGCGCAGATTCCGTTGTCTCAATGCAGGATTCATACTGCGAATACAATGACAAAGACTCTGCAGCGCATATAGCTATTGAAAATAAACCCCTTGAAATAGAGGTGATGCAGACATCATACGCATGGGTCGGACCTCTAAAGGAGGACATTGTATTCCTGAAGTTCGACATAAGAAATGACAGAACAGACGGCGAGGATTTAAAGAAGTGCTTTATAGGCCTTGCGGCAGACAATGACATAGGAAATGAAGCAGATGATGCGGCTAATGACCTTCTCGGTTTCATAGACACAATGACTGTCGATTACAATGGAGTTGAAGACACTTTGATGCAGATCAATGTCGGCTATCAATTCCAGCTTGAATCTGAAGCCGGATGGCATGATACCCCTGGAATAATAGCTTACAAGTATATGCAGTCGCCAATAGCAACTGAGAGAGTTGATTTATATCACGACGAATCAGTAGTCATTGAACCCGGACTTGACACTATTTACACTGATTCGACAAGAACGGTCATTGACACAATTCTTCCGAGGCAGATCGGAATGACAACATTCAATTACTTTACGATTGCCACAGACCCTTCAACAAAACAGGCAAGGTATGTCACTCTTGCCGGCTATGACCATACAGCATTCAATCCTCTCGATCCTGATGTATCATTCAGACCATTCCCTGTATGGGGAACAGGAGTAGCGGGATTTCCTGGACAGACACAGGACCCCTCACTTGCCGCTGACAAGCGCTTTGTGATGAGCTCAGGTCCCTTCACACTCTTCAATGATTCAACTGTAACAGTCATCATAGCAATAATCATGTCAAAAAATTCAGACGAGATGCTTGACAAAATGCTGATAGCGCAGTCAATCTATGACGGCGGATGGCTCGGTCCGGTTGCTCCGGGACAGGTCAACTTTGACCTTGTCGGTCTTGACAAAAAAGTTCAGATATATTGGGACAATGCACAGGAGCTGAAGGCAGACAAATACTACACCATAGTTTCTGACCCGGGTTCACCTTCCTATAACCCTGCTTACAGGGATTTTGACATTGAAGGATACAATATCTATAGGTCAAAGACCGGAGCAGTGTGGGAACTTTTGGCGAAATATGACAAAATCAATGAATATACAGCAATAGTAATGGATTCGCTTATCTATGTTGACAATCTGACCGGAGCGTGGGAGACTACATACTACTATGAGACTCTCGGCACAAACACGGGAATACCATACTATTTCGTAGATTCAAATCTTGTCAACGGAGTAACCTATTACTACACAATCAAGGCGTATGATTTCAATTACAATGACTTTGACACAATCACCCTTGAAGGAAAATCACCCATAATACTTGAAGGAGCAGGCAAGACAAAGGCGGTCGTTCCGAGAAGTTTGACATCAAATTACACTGCAGGAACCCATAACATAGAGTTCATTTCAGGCAACATTGATACAAATGCAATAGAGATGGACATTGTGCAGGTTCTTGACACTCTTGTGCAGGATATGGCAAAGGACACATTCACTCTTACCTTCGGACTTGCTGACAGCTCAATCCTCAATACAATGCTTCCCGCATACAACTATGTAATTACAAACAAAGCAGGAACAATTGTCGGAGAGGATAAAATTTCAATGGACACTCTATGGAGGTTTGATGAAGAGGCAAATGCCCAGATAAAGGTAATCTCAAACATTGTAGAGAATGCCAATGCCCACAGCGGTTTTGTATTCAAGATTAATAAGTATGAACTTGATACATTAAACTGGCCTACGGGTGCAAACAGCGCTCTTGATGTCAGCATTATCGAAGGCACATACAATGATTCAATACTTAGGGCAGAGATGGCCGCAGCGGGACGCCAGTTCTATCACGCAAGCAAACTCTATCGCTTGACTTGGAGTGAGGTGGTTTATTCAACTCTTACAGTTATCGGCACAGATACATTCCTGCCGAATGACACAAATCTCACACTCACAATACTTGATGTTGATAACAACATTGAGATACCCTATAACAGCAGAGTTATAGGCGATAACTGGCACTTTAATTATTCAACGACAGCTACACCGGCACAGTGCGGCCAGTATCTCAATACAACCTCTTTGGCAACAGAAAAAACCGGTATTTACTTCTCCAACATGAAGCTTTCATTCAATTATACAGACAGACCAAGAGCTATAGTGTGGACCGCCAGACCAAAGGACGGAGATGTGTGGGAAATAGAAATTACACCAAATGACACTACATTGACTTATGTCTATCCTCCTTATAATTCCGTTTACAAATTCACGGTTACACCCTCTTCATTCACTGAACTTAATGATTCAATACTTGACAATATTAAGGTTGTGCCGAATCCTTATGTAGTGCGCTCAGAGCTTGACCTTGATTACAATTACAGAAGGATTCTCTTCACAAATCTTCCGAAGGCCTGCACAATAACAATCTACACTCTTGCGGGAGAGCTTATAAAGACAATAGAGCATAATACGGATTATTATGTCTATTCAGGCACGGATTCAACTTTGGTTTATGACAATACCAACGGTTATGCGGAATGGGATGTTTTGACTCAGAATGATCAGATACCGGCACCCGGAATCTACATCTATCATATCAATACACCTGCAGGTATAACCAAAATCGGCAAATTTGCTATTATTAAGTAGGAGGCAAAATGAAAAGATTAGTAATAATACTCATATCATTGCTCCTTCTTGCAAACTTTGCCTATTCAGCAAATGAGGGAACAACAGGCGCTCAATTCCTTAAGATTCTTGTCGGCTCAAAAGCATCAGGAATGGGAGGCGCATTTGTGGCAAACGGAGACGACCCGTCAGTTCTTTACTACAACCCGGCAGGGATGGCCAACATGAACAAGATGGGAATTCTCTTCAACTATGTCAAATGGCCTGCAGAGATAAGCTACTCATATCTTGCATTTGTAATGCCTATGGGCATTACGGGAAGCTTCGGTCTTCAGGCAGGTCTCATGTCAATGCCTTCAATGGAAGTGACTACAATAGAACAGCCTGAGGGCACTGGAGAGTACTTTTCCGCAATGAGCTATCAGGTGGGAGTCTCTTACGCGAAGCCGTTTACAGACAAACTCTCAGCAGGATTGACATTCAAGTACATTTCAGAGATGATTGTTGATGCAAATTCTACAATCATGGCATTTGACGCAGGAGCCACATACAAGACAGGATTCAAATCCCTCAGGATAGGCATGGCAATTAGGAACTTTGGATCAGAGGGCGAGTTCACAGGCGGCACTGTTCTTACCGATAAGTACCAGAGATGGACTGACGGACAGACAGAGCTGAATATTTACTATAAGACAGACCCGTATCCGATACCGATGAACTTCAATTTCGGAGTGGCCTATGACTTCCTTGAAGGTCCGACCAATTTCCTCACAGGCGCTCTTGAGTTCCAGAATCCAAATGACGGAACAGAGAATGTGCGCATGGGCTTTGAATACAATTTTGCAAAAATTGTGTCTCTCCGCCTCGGCTACATTTTCAACTATGACAGATTTAAGGCAGTGCTTGACGGCTTTGACGATCTGACTGCAAACGAGAAATCAGAAAACCTCACAGCAGGACTGGGCTTCAAGTACGGATTCTCAGGAGTGGATGTCGGAATTGACTATTCATACACTGAGATGGGTCTTCTCTCTGATTCATACATGAATGGACACAGAGTGACTTTAACCGTTGCTTTCTAAAGAGGCAACTCTCAAAATAAAAGAGGGGTTTTTTAACCCCTCTTTTTTTTACTTATGAAAAAACTTTGTTTGATTTTATTGCTTATAACAGCATACAGTTTATCGGGGGATGTTGTATTTGCAGTGTATATGGCTACGGACAACAGCATGTACTCTGCCTACTGCCAAAATATTGAGCAGATGAAACTTGGTTCGGCAACCGTTGAAAATACCAAAATACATGTTTTTGCGGACACGCCTCTGGAATCATACAAATTCATAATCCATGATTCTCTGATAGATACTGTGAGTGTTGTCTCCAATGTCAATTCAGGAGACCCTAAAGTAATATCTGATTTTTTTTCCGATGTATTCGTCAGGTATCCGAATGATATAAAAATAGCGGTAATATGGGACCATGGAAACGGCTGGTATAATTTTAAATCATCAAAATCAGTTCTTTTTGACAGCAATCCGGATGATTTCATCTCAGTCACTGAAGGTGAGCTTAGAGAGATATTTTACAAAATAATGAATAGAGTGTCTGAGAGAACCGACATTGTTGTTTTTGACGCCTGTAAAATGCAGACCCTTGAAGTTGCTTATGAGTTAACGGGTCTTGTAGATTATATAGTCGCCTCCGAGGATTCTGTTCCTTATTTAGGAATGCCTTATGCAGATGTTCTAAAGGCGGTTGATTCATCAAAAAGCTCTGAAGACGCCGGTAGAAGAATGTGCGAAGAGTACTATTCCCACTATGAGAGCCTTGATGCGCATCCTGTAATATCTCTGATGAAGCTCAGCTCTCTTGAGGATGAATTGAAAGGCATATCATTTGAAGAGAGGGAATCATTCACTGAAATTGATTCAATTGATGTCTCTGTCTCTCTTCAGAAAAGCATTATACTCAACAAATCATACAGCGATAAGTTCAAGGGGGCAAAGCTCTTTTATCCTGTTTATTTTGAAATGCTGAATGAGCTCTACCCTGAATACATAAAACTGAAATTAGACATAGATTTCGACATAGTAAGAAAAGAGTTTATCTGGCACGCTATGCCGGATACATTCAAACCCCTGCCTGTTGAAACCTGCACGCTTTTATTTATAGGCAATGAAAATTACAGGGTGTTTTTTAATGAATCTTTTGATTTTTCAAAGATAGCGGAATACAACTTTCGCCATTCTGCCGACTTCTCCAAGAGAAACGAGAATTTTAATTCACTGCCTCCCGAAGTCTCCGGAACAGTAATCCTCTCCGACTTTCAGCCTAATTCAAAACCATACTCTCTCTATGCAAAATCTCTTACAATGAACATGGAAATGAGCAGTGAAAGTAATTTGGTGGAGTTTTACCTGAGAGGCATCTTTGCTGAGAATCCATTCACAGTAAAAAATAACGGAGAAGTCATCTACTCCAATAACAGGTACACTCCTTTATGGAAACCTGTGAGATTTCTTGCTGAAAAAGGAGTGTTGACATTTGAATTCAATACAACAGAATCACCATCTCAGGATTACCTTTATCTGGATGATCTGTCAATATACGGATTCACATCACTCAATACGACAGTCCTAAAAGACACAACGGGTATATGCCATAAGATGTTTTCAGGAGAGAATACAGTCTTTGTCACCGCTGTCGATGAATTCGGAAATGTATCGGACATAGGCGAAATATTTGCTTTTGCTATTATAGACAGCGTAAAAGCAGTCATCTATCCAAATCCTGCAAAAGACCGCTTCAAAATAAAAACAGAGTATGAGGGAGATTACATACTTAAAATATTCACAGCTTCAGGCGGTCTTGCGGCTGAATTTGAAGGAAGGCAGACGAATAGAGAAATAAATGTTGAGCTTGAAAATCCTCTAAAGCCCGGCATCTACTTCTATGTTTTGATTATAGGTGGAAAATCAATGAAAGGGAAAATCGGCATCATAAAATGATAAGTGCAATAATAATAAATTATAACGGAAAGAGATTTGTTGACAAACTTGCAGATTCTTTGAATTCGCAGTCATCTCCTTATGATGAAGTTGTGATTGTTGACAACAACAGCACGGACGGAAGCGGAGAACTGCTCTTCAAGGAACTTCGAAATTGCGTTCTCTTGAAAATGAGTGTCAATAAGGGCTTTGCCTCTGCGGTCAATTTGGCGGTAAATCAATGCTCTGGAGAAAACATAATGCTTCTGAACAATGACCTTTACATTGATGTCTGCTTCATAGAGAGAGCGTTGAAAAATATTGATGAAAATGATAAAACATTCTTCGCCCCTTTGGTGATGGATTACAGCGGAGAGAGAATAGATTCTGCCGGAGATGAAATATCTGCCGGATTCAGGCCAGTAAAAAGATTTTCCGGGCAGAAGAGAGAAAACATCAAGAGAGAGATGGTTAAGGGATTTTCAATGTCAGCCGCCTATTTCAGAAAGAAAGATTTTATCTCTCTTTGCGGTCTTGATGAGAAATTCTTCATGTATTTTGAGGATGTTGATTTTTCAATAAGGGCATCTCAGAGAGGTTATACCATTCTGTTTACTCCCGAGTGCGTCGCTTATCACTATGTCTCCGCGGGCACAAAGAGCATAGGCAAGGGACTCTACTCTCCACAAAAAACATATTGGGAGGCAAGAAACCGAGTGTGGGCTTTCTTTAAATCATCTTATGCAAAGAATCCGCTTAAAGTAATGGAATTCATTTTTGGAACAGCTTCATCAATGAGGTTTCATGCAGTCAAATCAAAGTATATTCTGGAATACATGGAAGGTCTTATTGCCTCATTGAATCCTGGAAGAAGAAAATGAAATATTCCATTATAGTGCCATTTTACTCTCACCCTATAGATTCTGTTTTGGCAGTTGCAGAGGGAAGAAACGATACTGAGGTCATAATCTCCTTAACCGGAGAGAAAGAACTAAATTCACAATCATCGATGCTGATAATAGTGCAGTGCAGAGGTTGTGGTTATGGGGAAGCTGTAAACAGAGCAGTTGAGATATCAAGAGGAGATGTTCTGATAGTGATGAATGATGACATAATACTCGAAAATGATTTCATAGACAAGATTGATGTTCTTGACTTTGATATTCTCATTCCGCATGTGATTGACATTAAGAGCGGAAATACCGAATCATACTATGCAGTTTTAAATTCTTTTTGGTATTCCAAATTAAGAACCAAAATATCAAATAAGGATGATAAATACATTCCCGGGTCGATTTTTGCTGTTAAGAGAGAAATTTTCATGAAGAGCGGAATGTTTGACAAAGATTATTTTATGTACTATGAGGACATTGATTTATCAAAGAGAATTAAGAAAACAGCAAAGGTTTCTCTCGCTCCCGAAATAAAGGCATTTCACAAACACTCATTCTCGGACGGAGGAATGAAAAGATACTATCTGCAGAGAAACCGGCTTCTGATGATATTGAAAAATTGCGCATCATGGATGCTCATACCTTTTGTCTTATATGCGATGACTTTTGAGAATCTGATAATGGTTGTTCAGATTGTAAGGCAAAAAAATCTTCTTCCGCTTAAAGCAAGGTATGACTTTTTCAGAATGTTCCCCAAGTTTTTCAGGAAGAGACATGAAAATACTCGTTGATGGAGCGACTCTCTCAAAGGGCGGCGGAGTGGCAGTATATTTGGAGAACATATTGAAAAATTTTACTGAGAGGAATATTATTATTCTTCTTGTGAGAGAAGAAAAGGATGGCTTGAAGTTTAAAGACAAGAAGAATGTTGAGTGCAGGAGAATGCCTTTTTACAATCTTTTAACGAGACTCTTTTATGAGCACCTTCTGATTCCTCTCTATGCATTTGTTAGAGGTGCGGATGCGATTTTTCTTCCTAAACAGTATGCGCCTCTTTTAAGAACAGTCAAGATAATAACCACAATACATGATTTCATACCCGATAAGAAGGAGAGCGGTGAAAATCTTATAACCCGCATCTATTGGTCATTGCAGTATAATTTAATCAGCTTAAAGAGCGATGCTATAATATTTCCTGCAAGAACGGTGATTGATGAATACAGAAATAGATTCAAAAACTTGAACAGCAAAAAGCATGTTTTCATACCTGACGGTTTTGATAATTATGAGAAGAGAGCGGAGCAGAAGAAGATGTATATTTTGATACCTTCAACAATAAAGAAGAGAAAAAACATAGAGATTTCATTGAAACTTGCAAATAGGATAAAAGAGGATTACAGTGACAAAGAGATTGTGATAACGGGAAGAGTGGATTCAATGGATATTATGGAGAAACTGAAAAAAGAGTGCGTTAAATGCACTCTGCTTGGATACGTGTCAAAGGAGAAAATGGAGGAGCTGTTCAATGACGCCTTTGTGATTCTTTATCTCTCTGAGCAAGAGGGATACGGACTTCCAATTGCGGAAGCGATATCTTTGGGCAAATATGTAGTTGCGGCGGAGACAGCTTTGAATAAGAGTATTTACGGGGATTTACCGATTTACTATAATCTTTCAGAGAGTCTTGATAAAAATTACGAAAAAATAATGAAAAAACTAAAGGAAGGCATTAAATATGAAGAAAAGACAAGAACCTGGAAAGAAGCAGGAAGAGAGACGGAAATTTTCATTGAATCTCTTATCTGACAAGAGATTCCTCCTTCTGCTCGCCGTTCTTTCTCTGTTATCGGTTCTGCCTCTTTTAACGACCTTAAACTATCCCTTCCAGTTCGATGATTATCCCACAATATTTGAAGACCCCAATGTTGACAGTTTTAATGATATTTTTTCTCTGAAACTCTCCGAAAGGCCGATAAGGAAGATATCAATAATATTCGACAGAATGCTCTTCAAAGATAATGTATCTCTTTACAGAGGAGAGAATATCCTGCTTTATTTTATTACCATACTGCTGACCGCTCTTCTTGTTTACAGGATGACGAAGGATAGAGCTTTTGTCGTCTTAACTCTCTTCATCTTCGCTTTTCATCCCGTGCACATGGAAAATGTGCTGATAATAACGCACAGAAAGGAACTCTTTCTTTACATATTCTCAATGCTCTCTTTCTATGCCCATATTGAGAAAAAGAACATCTTGTCTGTTGTTTTCTTTTTTCTTGCGCTCTTCTCAAAGGAGGTCGCAGTTGTTCTTCCCTTGATATATTTTCTCTACGACAGATTGTTTAAAGTGCAGATAAACAAAAAACTCTACTATGTGTATTCCGGAATATATCTAACTGGAATAATATCTGTAACACTTCTCTCGGAT
This sequence comes from bacterium, assembly GCA_050239825.1. Classification (GTDB taxonomy): domain Bacteria; phylum Hydrothermota; class 32-111; order 32-111; family 32-111; genus UBA2202. The sequence continues at coordinate 126,734 of JBFXGO010000001.1, forward strand.
TTGACAGGTTTTTACCTGCCGTCTTTGACAAATATGAAGGAGTATTTCAGTGTCAACAGGATGCTGAGAAATGCGGATTATTTTGATATCATTAAGATTCAGCCGATACTTTTTGTGCAGTATATCAAAAACCTTATTGTTCCATTCAATCTCAATGTAGATTACTATATCCCAGTCACAGAAGACATAAATTTGAAGTGGGCAGTCATGACCATTCTCTCTGCTGCATTTTTTGCGGGATTGTATTTTGCCAGAAAAAACAAGATACTTTTGTTCTCAATGCTCTTTTTTGTCATATCTTATGCGCCTCTCTCAAATTTCATACCCGTACTAAATCTCTTTGCCGACAGGTATCTCTTTTTCCCCTCCTTTGCTTTAATTCTGTCTCTTTTTGTTGTCTTTAAAAATCTTGGCAGATACAGGTACGTTATCTATCTTCTTGCTCTTTACTATCTTGTCGTCTCTCTCTCCTACATTCCTTTTTTCAAAAGCGAGAAGAGCTTATGGGAGTATGTGGTGTCAAAGAATGGGAAATCCGTTGTAGGGCTGAACAATCTCGGTCTTTTCTCTTTAAAAGAGGGTGATTTTGACAATGCAGAGAAGTATCTCATAAAGGCGGTGGAGACGGATTCTATGTACGGAAATGCATACATCAATTTGGGAACCCTATACGCACAGAGAAGGGATTTTCGAAAAGCACTTATCTTTCTTGAAAAGGCAAACGAAGTAGAGCCTGACAATGTGAAGGCGCTGTACAATCTCGGCCTCACATATATGAATTTGGGAATGGCTCAGAAGGCTCAGGAGACAATGAAGAATATAATTAGAATATCTCCTGAATCCTCTCTTGCTTACAACAATCTCGGTGCGTCCCATTTTGAAGAGGGAGTTATGTACGAGAGCGCCATGAAGCTATTTTACACAACAATGTGCTATGGACTCTTTCCGTTTTTTATTGAGAATGCTCTTGAAAGTTATATTACTGCAAAGGGGTATTTTGAAGAGGGATTAAAGATGGACAAGTCCTATGAAAAACTCAAACAGAATGTTGAAAGGATAAATAAGAAAGTGCGCGGAGAGTAGAACCCTCCGCGCTAATAAAAGAAAAAGTTGTATTACTTTATTGCAATTACACCGAAATCAAATGATTCAGAACAGGTTTTGTTGTATCCGTAGTTGTCCTTTCCGTGAAGAAAGACTCTCAGAGTGACTCCTTCCCAATCATTTTCAACCATTTTATCCCAAACTTCATCAGGCAGAGGAAAAGGAAGATTTTCAATAGTGGCTGTACCTACAACTATAGAATCTCCGACTGACTTGTTGGCGGGTAAAAGAATATTCATGGACATAAAAGTGTCGGTTGGGGAATCATATATAATAATGCCATTTTTGATATATTGATAAGTTGATCTGTAAATGACTGTCTCAACTGCCGCATTATTCTGAATTTCCAACTCGTCAATAATTACAAAAGAAGTGTCTGAACCGACAGCATAGCCATTATTACTTAACCATGTAACAGAAAAATCCGGATTTGGTGTTATTGTCGAACATGATGCGACAAATAATGCCAAAAGAACGATAATTAACATTCTGAATTTCATCAAAACCTCCTTAAATTTAATATAAATATCATAATATCAAAATCTTTAAAAGTCAATATCTACGGTTTGACCAGTAAAAACGGTTTCCTAACAGGCAGAGACGAATACTCATCTCCCATCTCATCCGTGTATCTGACCTGAACTTCAAGAATGCCTCTTCCGACATTGTCATGCACTCCGTCGGAGACATCAATGTCATATGCTGTGTTTTCGGCTACAATGATTTCAAGTGAAGGCTGGATATCAATTGTGTCCGACTCAGTTATCTCGAGGGGGATTTGAAATTCATATGAACCATCCTCAATCTCATTATTATCCACTATGAGAGAGTAGTCAATCCTGTAAATGTATGCATTCTTCTCCTTGATTTCAGTTGCTTCTGTGGAAAGGTAGTAGGTGTCTGCTCCGATATCCATCCAATTGTAATTTTCCCACCCGTCAGCATCAGTATCAGGAACGGAGAATGTTATTTCAAACGTATCTTCAATAATTTTGACTATGGGTTGGTCTGTGTAAATAGGAACGGGTCCTATAGAACATGAAGCAAGGAAGAGAACTATTGTTGAAAGCAAATATATTTTTTTCATTATTTCCTCCTATGGTTTTACGGCAATGACATCTCTATAAAAAGAGCGCGAAGTGAAGGTGACTCCGTTGTTGTCATAGAATTTCACATTTATTTCGGCAATGCCGTAAGCCACTCCGTCTTCAGCCCCGTCCTCTTCATCAAGGTCATTCGCATAATGTCCGTTCAAAAAGAAGAGAATCTTAAGAGTATCTTCAGTATTAGCCTTCAATTCCTGAGGAGCTGTGAATATTTTTGTAAAATGCTCTCTCGTGTTGCCGTTATAATCGCTTATGCTCCAAGATACTTCTGTGATAAATGCGTCAATGCCCTCTGTCTCAGTAAATATAACATCAAGATTTATTGAATCCTCATCTTCCCAGTTCCAAATGTCATCCTCTCCCGGATCAATAGAGAATTCAAGCGTGTCGGAAAGAGAAATCTCAATCACCGGTTGATAGTATTTTATTGCTGTCGGAGACATGTAGCATGAAGTGAGGATAATGATAAATAGAATTACTGTGAATATTTTTTTCATTTTAGCCACCTCTCTACGGTTTGATTACCTTTACAGGCAGATAGAAGGGAAGGGATTCAAATTTATTTGCCCTCTCATCATAGTAAACAATCTTAATGATGATTACTCCGCTTCCGACATTGTCCTGAATACCGTCTGAAATGTCTATGTCGTAAGCATCGTGCTCCTCTATCACAAGCGGTATTTCAATTGAATCAGATGCGCTCTTTTTGAGCTCGAGCGGAGAGAGAAGTACAATGTTGCCTCCATTGACATTGCCGTCCAGTTCAGTGACAATGTTCCATTCAATGTCTGTAATGTATGCGGCGACATCCTTTATCTCCTTAAGAACTATTGAAAATTTCAGCGAATCTACTCCATCGCCGGCCCACCAGCCGTCAGGCTCAAGGTCATCAACATAGAATGACTGTTCCGTTGTGTCAGCTTCGATTTTCACCACCGGCTGATATGTATAGACATATACAGGCCCCATGGTGCATGAAGCAAGAAGAAGTGTCAAAACAACAATACATATAAATTTCATTCAACCTCCTTTCAGATTAAATAAACTATATAATCAATTCATATTGATGTCAATATGATAATTGATTTTTCAATCTATATTATGTTATAATTATAAAAATTGAATAAGGAGAAAAGATGATAAAAAATTTTATTAAGGAGAGTGATTTTGGACTTACAATATGCGACAAAGAGGGCGTAATAATTTATATGAATGACAAGGCTAAAATAATATTTAGAAATTATGGAGATGATCTTATAGGAAAGTCGCTCTTTGACTGCCATCCCGAACCAGCAAAAAGCAAACTCAGGGAGATGCTTAAAAGCGAGACAAAAAATGTCTATACAATAGAGAAGAACGGGATAAAGAAAATGATTTATCAGATGCCTCTCTATGAAAGCGGAGCATACGCCGGGTTCTATGAACTTTCCCTCGAAATCCCTATGAACATGCCCCATTTCAAAAGAGACTGACATAAATCCATCAGCTTAATATCTCACTATTTCAGTTACATTGTACAGAGAAGCGCTGTGGACAGGCTTCTCATTCGGAACTGTAAAGGCAAAATCTTTCTCAACCGTGTCACCCTGAACGCCTCTATGGTTATGACTATCGTGAAGGGTCTATCAGTTTATTGTTAATTGAAGTTTGTTTATAGGCTACTGACGGGTGTAGCGTCGGCTCACACACTCCGCTTCGCCGCTTAATCAAGATGGGTTAGCGTAGCAAGGAGACAACCATTTGATGGGCGTCTTCGCGGAGCGTCCTCGCCGACTTTAAGCTTTCGTATATCAATAAGTTAATTAATTGTTTGTTGCAGTGGGGACACACCGAAGGAATGTCCCCACATTGGCGAGGGCGTAATGGACGCGAGCGCACATGATAGACGCCTTGGGCTGCACCAGAACTTTGTGAAGATTACTGTAAATACAAAATCTTACTCAGCAGTGTCACCCTGAACGCCTCTATGGTTATGACTATCGTGAAGGGTCTATCATTTGATTGATTATTGATAATTGAAGATTGAGCTGGGGCTGCACGCGGGCGTAGCGTCGGCTCACACACTCCGCTTCGCCGCTTTATCAAGATGGGATAGCGGAGCAAGGAGACAACCACTTGATGGGCGTCTGCGCGGAGCGTCCTCGCCGACTTGCAGCTTTCGTGTATCAATAAGTTAATTAATTGTTTGTTGCAGTGGGGACACACCGAAGGAATGTCCCCACATTGGCGAGGGCGTAATGGACGCGAGCGTCCATGATAGAAAGAATGGGTTGTACCAGAAGTTTTAGAAGATTACTGAAAATACAAAATCTTATTCAACAGTGTCACCCTGAACTACGCTTTAGTTATGACTATCGTGAAGGGTCTATCATTTGATTGATTATTGATAATTGAAGATTGAACTGGGGCTGCACGCGGGCATAGCGTCGGCTCGCACACTCCGCTTCGCCGCTTAATCAAGATGGGATAGCGGAGCAAGGGGTCGCCCACTTGATGGGCGTCTTCGCGGAGCGTCCTCGCCGACTTGTAGCTTTCGTGTATCAATAAGTTAATTAATTGTTTGTTGCAGTGGGGACACACCGAAGGAATGTCCCCACATTGGCGAGGGTGTAATGTGCGCGAGCGCACATGATAGACGCCTTGGGCTGCACCAGAACTTTGTGAAGATTACTGTAAATACAAAATCTTACTCAGCGGTGTCACCCTGAACGCCTCTATGGTTATGACTATCGTGAAGGGTCTATCAGTTGATTGATTATTGATAATTGAAGATTGAGCTGGGGCTGCTGGCGGGCTTAGCGTCGGCTCACACACTCCGCTTCGCCGCTTTATCAAGATGGGTTAGCGGAGCAAGGGGTCGCCCACTTGATGGGCGTCTTCGCGGAGCGTCCTCGCCGACTTTAAGCTTTCGTGTATCAATAAGTTAATTAATTGATTGTCCTCATGAGAAGCATTGTACAGAGAAGCGCTGTGGACAGGCTTCTCATTCGGAACTGTAAAGACAAAATCTTACTCAACTGTGTCACCCGGAATTATTCAGTAGTTATGACTCAACAATGTCACCCTGAACGCCTCTATGGTTATGACTATCGTGAAGGGTCTATCAGTTGATTGATTATTGATAATTGAAGATTGAGCTGGGGCTGCACGCGGGCATAGCGTCGGCTCACACACTCCGCTTCGCCGCTTTATCAAGATGGGTTAGCGGAGCAAGGGGTCGCCCACTTGATGGGCGTCTTCGCGGAGCGTCCTCGCCGACTTTAAGCTTTCGTATATCAATAAGTTATTTAATTGATTGAATCTTCACAAAGCATTGGCTTGGGAGAAATGTGCGCTAACGCACATGATAGAGGTATCGGGTTGCACCAGAACTTTGTGAAGATTACTGTAAAGACAAAATCTTACTCAGCAGTGTCACCCTGAACGCCTCTATGGTTATGACTATCGTGAAGGGTCTATCATTTGATTGATTATTGATAATTGAAGATTGAGCTGGGGCTGCACGCGGGCGTAGCGTCGGCTCACACACTCCGCTTCGCCGCTTTATCAAGATGGGATAGCGGAGCAAGGAGACAACCACTTGATGGGCGTCTGCGCGGAGCGTCCTCGCCGACTTGCAGCTTTCGTGTATCAATAAGTTAATTAATTGTTTGTTGCAGTGGGGACACACCGAAGGAATGTCCCCACATTGGCGAGGGCGTAATGGACGCGAGCGTCCATGATAGAAAGAATGGGTTGTACCAGAAGTTTTAGAAGATTACTGAAAAGAATAAATCTTGCTCAGCTCCCCGTATTTTGCTCACGGCTCATGACTGACTTGGTTGGCAACAGCGTAACCGCTCATCATCCCTTGACTATTATTTTTTTATACATACAATATATGTGTTATTTTAATTATAGGAGGATTTTATGCATAAAAAATTGTTCATTCCCGGGCCCACAGAGGTCGTCAAAGAGGTCCGCGATGCGATGGCCTGTGAGATGATCGGGCACAGGATGAAGGAGTTTACTGAGCTCTACAATGCTGTTGAGCCGAAACTCCAGCAGGCTCTCTACACAAAGAACAGAGTTCTCATGGTCACTGCTTCTGCAACAGGATGTATGGAGGCGGTTGTGAGAAACTTCTCAAAGAAGAAGATTTTGTCGGGAATGTGCGGTGCCTTTTCTGACAGATGGTATGACATTGCAGTAGGCAACGGCAAACCGGCAGGACAGTTGAAAGTCGAATGGGGAAAAGCAATAAAACCTGAAATGGTTGATGATGCTTTAAAGACAGGAGAGTACGATGTCTTTACTCTTGTACACAATGAGACATCAACCGGAGTCAAGAACCCCATAGAGGAGATTTCAGAAGTTATGAAGAAGTATCCTGATGTGATTTTTGCTGTTGACGCTGTCTCTTCTCTCACAGGGTACAAGATTGATGTTGATGCTTTGGGTATAGACATCATTCTCGCAGGCGTTCAGAAGTGCTTCGCCCTTCCCCCCGGACTTGCAGTTATGTCTGTCTCTCCGAAATCTATTGAGAGGGCAAAGACTGTTGCAAACAGGGGCTACTACTTTGATGTAATAGATATGCTCAAGTATGATGAAAAGGGCCAGACTCCCTCCACACCGTCGGTTTCCCACATTAATGCTCTTAATGTGCAGATGGACAGGATGTTGAAAGAGGGCTTGGATAACAGGTTCGCGCGCCACAAGAAGATGGCAGACATGGTATTTGACTGGGCGAAGAGCAAGGGCATAGAACTCTTCCCTGAAAAAGGCTATGAGTCATGGACTGTGGTTACTATGAAGAACAACAGGAATTTCAATATTTCCGAACTCAACAAGGAGCTTGGAAAGAGGGGAAAGACTTTGTCAAACGGGTACGGCAAATTAAAAGAGGTGACATTCAGAATAGCCGCGATGGGAGACCTCATGCCCGCAGACATACACGAACTCCTTAATGATGTCAATGACATCCTTAAAATATAGGAGGAGAAATGAAAGTCCTTGTGAGTGACAAAGTCGCCGATAGTGCAGTCGAACAAATGCGCCAACAGGGGCATGATGTAACTGTCAAGACGGGATTAGCTCCTGAAGAACTTGAAAAAATCATCGGCGAATTCGAATGCATTATTGTGAGAAGCGCCACAAAAGTGAAGAAGAACATAATTGATGCAGGCAAGAATCTTAAGCTCGTCATCAGAGGCGGTGTCGGAGTCGACAACATTGATGTCGATTATGCAAAATCAAAAAACATTGAAGTGAAGAACACTCCGGCGGCATCAAGCGAATCAGTGGCAGAGCTTGCTATATCACATATGCTTTCCCTCGCGAGAGCGCTACCGATAGCGGACAAATCAATGAAAGAAGGAAAGTGGGAAAAGAAAAAATTTGAAGGAACGGAACTTTATAAAAAAACTCTCGGAGTCATAGGACTCGGAAGAATCGGACGCGAAGCCGCCAGAATAGGATTTTACGGCTTCTCAATGAATGTTCTCGGCTATGACCCATTTGTGAAAGAGGTATCTGAACCTCCGGTAAAGATAGCCACTCTTGAACGGATACTTAAAGAGTCGGATTATATCACTCTTCATCTTCCCTTGACAGAGGATTCCAAACACATGATTTCGACAGAGCAGTTCAAGATGATGAAGAAGAGCGCATTCCTTGTCTCCTGCGCAAGGGGAGGCATAGTGGATGAAGCGGCTCTTTTGGAAGCTCTGAAGAACAATGTGATAAAGGGCGCGGCCCTTGATGTTTTTGAAACTGAACCACCGGCAAGAAGTGGGCTTTTTGACCTTGAAAATTTCTTATCAACCCCTCATGTGGGAGCTCAGACTCTTGAAGCTCAAGAGAGAGTGGCAGACGAGATAGTCAAGATAATGGCCAGCTACAAGTAATCTTCTATGAAGAAGGAAATCTTCGGATTTCTTGCAGGTAAATATCTGAAGCAGAGAATCATTGATTCTCTGCTTCTTTTTTTATCGCACTCTCTTGTGATTTGTGGGTTATCAGCATTCTTATATAATCTTCTCTTCATGAACCGCACACTTTTTGTGGTTTTTCTTGCGGTTGCATTTGTTTTTGATTTTTACAAGGTTTTTCTCTTGTTTTTCAGGGAGTATGAGAGCATAAAGGACATAAACAGAATCAATCCGAAGATGAGGAATTTGATCCTTGCCGCCTATGAAGAAAAACTGCGCGGCAAAGAGTTTGACCTTCAGAGGGAGCTTGATAAATCGAATGTAAATGATTTTAACTGCATCTGCCTTGAAAAGAGAGTGAAGATAATGAGAATTCTGGCTTTGACGATAATTCAATTTTTACTGCTTATTTTGCTCTTTCCACTACATTTTTCAAATGCCGCCGGGTTGACCGAGAAAAGAGCGGTAGTGAGCATAGAAGAGAATAAAATTATTGTTAAAGGATATAATCTTGGCTCCATAACAGGAGATTTCTTTATTGAGGATTTGTATGGCGCGCAAAAGTTTGACGAATCAAAAAAATACCCTTCAGTTTCGCTTCTCTTCTTCAAAGGTCCGAGGGTAATCAGCAACAAAATAAAGTTCGGGCTTTTAAGCAGAATGACTGTCGATTCTTTGATTACTCTTGTTCAGCCTCATCCATATCAAAAGAGAGATGGTTATACTGAAAATTCCACAATTGTTTATATTCCCGAATATGCAGATGTAAAATCAACTGCTTATGCTTTCGAAAACACAAGGACTTTCTTCACACAAGAAAGATTTGAGAATGACACAATTTTGAAAATACAGGGAACATCCGATTCACTCACCCTTTTGCTGATAAATGACGCCGCTCCGGCTGTAAAAATACTTGTTGACAGTGAGAGCATCAGGAACAGAGATATAGTTCTTCTTCCCTGTGCTTACGCAGATGATTATGAAGTAAAGAGAGTCGGAGTTATAATTAAGACAGAGGCGGATTCAATAACCTTCTTTGTTGACAGCCCGAATGAATCCATCTCCTTCTTTGAAATCAATCTGTCCAATATAGCCGGTAACGAGGGCTGGATAAAGGCATTCGCCAGCGATAACAATCCATTCAGAAATCAGACATCCTATTCACAGGAACTGCGTTTCAGTAAAAAGCTTGATGTCATTGAACTGCTTGAAGAGATTGAAGCCAATGAAGTATTCTCCGGATTTTCCGAGATGACCGAAAGGATGACTGATGAGCTGAGCGAGAGGAGAATGGAGATTGAAAAAAAGAGCATAGAGGAGACGATCGATAAATACAGTGAGAATCTGAAGGATGTGAGCGAAGCCCTAAAAGAACTTGAACAATCATTGCAGGATGCATCACGAAAGAGTCTGCCCGAAGAAATCATGAAACAGATGTATGAAATAAAAAAAGAGATTGACAAAATAGATGAAGAGGTTCTCTCGAAAATAATAGAGAAGGTTGATAAAATAGAGAAGTCCGAAATGAATCGTGAAGCGGCAATGGAGATGATGAAGAGAGATTCAAAGATGATTGAAGAGTCATTGAAGCAGCTGCAGAAAATGCTTGAAACTCTGAACAAACTCAGTGAATTGAAGAATTTTCAAGAGAGAATTGAAAACATGGAAAAGATGATGGAAAACGAAAACAATAAACAGAAAGATGTGACGGATGAACTGGGGAAAGAAAAGGAGAGGGCTGAAGAATCCGAAAATCTAAAAGAGTGGACAGAAGATTTGGATGAAGCAGAGAGTTTATCCAAGGCGGCAGAAGAGGATTCAAAAAAGAAAAGCAGTGTGAAGGAAAAACTTGAGAAGATAAAAAAAGAGGCGCAGGAGAAGATGAATTCCCTATCGGGAAATCAAAAGTATGACAAGGATCAGGTCATTCTCACACTTCTTGCTCTTAACGAGATGATCACAGAGAAAAAATCGGCTCTCGGCGTATATGCATCAGTTTTAAATTTTGCGCATGCGGAAAATGACCCTAAAAATCCTCTTTTTCTCCTTATACAGCGAGGCAGAATGATTGTTGAGGAAGCCAACTCCTCTGTTGACGACATAATAAATTATAATTTCTTTATAATATCGCACCTTTTGAAGAAAATGCCCCCATCCGGAGGAGGAATGTCCATGGAGCAGATGATGGATGCGCTCTCCTCTCTCAGTGAAGAGCAAAAGTCATTGTCTGAAACATTGTGGAATATGTTCGATTCACAGAATATGGGTTCAGAGATGATGAACGAGATTTCAAGGTATCAGAAAGAGATAGCCCGGAAGCTGAAGGAGCTTGGAGAAAAGAGCGGAGACGGAGGAGGGATGTCACAGCTCGGAGACTCCCTTGCAGATGTCGCCGAAAAGATAGAAAAAAATGAAATCAATGAAGATATTCTGAAAAAGCAGGACAGAATTTTAAACAAGATGCTTAAGATGACAAAAGCTCTATACAAAGAGGGAATAACAGAGAAGAGGGAGTCAAAAACCGGAAAGGAGTATGCAGAACCTGTGAGGCTTGCAGTGCCTGAGGACTATGGGTTTAAAAAGTCATCTTTTGAAAAAATGCTCAAAAAGTTTTTAACTGAATATAGAGACGAGAGCATTGAGTTTATCATAAAGAAATATTACATGGAGCTTTTAAGATGAAGAAAGTGCAACTTTTGATTGTTGTTTTAACTCTCTCCTTATGCATCTTTTCTTTGGAGGGTGTCAAAAAAGAGGGTGAGTTTGAAGCATTTGCTGATGATTACTTTGAAGCAAAGCGTGAGGGAGATAAATCAGCTATCTTGTTCTTGAAGGATGCTTCAAATAAAAATCAAAATGCAGGTTTTATGGGAAAATTGGCTTTATATGATCTGACGGTTGACTTTACTGATTATCTAAAAGATAGTCCGCAAAAACAATTTTATGCGGATGTTTTGGAGGCGCTAAAAACAGAATCCTATGACAAAGAGGGAACAGACGATTACTCATTGATGGCTCTTCTTTTGTCCCGCAGGTTTGATGACTTCAGGGAATTGTCAAAGAAAACATCTGTTTCAAAAGAGATTGAATACATGAATCTGCTGTGCGACCTCTTCTCCTCAGAGCATGAAAATTTTAAAAACAACCTCTCTGTTTATCTCTCAAAATACAACAATAATTTTGAAAGATACAAGCTTGTCAGATACTCTCTGATGACTTCATACGCATCAGACGGGGAGATGTTTTTACAGCATTTCAAAAAGAATAATGCAAAGACCCGCATTATAGCGTCAATAACTGCAAAGGAGACACCAGTAATGTATGAAATTTTATTGGAGGAGGGCAAAGAGAAGGAAGCAGAAAAGCTCAAGGAGCTATTAAAAAAGAGTCCATCTTATTTTGCCGAGGTCATTCTTATAGATCATGAGCATGGACGACTTGATAAAAAAGATTTAAAAGAGTTTGTCTTTGCTCACAAAGAATTTCCTCTGAATGTATTTTTCCTGGAGCTACAATGATGTTCATGCTGATTCTCTTTTTCTCTGTCTCGCTAAAAGCGGATGTTTTTATTCCGATGGATGAGTCGCAGACCGACCACTTGAAAGCTTATGGTGTTGTTTACAGAATGCTTGAAAAAGGAAGCAAATGCCACTGGCTTCTAAACTACATGGGCGGGAGCTTCATCATAGAGGATGACAAAACAGCTCTTGAAGAGTGCGGCAATGAAATTGTCGCATGCGAAGCCATCACAGAGAGCCGGAGGAATTTCATCATAAGCAAAACAAATGAATCCGGAGGAAAGGATGTCATCCTTGAAAAAGCTCCCAAAATAGCAGTTTATTCTCCGCCGGGTAAGGAGCCGTGGGATGATGCTGTCACTCTCGTGCTTGATTACACAAAGATTCCATACGCAGTTATTTACGACAAAGAGATACTTATGGGAAAGATTTACGAGTATGAATGGCTTCACCTCCACCATGAAGATTTTACGGGGCAGTTTGACAGATTTTACCTGAATTCTCTTAATCAAAGCTGGTTGATTGGGATGATTGAATTTCAGAAAACATTGTCTAAGGAACTCGGCTACTCCAAGTACTGGATGATGAAGAGAGATGTTGCAAAAGAGATATCCAACTATGTAAAACGAGGAGGTTTTCTCTTCTCCATGTGCTCCGGAACGAACACACTTGACGATGCTTTGGCATTGTCGCATCAGGATATTATACCGGCGCTTCTGGATGGGGATGGAACTATAGAGCCGAAGCTGGACTATTCCAATACATTTGCATTCACGGCTTTCAAGATGAATTCGGCGTTTTCTATTGATATTGACGATATCAATTACGAACCGGAGGCAAAACTCTACTGGGAGAATGAAAAATTTACGCTGACAAAATTCTCTCCGCAGACCGATCCGGTTGAGGCAATGCTGACACAGAATCATACATTAAAAATAAATGAGTTTCTCGGGCGCACCACTACATTCAGAAAAGACAAACTTAAGCAGACGACAGTGATTCTCGGAGATGCATTTGACAATAAGTACGCAAAGTATATTCACGGCGCATACGGTGAGGGATTCTTCACATTTCTTGCCGGCCATGATCCTGAGGACTTTGTTCATTATGTGAATGACCCTCCAACCGATTTGCAGTTTTACAAACATTCTCCGGGCTATCGCCTGATTCTCAACAATGTTCTCTTCCCCGCATCTCAGGAGAAGAAAAAGAAAACATAAGAGTAGAGGATATACTGCGGATTACCCTTTTTTCAGAAAGCAATAATAAATTATTTTCCATAAAAATGTTTAAATGATAATTTACAACTTGACAAAGACTAAAATATAGTTCAGCATTTTATTAACTACAACTTAAAGGAGGAATAATATGGAAAGGAAACAGACCTTATCACTGAGGAATTTGGTTTCCTCTCTCTCTCTCTCTACAAAATCAGCGTTTAAGCTTATATTAACATTTCTGACATTAATTTCTATTTCGACATCAATATATGGATTGGATGACATAACAAGAGACAGTATAGAGGTATTATTCAATTCGCGGATAACTTTTACGGAAGGGAGCGAGAAAAACATCTATGAGATATGCGACAGCCTACTTGATAGTAATTACGGTATAGGTAATGATAAGGGTGAGCTGTCATGGGGAGTTGGGATTGACATAAAGGAGATGATAAAATTATATGAGACGACGATGAGACTTGTCAAGGAAGTTGTGTAAAGAGGGATTAGTATTCATAAGGGAGTTCTCCAAAGAGATTAACGAAAGATTGGCGGAGGTAATATAATTTAGCAATGATTTTAGGGTAACCTTTTTTCCATAAACATCTTTTCTGCCGTTGAAGTCCATACCAATTGCCGTAAAAGTGCTTGTATTTTTTACTTCTCCGTCATATCCCACAGGTGATTCATAAGCGTCTATATAGAGTGCTATAAGATCGTGGGGTATCGGCCGCTTATTCTATATATCTATCCGCTCATCAATGTCTCTCTTGTATCTATCCGGCAAAACCTGCGAACGAAACTCTCCTGTCCGAGTTCTCGGAGATGACAATGAAAGTTTTTATAGAGGTGTTCCAAGTCCCCGTTCAATATATCCATTAGCATAATCATCATTACTTGACAGATATATCTCTCGCTCACTCTTCATTATTCGGTTCAATATCTCCTCCAATAACAAGCGCAAAGAACTGTTGCTTAATTCATTAATGTCAGATATTTGTCAGGGATGGGAGAAAGCCGTGAGCCGTGTGCCTTGAGCTTGGGGACATGTACTTGTACTGTCCCCACAATCAAGAACCAATACATAATATGGAATACAAACAAGAGAAGCAACATTAACAGTTTACGATATATCAGGCAGGGAGTTAATCAGAGAGGAATCAGAGACAGCAGGTGAACATAAGACCAACATCAGACACTTAAAGAACGGGATATACTTTATAAAACTCAGTACCGGTAACCAATCAATCACAGAGAAGATGGTAAAGATAAGATAGCTAAACCTTCAATAAAACAGACTTCTCGTTCAAATTTTTGATTTCTTCTTGACAATCCCGATTATAATGTTATAATAAAAAACTATGAAAAATCAAAAAAATCGGGCGAATGGCTCAGTTGGTCAGAGCGCCGGTCTCACATACCGGAGATCACAGGTTCAACTCCTGTTTCGCCCACCATTAACGGGGAAGAGATGAACGTCAGAAAAAATTTCAATGACGGAAATAACAGAGGGTGTACCGAAGGGTGCACCCTCTTTGTTTTAAGGAGGAATTATGCTTGATGAAGTTATGGAACTCTTGTATGAACTTGCGAAAAAGGACAATGAGATAGCGGGAATCAAGAGAAAAATGGGGGACGAACCGTTGAAGAGAAAGCAGTTTCAGGTACAGCTTGAAGAGACTGAGAAGAATTTTGCCTCTGTGAGAGACAAACGGGACGAAAATGAAAAGAACAACAAACTCATGGAAGAGGAGATAAATACTTTAAAAGAAAAGATGCGCTCCGACAAACAGTATCTGTCGACCGTAAAATCCAATGAAGAGTATATGATGATTCTTGAGGGCTTGAAGCACAAGCAGGACAAGATAAATGAGAATGAGAATGCACTCCTGAAAAATCTCACTGAAAATGAAAAATATGAAGAGATAATGAAGAAATATGAAGGCGACTCCAGCAAGGCTAATCAACTGAGAGGAGAGATAGCAAAGATAAACGAAAATCTGAAGCTTTACGAACAGGAACTGCTTGTGAAAAATGACGAAAGGATGAAAATTATAAGACGCCTGCCTGATGATCTGAGCAAAAAGTATCAAAGGATCTTTGAAAAGAGAAGGGGAGTAGGGATAGTGATAATCGAAACACCCCACTGTCAGGGATGTTATGCCGAAATACCTGCCCAACTCTACGACAAGGTAAGGTCTATGAAGAGCGTCGAGTTCTGTCTCAGCTGCGGAAGGATGCTTCTTCACAAAAAAGATGAAGGCAGTTCTAAAGTTTGACGGAGGTTCCCGGGGCAATCCCGGACCGTCTGCCTGCGCATACCTTATTGAATGCGACGGCAAAATTCTGATTGACGGAGATTCTCTTGGAAATGCTACAAACAATTATGCCGAATGGATGGGTCTTGTAAATGGGCTCAAAACTCTAATGAGAAGAGTTGATCCTGATAAGACGGATTTAGAGATCTTTGCAGACAGCGAACTGGTTGTAAAACAGATTACAGGAGAATACAAAACAAAGAATGCAAATCTCGCGCCTCTTAGAATGATGGCGATGAGAATTCTCTCCGATTTCAAATCATACAAAATTTCTCATGTAAAAAGAGAATTCAATAAAGAGTGCGACACTAAGGTAAATGAAATACTTAATCATTTAAAACAATAA
>JBFXGO010000063.1:0-7097 GCA_050239825.1 bacterium
AACTTATTGAAAGTGAAAGCTCAAAGTCGGCGAGGACGCTCCGCACAGACGCCCATCAAGTGGGCGACCCCTTGCTCCGCTATCCCATCTTGATTAAGCGGCGAAGCGGAGTGTGCGAGCCGACGCTACACCCGCCATCAGCCACCAAGTCAGCCCTGAGCCGTGAGCCATGCGCCTTGAGCTTAATACGTGGAGCTGAGTAAATAACTTGGCTTTACAGTTCCGAGGAAAAATTCCAGCGCAGTCACCACTCAATATACTGCTGATTAATATTTATTCTTTTCATTAATCTTCACAAAGTTCTGGTACAACCCGTTCTTTTCTATCATGGAGTCGCAGACTCCATTACACCCTCGCCAATGTGGGGACATTCCTTCGGTGTGTCCCCACTGCAACAATCAATTAATTAACTTATAGAAAGTGAAAGCTACAAGTCGGCGAGGACGCTCCGCGCAGACGCCCATCAAGTGGGCGACCCCTTGCTCCGCTATCCCATCTTGATTAAGCGACGAAGCGGAGTGTGTGAGCCGACGCTACGCCCGCCAGCAGCCCCCAAGTCAGCCTTGAGCCATGAGCCACGTGCCATGAGCTTAATACGGGGAGATGAGTAAGATTTTGTCTTTACAATAATCTTCACAAAGTTCTGGTGCAACCCGAGGCGTCTATCATGTGCGTTCGCGCACATTTCTCCCAAGCCAATGCTTTGTGAAGATTCAATCAATTAAATAGCTTATTGATACTCGAAAGCTTAAAGTCGGCGAGGACGCTCCGCGCAGACGCCCATCAAGTGGGCGACCCCTTGCTTGGCTATCCCATCTTGATTAAGCGGCGAAGCGGAGTGTGTGAGCCGACGCTACACTATTCGGCAGCCAGTTGATATTCTTTGACTCGTGACTAGTGATTTTGGACTATGGATTAGCGATATCTCTTTACCGGCGTGCTATCGAACCAATATACTTGTCTACTATTTTAATCTTCTTGAATTACCGAATCCAAGAGCAAATCTTATCGCTGTTTCAACCTCTCCCATTTTCTCGCAGCTCAGTACAGTAATCTTCTCCCTCAATATTTCCTTCCTTACCGTAATAATCGTATCGAGATTGACAACGCATTTCTTAGGCATCCCGTCTTCTTTGCCGAGCCCCACCTCGACAGGTATGTCTCTGATAGTGGATGTCACCTCCGCCACAGTCACAGCATTTCTCACTGAGTATGCCTCATTTCTCGAAAGCAGCAGAACAGGTCTTATTCCGACAGGCGCGGAGAGTTCCGCCCACCAAACCTCGCCGCGTCTCATTAAAACTCTCCTGACAATACTTTTAACTGCTCCTTCTCAAACTCCTCAACTCTCTTTTTGTCCTCAGGATGTTTTTTGTAGCCGGCTACATACCTGTCAACCTTGGCTTTTTCCTCCTCATAAACAAAATATGCTTGAATCGCCTCCTGTACATATTCGCTTCTGTTTTTTTTAAGCTTCTTCTTGCCCGACTCTATTTTTTTGTAAAGCTCTTTAGGAATTGATACCGTGAGTTTGACATTTGCCATAAAACCTCCCGTTATACTTTTGTTGTACTAATGTTATACCTTTTATTCCCGCCTGTCAACCCTCTTCTTTATTGCGTCTTAACTCTTACGCTTCTTCATTTCTTTTACCCTTTTACTAACTCACCGGCATTCTATTCGGTGTGCGAATGAGCGCTACTCTATTCAGCCGCCCCAAGAATCTTCAATTATCAATAATCAACAATCACAATTTTATTATTTTCGTTCTAAGTTTTGTATGCTCGGAATCAACTTTCAACATATATACGCCTGATTTAAGTTTTGCAACATTGATTTTAATTTCATTTTCATTGATTCGCTTTATACTGCTTTTGATAACGATTCTTCCACTTACATCCATTATTTCGTACGCCAGATATCGGTCACTTCCGGAATAGATCATTTTCAGTTCATTATGCGTGCAAATTCTTTCGACATTCAACAGGGATTCGCTCTCCTTGACATTCGCAGTTTCACATCCTGTTATTTGATTTACACTGTAAGAGAGCGCACCTATATTTTTGACTATGAAACCATCATTGTTCGGAATGATTTTCAAATTCGAGTTCAATAATCCATTGGACTCTATATCTATTGAATCCAAACAAACAAGAGATTCCGGATCTTCAATTGAATAAAGTATTACACGCAATGGATTGCCTCTAATAAGATAGAGCAGAGTATCCTTTATTGCAAAATCGCTAAAATCTCCTTCTGCAACAGGCAGTTCAACAGGTTCAAGGGGTAAAGTCACATCAAACAATTTCACTTCTCCATCATACAGAGCAAAAAGGTAATTATTGTAAATACGAGTCTTATTGGATGTGTATTCACTTATCCAATCAACCGCAAATATATTGCTCGTATCACTTATATCGTACACTATATTGGAAAGCAGATAATTGCCATATTTTGCAAACCCGGTCAGGTCATCTAATGTGTTCTTGTATTTGATATTGTGTATATCACTTATATCAAATACTTCCGCCTTTGAACCCCCGTAGATATCATTTCCAACAAATAGAAGTTCGTTTATGATTTCTGCGGATTCATATCTTTTCCATTCTACATCACTGTAATATGCACTATCTATCATTACAGGCAGAGTCGGTTCTGAGAAATCAAGAACATAAAATTTATGCGCACTTAATACAAAGAGGTAGTCATTGTACTTAAATGTCGACATTATCAGACATTCTATATTGAAGGTGTTCACAAGATTTTCTTCGCATAAACTTCCTTCAAATATTAATAGTTTGCCGTCAATACTGCTAATGACTTGATGATCTTCAAATATATCAACATTTACCACAGCAAAAGCAATAAATTTATTTTCATTAATCATTTTAAGTCCGTCAGTTTTGGAGAGCATCATCTTCATGGCAGTTGTATTATTAATTGACAGATAGTGCAATGAATCAACCTTATGCAGATTTGTCTGATAACCTCGCTCCACAACACCTTGAAACTCCGGTATATAACCGTCTTTGAGAGAATATTTCAGAAGTCCGACATTGATATTTGAAACATAAAGGCTCCCATTTATAAAATCAAAATCCAAAGCAAAGTTCGGTTCAAACATCCATATAAATTCTATACTCATTGAATTGATGCCGATAAAACTCAAGCTCCCGTCATCATTTATTTGATACACCTGAAGAAGAGAATTTAAGTAAATGTTATTGTTATAATCATATTCATCCGATGTCAGAAAAAGATGATTATCGTTTATAACCATCTTTCGAATTTCATTACTTTTCTGTTTTACCAATTGTTCAATTGAAAGTATTGTAAATTTTTCCGTTGAATTCAATTGACATATATAAATTGATTTGTAATTTGAAAGATAGTATATTCCGTTATTCTCTACAACATAATCAATGTAAGGCAATTCAATTTCTGATTTGAATGAAAGGATTCCCGTTGAAAGTACTTTAAATATTTTCACAACCCCGCCGTTTGAAGCAAAAAGATATTCACCTGCCAAGCAGAGATAACTGCATCCATCCATTTTGAAAAAATCCGATTTTGAAGGAGAAGAAGGATTCTTGTAATTCCAGCTCGACACTCCGGTACTGTCAGCTACATAAAGATAATCTCCATAAGCTGCTATAAGAGAAATCCAATCTTCATTCACAATAGTTTCGGATTCCTTTCTCATTGAGTAATCATAAGCAATAGAATAGCATACGACTCTACCCTTCACAGACGACGGAATAGTATATATGTATTTATCAGTATTACAAGAATTCCGCACTCGGGTTGGCAATGTTAAACCCTCAAATTGAATTGAAGTCTCGGAAAAGACCGGAATTATTAGAAGTGTAAACAGAACAAAGAGAAAAACCTGTTTTTTCATAATTCCTCCTCTGTTGATTAAAAATTAAGCATAATTCATACCACCCCTAAACTCTTGTTTTTTATACTTTATTTTTTATATAATATAGATAAGATGAAACTGAATTGCATTTTGCAAATGATTTCTCAAAATAAAAAAGTATAAAGTAAACTCCTCCCTAAGAGACTCCTTCTACTATTCAACCGAAAAATCAGAGTATTGTAGTATAAAAGAGGGGCGGATTTCTCCGCCCTGCAATCGCTTTTACATAATTGTTGTTATTCTTATTTAATCATCAGTATCTTTTTTGTTTCAAAGCCTCCGTTCATCTCTTTTATGAAATATACTCCGCTTGGAAGAGAGAGCCGTTCCTTTATCCTCCTGCTCCCTGATACACTGCCTCTAAAGAGAGTCTTAACTGCTCTTCCCTGAATGTCGTATATCCGCACATCAACAGTTTCCATCTCGCCGGTCAATGAGAGCATTATCTCTCCGCTCTTCATTGAATAGACTAGGTCGACTCTCAGCATATCATTAGGATTCATTCTCTCCTTCAATCCTGTAGGAGTGAAGCGGAATATGTCACCCTTTATCGGCAACCTCGGACCGGATGAGTATATTTTCCACACCTCTCCCTCTTCGGGGACCCAAAGCGTATCCATGGGGCGTATTATGGGTACTGTTCTGTATGTGTAATTGTAAAAGAGACGCGTTCCGAGAATATAAGCTTCAGTCCTTGAAGCAGAACTCTCCAAAATATAATCGGTCGGATCAGAGGTTCCTCCATAGAAGTAGTTGGCTCCATAATATTCGCCGTACGGCACTTTAAATGAATAACCCTCAGGATAATAATCCGCATATAGAGAATCACCCGACTCATGCCAGTTGATTGTGATATTCCTTCCTCCGAAAATATCATACGCATTAACATGTAGCAGAGAATCGGGATAATTGTCATCTATATCTGTAATTATCTTTACGGAATCCGCTATCGTATATTCATCATTTGTATATGTCATTTTGAGACCGAGGCCGTCAAAAACTCCGGAGTAATATTCATTACCGAAATAAGCAGTATCAACTAAAACCGTGTCATTGATGTTGATATCGACAACGCTGAACGGAACAATGAACGAATAAGAGTAGCCGCCATCATAAGGCCAGTCGAATCTTACTTCGTATGTGTGGTATGTGCAGAGTGTGTTGTCATAGCTTAAACACTCTACCTTGACAGCATCGCTGTTGCCTGAGACAATTGATGCTTCATCGGAATGGTGATGGTAATCAACTACTATATTTTCATCGGCAGTGTCCGACTTCATCGAGTCATCATACGCAAAGAGCTGAAGCTTCATGTATCCGTTGGGGACTTCTTTTTTTAGGTTGATTGTCAGAGTGGTATCTTCTCTTCCCAGCAGTTGATAATAGTGCTCCCCGCCGAATGAGTCCGTTATCATTATCTCGTGATGCGACATATCCCCCTCCGGATCAATAGAATGCCATGAGAGGTTCATAAAGGAATCCTCTACTTCCGAATCGTATTCATATATGCATGGAGCTCCGTTTATGCCGGAGTTGTCTATGACAATATGCCTTATTGACTTTGATGTTATCATCCGAAGTGAATCATAGTTCGCCACGCTCCATCTGTAAATTCCATCATCTAGCGAAACCGGGTCCATTAGATGAGAAAATGTGTTCGACCCGCTCCAGAAAGATATCTCTCCGGTGTTTCTGTTAATCATGCTCAATGTGTACTCGGGAAGAGGTAATGATGCGCTCCATGTAAAATTAGTCGGTGAATCTAAGACCTCTTTGTCAGCCGGATTTATCAAAGTCACATTACGGGAATCGCGCTTCACCCACCACTCCTTTGCCGCCAAAAGAGAATTAACCATGCTGTCAGGGGTCAGATTTATTGCGACCGCCAGAACAACATCAACAGTGTCATAAGAGTCAAGGTCAAAGGGACCCGATGATATTAAGAACCTCTTGTCTGATGCCATGGATGAATCCTGCGTCTCTCCGGGCCACCCCTCTATGCCCTCTCCCCACATCGGGAAGGGCGAATATGACGCCTCAGGGTCCAAAGGATTGTAGATTGTGTGATTGTATCCCGCAGCTGCCAAGTAACGAAGCTCTTTTGTATACGGATCGTTTGCAATAGTGAAATAATTTAAACAGGTCATTCCGATCGTATCTCCCGGAAGAATAACCTTTGAATTGTCATGATAAACATCAACCGTATCTGTCGCCACAGGACCCTGCACAAATGACCAGCCTATTACTCCCGGCTCAGTAACCCAGCCGGCCTCGCTCTCAAGCTGAAACTCATAACCTATGTCATAATCCGTTATGAATCCGAGTAAGTCATTCGCCGCATCATCCGCCTCATTGCCTATGTCATTGTCTATATTAAAGCCAAAGTATGCCTTCCGAATTTTAAGTGAATTCCTGTTTATTACTCTGTACCTTAAAAATATCACATCCTTCACAGGTGTTGCATTGAACTGGTATGTGAATTGCTCCACCACAATTTTAAGCGGAATATTTTCAGTAGTGAAATGGTATGAAGCTGCAAGATCATTGAAAATGCAGTATGTATCAAAATCAGAGTAAACAGTGTCAAATGGCCAGTCATACTCATTTGATGTGTAAACATGAAACTCTTCCATTGTGAAAGGTGTGGGATTGTCGCTTGAATCTCCGGGCACCATCTCTGTGACTCCGGATCCTGGGTTGTAACCGACTGTTGCAAGAGTGTCGGTAAACCAAGTAGTATCAACTCCCCATACATTATATGCAGTATCAAGCAGGCCTCCGAACCATATCCCAGAGCCGAAGACATAGGTCTGCTCAGGATACTCCTTAGGCCAGTATAAGCCGCTGTTGCCTGTCCAGTTGTTCTGAAAGACAACTCCGAAGTTTGAAACATACCCGCCTATCCTGTTGCCGTCTGCAAGTGCCTCGTCGAAAATAGCAAACAACTGCACGCACAAAAGCGCGCTGATTAGCAAAATAAGAGCTTTTTTCATTTTGCCTCCTCATTATTAATATAATTATATATTATTTTTAATTTATTTCAATACCTAATTCTGGTATTCTCTTGACTTATCTTTTATATCTGTTTTAATTAAACAAATTTCTTAAGGAGGCACTTTGAAGAAGCATTTACTTATAATTTTTGCTCTCATCTTCGGTCTTTCGCTCATTGCCG
>JBFXGO010000028.1:0-5698 GCA_050239825.1 bacterium
TACCTCCCTGCCCTAATGATTTAAACGGAACTCATAAACTCATCAAATCCGAACCGAACAGACGAAGAGGCGGAATAGTGGTCCCTCCGATTCAGAGCGACCCTTATGACAACAGCAAAAAGAGAGAGGCAGTGGAAATATCCGGAATCAACGGGAGTGCCCTTGTCACTGTTTACAACCTCATGGGAGTGAAAATGCTTGAAACAGAAACGACAGGTCCGGTCAAATCAAGCTCTCTGCCTTCCGGAAGATATATAATGCAGATAAATACAGGTGACAGAATCTGGTATGAAAAAGTCATAATAATGAAATAAATTTCCCTCCATACACTCCTTCAACAAAGAGAGCCGGCATTGCCGGCTCTCTTTGCTTTTCACTAAAAACTCGTTTGATTTATTGAAGTATATCTTCTACCTTATTGAGGAGAAGAGAAGAGCGGTAGGGTTTTTGAAGAAAATAAACATACTCATAAGTCAGAAGGTCACTTGCATCGCCGTCTTTTGAAAATCCTGAAGAGATTATCACTTTAACATTTTTGTCGATTTTTCTCAGTTGAAAAAAAACCTCTTTGCCGCTCATATCCGGCATTATCATATCAAGCACAACAGCATTTATTGTCTTATGCTCTTTTTTGAAATATTCAACAGCTGATTTTCCATCCTCAAAATCAAATACCGTGTATCCGTTTTTTCTAAGAACAAAAGCGGTGGATTCGCGGATGGTCTTTTCATCATCAATCACTATGATGTTGCCGAAACCGAGTTTGGTCGATATTCCCAAATTTGAAGTCTCTTGCGACGAGTCGCCTCGGAAGGCGGGAAGAGTAATGCAGACGGATGTGCCTTTGTCAACTTCGCTCTCTATTGTAATCTTGCCGCCGTGATTTTTCACGATTCCATAAACACCTGCCAGTCCGAGTCCCGTCCCTTTTCCCTTCTCTTTTGTCGTAAAGAACGGTTCAAAGAGATGCTTTTTCACCTCTCTTGTCATACCTATTCCATTGTCTTCAACAAATACATTCACAAATCCTTCTTCACAGGAGCAGGTTGTGATAAATTTCAATGCTCCGCCATCTGGCATGGCATCTCTTCCGTTAAGCGCAAGATTTAAGATGGCATTCTCAATCTGCACCGGGTCGCCGTTAACAAACGGGTTCTTGTCTTCAAGAAAACTCTCTATCTTTATCTTTTTATCTATGGTCTTTTCAAGAATGGATATAACCTCTTTAATTGTTTCATTGAGATTTACAGCCACTGTTTGATACTTGCCCTTCCTTGAAAAAGACAAAAGCTGTTTTGTGAGGTTTGCCGCGCTTTCGGAGGAGCTTATTATCTTCTTGGCAATCTCCTGTTTTTCCTGATCATCCATGAGTTTTAATGATAGCATCTCGGCATTACCTATTATCCCGGCAAGCATATTGTTGAAATCATGAGCCACTCCGCCTGCAAGCTGACCCAAGGCTTCAAGTTTCTGCGATTGGTATAACTGCTCTTGCAGTAGGGCGCTTCTCTCCTCCGCCTCTTTGAGAGACGAAATGTCCTGTACGGAACCACTGACTTTTACGCACTTTCCTTCATTTTCTTTTTCACACACTCCTTTTACGAAGAGTGTCTTATACTCTCTCTGTCTGATTAAAAATCTCACCTCAATTGAAATCGGCTCAAGGTTGACAATAAGATTTTGTATTGCAGATTCAAAATTTTTTGCATCAACCGGCTTCAAAAAAGCTCCAAGTTCGCTTAAAGTGAGTTTTTCAAAGGATTTCTCAATTCCAAAAAGATCAAGGATATCTTCAGAATAGGTAAACTCCCCCGTTGAAAGGTCGCATTCCCATCCGGTTATCTTCGACAGTTTCTGAACTTCAAGGAGCTGATTTTTTGTTTTCAGCAGATCCTCCTGCGATTTTCTCATCTCAGATATTTTCCACATACTGTCCATAAGCAGTCTGAGTTGAAGAACATCTTTGTCATTATAATCGAAATCCTTGTTTGCCACACCGACAACTGCCCTTATTCTTCCATTTATGAAGACAGGAATCGTCAGAAATCTGCTTATGTGCACATGCCCTTCCGGATATCCTTTTTTATGGGGATCATCAGCGGAAAAATCATTTATCATTATCGGTTTTCTCTGCCGCACCGCTTCTCCCCAGATTCCCGTCTTTTCCAGATTGTATTTTGTCTGCGGATTCACAACATGGCATTCATTCATGACACCTTTTGACCAAGTGCTGAGAGTGAATTCTTCTTTTTCTTCATCATAAAAATAGATGTACCCTATTTTGCTCTCCGTCAGGTATATCGCCTGCTCAAGAGTGTAATCAAGAAACTCTTGATTTGTCTGCGCTTTGAATTGCGATATTTTTAAAAGGGCTTCAAGCCTCTGTTCGTTTATCCTGTTCTCTTTTTCAAGATTTTTCCTCCAATCGATATTCCGGGCGAATCCTATAATCTTTTCAACCCGTCCCGAGGCATCAAATATAGGATTCAGCATCGTCTCCCAATGGCACCTTCCGGATTTCATAGGCAGATACTCTTCATACACTATTGATTTTCTTTCATTGACGCACTGCCTGTATCTGTCCTTTACTTTCACCGCCATAATCGGAGCGAGAATGTCATCAGGCGTCTTGGCCATGAATTCCTCATTCTTTACTCCTGTCAGCTCTTCATATGCCTTGTTAAGCATCTCAAAGACGAACATACCGTTATCCTTTACGCTGATTACGAATACCGCTTCAAGAGTATTGTTTAGAACATCTTCAAGCATCTTTCTGCTGTCAATTGAAGCAAGAAAATCGGATGCGGATTTGGCTTTCATATTCCTCCAGAGTAAAAGTATATCTGACTTTCATATTTATTTATCATACCCGCCCTTCTCAACGCCGTCAAAGACCCTCTTCAACTCGCTTATTTGCAGAGGTTTAGCCACATAATCATCCATTCCGTTTGCAATGCAGAGGTCTCTGTCTTCCTTCATCGCATGCGCAGTCAGCGCTATAATAGGCATTCTCTGTTTCTTGATTTTCAGGATATATGCATTCTGCCTCTTGTTCTTCACATCCTCCTCCCATTCCCTTATTATCTTTGTGGCGGTCAGGCCATCCATCTGCGGCATCTGAACATCCATCAAAACCACATCAAATGCCTCTGCGGACATCTTCTGCAAGACCTCATTTCCGTTTGAAGCTATCGTTATCGAGTGACCCATTTTTTCTATTACAAATTTAGCCACTTTTTGGTTCACAAGATTATCCTCTGCAAGAAGTATTTTAAGCGATACTCCGGTATTCTTAAAGGAACTCTCCTTCAAATCATTTTCGCTAAGAAGAGTCTTTTTGCTGAGCATGCTCATTATTGCGTCGTATAGCGATGATTGGGTGACTGGTTTGGCAAGGCAGACTCCCGCGCCGGCCGCTCTGCATGCCTCGGTCTCCTCATGCGAAAATGATGAAGAAACCATTATGAATTTGGTATCTGCACTCTTCTGCTTTAGCATCTCTATAGCCCTCGTTCCCTTCATTTCAGAAAGATTATAATCAATCAGGGCAAATGTATAATCCTTTCCGGTTCTCTCCATCTCTTCAAGCGCATCTTCCGCTCTGAAAAATCCGTCCGAATGTATGTTCCAGTTTGAAAGAATTTTGGAGAAGATTCTTAAATTTATCGGATTATCGTCAATCACTACGAATCTGTGCGATTCAAAATCCGGGATTCTGTCATCTACGGAGCATCTCGTTGCGCTTTCTCCCGCCTTTATTGTGAAACTAAAGCATGTTCCGCGGCCCCTGCCGTCATTTTTTGGAAGAGATGATGGGCTAAATGCCCATATTCTTCCGTTGAGTTTTTCCACAATATATTTTGATATCGTCGTTCCCAGTCCTGTTCCTCCGAAATTTCTCGTAATTGAACCATCCGCCTGCTCAAAAGGCTCAAATATCAGATTTAGTTTTTCTTTTTCTATTCCTATTCCCGTATCCTCAACATCGATTTGTATTATTACCGCAGACCCCTTCCTCTCATTCAAAGAAACACGCAGAAGAATTTCTCCTTTTGTGGTGAATTTTATTGCATTTCCGAGAAGATTTATTATTATCTGCTTGATCCTTGTAGGGTCTGATTTGATAAATCTCGGCGCGCTCCGGTCAATATCAACGATAAGCTCAAGTCTTTTCCGCGATGCCTCAACCTGCAGAGGCTTCAATGCTACTCCTATAAGTTCGTAGAGGTCAAATTCAATCTCCTCAAACGCCATCTTCCCTGATTCTATTTTTGAAAAATCAAGAATATCGTTAATTAGCGTAAGAAGTGTGATGGAGGACTGCTTGATTATTTTTATGTAATCCTCCTGTTCATCATCAAGTTTTGTATCAAGCATAAGTTCGGTCATACCTATTATTCCATTCATTGGGGTTCTTATTTCATGGCTCATGTTGGCAAGAAACTCCGATTTTGCCTTTGTAGCCGCTTCAGCCCTCTCCTTTGCCGCCGTAAGCTCCGCCTCCATCTTCTTTTTAGCAGTTATGTCCTCCTTCACTGCGACGAAATGCTTGATTGCATTTTTGTCATCTCTGATTGGAGAGATAAGCGCCATCTCCCAGAATAATGAACCGTCCTTTCTCTTGTTGTGAAACTCACCTCTCCACTCATTGCCAGATGTTATTGTTGACCACAGATTTTTGTAATCCTCTTCCGATTTATCTCCTGATTTCAGGATTCTCGGATTTTTCCCTATCGCTTCCTCATAGGTGTATCCGGAAACCGCAGTGAATTTTGAATTGACATACTCTATATTTCCGTCCATATCCGTTATCACGATAGATGCAGGACTCTGACTCACCGCATAGGATAGTTTTTTAATATCCTCGTCTTTTTTGAATTTTTCCGTTATATCTTCAAAACTCTCCACACCTCCGATAACGACTCCTTCAGAGTCATAGAGATTGTCGGCATTCTTGCTTATCATTCTCTCCTCTCCGGTTTTCGTGACTATACTGCACACTCTTCCCAAGAGAGGTTTCTCCACTTTTTCGCTTAAAAGTCCGCACGACTCCCTGCACGGCTTCAAGGCAAATATCCTGCAGTCATTTCCTAAAACCTCCTTTTCTTCATAACCCAGTATGTCGAGAGCCCTCTTGTTGATTGATGTCACTCTATGTTTGTCATCAACGGTGTAGATGGCGCTCGGTATGAGATTGTAGATTTTATATAGATAATCATTCGCTTCAGCCATTCTCTTCTGTGTGATGTTCATTCTTTCAAGCGTGCGTTCAAGCTCCTTTTTTTTGTCATTCAGATTTCTCTGCGACATTCCCCTGATGATTTCATAAATCAGAGTGAGTAGAAATATTGACGAAAATGTCATTATAAATCTTACAAGAGCTTGATTGTGAGTTTCATTTATTTCTATCGTGTGACTATGCGACAAATCAAGAGACATGACAAAAATCAGGATGAATGAAAGGATGGATCCTTCCAAAAGACCCAGAAGAAAGAGCGCCATCATCGGAAAAATGTAAAGTAGAAGACGGGGCATATACATAATATCTTCGCTTATTATAGTATAACTGATTGAGATAAGCATGAAGTAGAGAACTATCCGTGATAGAGATTTGACACTGCGAAAACTTATGAGAAAAAAGAGAGACAAAAGACAGATTGCAGTTCCTGAAAACGACATCACAGCCAAAGCATTGTCC
>JBFXGO010000028.1:5798-31468 GCA_050239825.1 bacterium
TTGCAGAATTTCAACAGTTCGCTTATGTATTCCTTTTCATAGTAGTCCATTGTCTCCTTCAGCGGTCTGTTTATAGGCATAAGCTCGTTTTTTATCTGGGATGACTTTCTTCCGAAAATATATTCCGGAAGGTTGTTTATCTCTATGTGCTTGCCTGCCGCGAGAGCGCACGAACTTTCAACGGCATTCTCAAGTTCTCTCACATTTCCAGGCCAGTTGTAACGGAGAATCATGTCAAGAGCTCCCTCATTGAATCCTTTAATCTCTTTATTCATCTTTCCCGAGTATTTTTTCAAAAAATAGTCGCTCAAAAGCAGAATGTCCTCTCTTCTATCTCTCAGAGGAGGGATGTGTATATTGACCACATTGAGCCGATAATAAAGGTCCTCCCTGAATAGTGCGCCAGATATCTTCTCCGAAAGATTGGCATTGGTGGCTGAAATTATCCTCACATCCGTTTTCATAACAGTTGTTGAACCGAGAGGCGTGAATTCCTGCGTCTCCAGAACCCTGAGCATCTTCGCCTGCAGAGTCACCGGCATATCCCCTATTTCATCAAGAAAGACCGTTCCTCCATCCGCCGCCTTGAAAAGCCCTGTCTTGTTTGCATAGGCCCCTGTAAAGGCTCCCTTGACATATCCGAAGAGTTCGCTCTCAAGTAGAGTCTCCGGAAGAGAAGAGCAGTTTATGGGTATATAAGGACTGTTCTTTCTTCCGCCCGTGAAATGAACCGCCTTTGCAACAAGGTCTTTTCCCGTTCCGCTCTCTCCTGTGATAAGCACATTCGAATCCGTCTGCGCTATCTGTTTTATTGTCTTCACAAGATCTCTGATTGACTTGCTCTTTCCGATAATACCCTGAAAGCTGAACTCCTTCTCCAACTGTTCCTGAAGATTCATGTTTCTGAAGAGAAGGTCTGTCCACATAAGAGCCTTCTCAATCGTTATTATGAGCTCCTTTGATTTGAACGGCTTTTTAAGATAATCAAAAGCACCTGATTTTATGGCTTTCACTGCATCATTTATCTCGGCATTGCCCGTCATTATTATTACAGGCATTTCAGGATCAAGTTTTTTTATTTCAGGCAGAAGCTCTAAGCCGCTCTTTCCGGGAAGTTTTACATCAAGGAGAACAAGGTCCATCTTCTCTCTGGAGAGAATTTGGTGCATTGTCTCTCCGTCTGCGGACTCGAAACAAGCATATCCGCTCCGCGTCAGAATCTCCCTCATCGACTCCAACACTGTTTTGTCATCATCCACTAAAAGTATGTTCTTGTTCATCATTCCTCCTCTATATTGATGCGGCCGGAAGAGTAATTGCAATCACACTCCCGTCATTCATATCTTCCATATACATTATTCCGCTCGAATCGTTGATATCCGCCTTCAGAGCGCTTACAGTGAGACTATCGGATTTGTCTGATTCATCGGCGACTGAAAGTCCTATTTTTTCAAGATTGCATACAAAATCAGTTTTGAAAAGAAATCTCACATTCCCGGATTCCGAGGATATGCAGATGTCAAGTTTGCCGCTCCTTCTGTCCTTGCAACCGTGAAGCAAAAGAAGCATTATTTCAAGGAATATATACTTGAGAAGGCCGTGATGAAGCCTCACGGGCGGAATCTTCTCATCAATTGTATAATTTATGTTTATGCTGTGATTGATAAAGTAATCGTGAAGAAGAGGCATATATTTCATCATCTCTTCCCTTACATTTATCATCTCGTTCTTTTCGGATGTGCCGAGCTTCAACTCTCTTACCGTGGAGACGATTGAGATTATTCTTTCTATGTTTGATTCTATCGAATCAATTCTTTCAATAGAATCTTTTGAGAGGGATTTTTCCATTCTGAGAAGGTCAAGCTGGAGATTCATTGCGGTTATCGGATTGTTTATCATGTGACTTATACTTGCTATAAGCTCTCCGGCAATGCTCAACTTTGCCATTCTGTTGACCTCGTGCTGAATTGAATTCATCTCATTCAACGCCATGTTCGTATTTTTTACGGCAATGATTTTTTCTATTCTGAGATCCAGCTCTTCCGCCGAAGATGATGCAAGAATAAAATCCACAAGCATATTGTCGATTTCCAATGATATTTTTTTTATTTCCGACGAATCCTTAAGGAGCAATATGATGGGAAGCCTGTCTCTCTTTGATAGGTAAAGAAATCGGGTTTTTTCAAGCATGAACCTATCCAGATTCAAGACAATTGCGTCGGTCATCACTTCGCCTACGAATTTTTCAATGTTTTCCACCTCGTCAATGCTTATGCATCTGTAAATTGAATTGCATGACTCTTTTAGAGCTACGTTCATCCCGCCATCATATAAAATTTGTCTCATACTTTTATTCCCTCCATCTCATTTTTTGCTATGTAACTTATCATGTCAATCGACACAAACTCTGAGTAAAGCTCCGGAATATAGTATTGCTCCGATTCGATTTTTTTCAGAATGATATTAAATCTTTTTCTGCTTGATTCTATTTTGCCGCACATTTTTTCAATCAAAGCCAGATAGTACTCTGCAAAGACAAGATCCGGAGACTCACTTAGAGCGCTATTAAGATATTTTTCCGACTTCGAGTAATCATTTCTATTGAAATAATAGGAACCAATTATAAAATCAAAGTCAGCATTCTTTACATTATTTAGTTTCAGCACTCTCTCTACGAACTCTATCTTGAAAGCATCGCCCTGTCTTATGTATATCAGAAGAAGCAGTCTGTAATGATCAAGGTCAATTTCATCCTTCTCTCTTATGAGACTGTGCAGAATCATCGCAGATTCCTGATACTTTTTGTTCCTATAAAAGTCAATAGCATCTGTAAATGTATAATTGCTATCGTTTATCATCTCCAGTCTTTTAATGTGCTTAACAAAATAGTTGTAATTTTCCATCTCTGCCGGCATGAAAAAAGCTCCTTCTGAAATCATCATGCTCATATTGTCCGTGAAGCAAAAACCATCTGCCGCAGTCACTCTGAATACATCCTGAAGAGCTTCATGTATGTCGCTTTTTACAAACAACCGTTGAAAATCAAGAAGAAATATGCAGTCAAATGTGTTATCCTTAAAAGGCAGTTTAAATGGATTCCCGGACACTATATTTGTTTTTTCGACCAAATCCCTTCTTACGGTATAGTAGTCTATTTTGTTTACCAGATAGTGCAGTTCATTCTCATCGGCATTCAAAACCTCATCATAGTTGAAGGACGGATTTTTAAGTTTCTCCGCTATGCTTTGCGATTGCGCCAAAATATTGTAAAATGCAGTAACATTGTCGCTCTGCTTGATTCTTCTTTCTATATTTATCAAAGCGCTGAACGCCGATTCTCCGAGGTCGCTTCCGATAATCAGCAATCGGATTTTAAGAGGGCATCTCCCCAACATAACATTCATTGCACCGTCTATAAAAGCCCTCTGCGAAAACAGGTCTCTTCTTCTGTTATGAATAGCGTAAATGATTTTGTCGTAATCGGATGATTCGGCTATCTTCCCGATGTCATACAGATCGTGCACTCTTACCTCAAGGGCAGGGGAAATCTCATAATGATACTCGTTCTTGAGTTTTGCCACAATCAATTCAGGAATGTTTTCCATTTTCGTATCCCATCCTTCTGAATATGTTTTTAACCCTTAATATCACCTTCTCGGGATCAATCGGCTTGACTATATAATCGTCTGCTCCCGATTCAAGCCCTTTTATTTCATTTACGGAATCATCATTGGAGGTGAGCATAATAACCGGAATATTCTTTGTTTCAGGATTATCCCTCAGGGCGGCTAAGAGCTGAAATCCGTCCATTTCAGGCATTTTTACATCAGTTATCGCCATGCAGTAGTTTCCTTCCAAGAGGGCATTGAAGGCGCTTCTTCCATTATCAGCCTCATCAACAACAAAGCCCTCCGATTCGAGAAGAGCCCTGAGTAGGATTCTGATTGTCTTTATATCGTCCACAACAAGCACTTTCATTCCGCTGATTGTCTCTTTGGAAGCATTTGCCGGACGAAGATTCTTCATGTTTTCAAACCTGTCTATGTCGAGAACCCTCTTGATTTCAGAGAGTGTTGTTGTTTTATTCAAAACATTCGCGATTCCATCGTCGAGGACACTCTTGTAGTTTCTTTTTTTAAGATAGTCATTGAACAGATTCACCGCGGATGACTTTTCAATCAATTCTTTAATAGTTGAATCAATCTCGAGTATCCCGTATATTCCTGTTACTCCTTTATATCCGGTGAAACTGCATTTTTCACAGCCTCTTTCATTTGCTTTTAAAAGTTTAACGCCTCTCTCCGCTCTTAAGAATGCCGCTTCTTCTTCATCAGGTTCATACTCGATTCCGCAGGATGTGCACACTCTTCTGACAAGCCTCTGCGCTATTACAAGCAAAAGCCCGTCCGCTATGAGATATGGGGGAATCTCCAAATCCCTGAGTCTTACTATGGTTGATATTTCATCATTGGTGTGGACTGTTGAAAGAATAAGGTGCCCTGTCATTGCGGCTTTAAATGCAGTCGTCGCTGTCTCTATATCTCTTATTTCACCGATTAAAACAATATTCGGATCCTGTCTTAAAAGAGTCCTGAGAGCTGAAGCAAAAGTAATTCCCGATTTGATGTCAATCTGAGTCTGATTGATTCCCTTTATTGTGTATTCTATCGGATCCTCAATCGTAGATACATTAAGGTGGGAATAATCCAGTTCCTGCAGGATGGAGTATAGTGTTGTGGTCTTGCCGCTGCCTGTAGGGCCAGTTACAAGAATTATTCCCTGCGATTTAGCACTGTTTGAATTTATAACCCTGATGTGTTCACCTGAAAGCCCCAAAGAATCAAGCTTCACTTCTATCCTGCTCTTGTCAAGAATTCTAATAACAACCTTCTCTCCGTTTATTATGGGAAGAGTGGAGACTCTCAGAGAAATGTCTTTTTTTGCCACATACAACTGCACGCTTCCGTCCTGCGACTTCCGCGACTGCGTAATGTCCATTTTTGCCATTATCTTGATTCTCGATATGACCGCCTTCTCTGATTTTTTAGGTATTCTTATATGTTCATGAAGAAAGCCGTCTATCCTGTATCTCACCAGCAGAGTATTCTCCTGCGGTTCGAAATGTATATCCGAAGCCCTTAATTTGATCGCATCAAGAATTATTGCGTTTATAAGGCGCACAACCGGCTTTGAGTTGACCTCTGTGGAATCTTCGTTATTTCGCTGATGCGCGGAAGGTGTCTCTACAAAATCTTCCTTTAGGTCAAAGAAAAGGTTCTCCTGACCGAACAGTTTGTTGAAAACATCCTCAAGTTCGCCTGTCTTGACAACCGAAATCGCCACTTCCATATTTGTTATAAAACTCGCTTCAAGAATAAGATCAGGGTTTATAGGATTGTCTGTTGCAAGAACAAGCTTTTTATTGACCACTTCAATCGGAATGAACCTATTCTTTCTCATATAAGACTGAACAAAAAGGGAAATAAGATTCTCGGATATCTCGTGTTCGGAGAGCTTTATAAACGGTATTTTAAGCTGTTCCGCCAAGACTTGTGCAAGATCATCATCAGTTATAACATTCTTCTCAACAAATATTTTACCTATTTTTTTATAGGAACTCTGCTGTTCAAAGAGAGCATTTTGAATGTCCTGTTCGCTCACATAGCCCTTTGATAAGAGTATCTCACCTATTTTCTTCATTGGTGACTTTTCCTTCATTCAACATGAATTCTCTGAATTTAGTGAGGAGCTCCGGATCAAAAAATATCCCTTTGTTTTTTTGCATGCCGGCTAAAATACTCTCCGGCATCTCGCCTGCCCTATATTTATTGTTCTCCGACATTGTGCAGTAAGTTGAAATTATTTTGAGTATCCTTGCTCCTTCCGGAATTTGCTTTTCTTTAAGCCCTGAAGGTTTTCCGCTCCCGTCATAATTCTCGCCTACGCTCATGACCGTCTCTTTGAGTTCATTCAGATAATCAAGCTCTTCGGTCAGCTCTTCAAATTTTATATAAAAATCCTCTTTCTTGCCGAACTTCAAACCAAATGAAGATTGAAACATATTGTAGAGCATGGAGCAGTATTTGAGATTTTCAGCATCATCATTGCTCATTCCAAGAAATACTGCAAAATGCGATGCCATTGTTGCAGTATTCATTATTTTGAGCTTCTCTCCTGCATCATGAAACCCTGCAATTGAGAGAAGGGCCAAAATGGTTCCGGTGCGCTCTGCCCGTATTTTTTTATTCAGATTCATCTCCGTCAGCTTTGCTCCTATCTCCATTGAAACCATCTCTGCTGTCTCCAAATCTGACTGGGAAAAATTCTTCTCTCTCTTCATATATATCATTCCGATAACTTTGTTTTCATATCCTATCACCGAGGTCATTGATTTTTCCTCGGGAAAAACACAGCCAAGGCCGTTTTTTAAGGGAAAATAGAATATCGGCATCCTTTCGTCAATAAGCTCACCCAACTTGAAATTCCCGATTTTCGAACTTACAGAAACCTTGAATTTGTCGCCATCCTCTCTTAAAAATATGCTTATGAACTGCGTGTGGAAAATCCTCGTCAACTCATTATAGCAGGATTCAAGAAGAGTTTTTTTGTTCTCCACCAAGGAAACCCTCTTCTGAAAATGCTTCAAAAGAAGAATTCTTTCTATTATCTCTCTTGCTTCTGCGGAAACATTATTATCATTTTTATATGAAATCAGATTAGCAATCATTCTTCTGTTCTCCAGAAGGCTATTTCTTCTCTTTTCGGCGCTCTTTATGGCATTTATAATTTGATTCATGTGAAGGGGCTTGGGAATGTAATCGAATGCTCCATATTGAAGAGCTTCAATTGCGGTCTGCAGAGAGGCATAGGCAGTCATTATTATTACCTGAATATCCTGCTCCACATCCTTAATGCTCTTCATCACCTCAATTCCCGACATATCCGGAAGAATTATATCGCAGAATACTATATCCGGGAAACTCGTAGGGATGAGATTGAAGACGCTGGAACCGTCATAAACAGCTGTAGCCTCCCATCTGTCATAATAAGCATTGATGGCATCCTTCAAGGAATTTGCAAGCTCTCTGTTGTCGTCAATGATAAGAATCTTGGTTTTTTCATCCATAACACCTCCGTGTGCACTCACCTCCATAGCGATAACTATGCCAAATATAAGTGGTATAAAACAAAAGCGTTACTTTTTAATGACACACGAGAAATTCTCATTTTAGTAAAGAAAATGGGGCAGAATTCTGTTAAGCTACCAAATTGCAACAACTTAAATGGTGTAATGATATAATTGCAATGTCATATTATCATGACATTGTATATTTTAAATCAATAAAGAAGGCGCTTTTGAGTATGAGTTTCTGTGCCGCCTCCTTCTCTGAGAGTATCTTTCCTATTTTTTTCAAATCATCTTCAATTAATATTATCAGTTTAGGCGCCCTTCCCGCCTCTTCGATTCTGTTGATTTCAGGAAAATTATCTAAAAATTGTGAAAAGTTGGTTTTATCGATTATACAAGTTTCGTCGGAGTTAAAATCATCGGCATTTCTTATGAACTCATCTGCGCTGACATGCTTCAGATGGTGCAGAATTTTATAGTTCCCTCCATCTGTAAGTATCAGCATCTTTTTCTTTCCTGTTCCGCCGTTTACAAAATCATCTATCAAAGATTCCACTTTTTGTATGGATACCATAATTTTCTCAAGGTCCTCAAAGACAAAGGGTTTTTTGAGAATATGCCTAACTCCGATTTCTCTCAGCTTGCTGTAAACCATTCCGCTGAAATCGACCGAAGCTACTATCAAAACAGCAGACACATTCATTTCTTTAATTTCCCTGATTACAGACAATCCATATTGGTCTGGGAGGCAAAGATCTATTATTATAATGTCATATTGATTCAGGAATTTGTCTTTCAGAAGGTCGGTCGCCTTCCCAAATATTCTGACATTATGGTCTTTGAATATTAATATTTCCTTTAATATATGGGCGTAAACCTGACTGTCATCGAGAATTGCAATTTTCATAATAACTCCTTTTTGACTGTAATTTAAATATGCATAATTGATACCAAGCATAAGTTGCTGTTTTTCTGTTAGTTGCAAAATCCAATGTGTAATATTTGAATTACATGTAATGGTAATTCATTCAGTTATTTAATCAGCTGAAAAGACCAACAGTCCTATAAACGCTCAGATAAGCGATTATAAAATACCATACTGTTGAGATATATTTTTCTCTGCAGATTCGCAACTGTCGGTCAATCGGCATGTTATGGGAATATCCTTTGGTGAATAAAAACCAATCTATTTATAACCCTCTATTATACCGACATTTATAAGAAGCTTCTTGAAAATCAAAAAAAAATCGTTTATAGTTTAGAAAAGGAGATTATATGAATTCAAAAATTCAGGAAAAACTATTCTCAACAAGCGAATACATCAGAGACCTCATCAACAACTACAATAAGGAGAGGTGGAATTTCTTCACCAATGCGACTACGGAGAACAGGAAGCGCTACGAGAGTGCGATAAATGATTTTACCGACTACTTTTGCGGCAATGCAGACCTCGCGTTCATTCTTGATGAATTTAAAAAATTTCCTTCAAAATTCAAGAGCGAAGAGGTAAAGATTCTCGGAAGAATCAGAAATATGAAGCAGGTATATGCGAGCAGGTCACAGCTTTCCACCGACTTTATCAATTCGCAGATAAATGCAGAGATGATATATATCGACGACAGGGTTGAATACAACAACAAAGATGCTACAACGAGCCATCTTGCCGACCTTGCGGAGCACGAAACCTCGCTCTCAGAGATAATCAAACTGCAGAAGCTCTTCTTCTCGCACGCACCAAAGTACATGAATCCGGTGCTTGATACAATAAAGCTGAGAAATGAATATTTCAAAGAGCGCGGCTTTGAAAATTATCTTGACTACTTCTGCAAATCTTTGGGAACAACAGAGAAGAGACTTAGAGCTCTTATTGAAAAGGTAGATAAGATGACCTATGACCCGTATAAAAAAATCAAAATTAATCTTGAATCGACCCTTGAGAAGAAACTCAAATGCCATTCTCGGCGCACACCATCATATATTTACGGAGACCCCTTCTTCAGGTTCTATCCGGTTCATGTTGATGACAATGTCAATATGATTTTCAAAGGCAAAGATGTCGCCTATGCAAGCAAGAAGTTCTTTGAGCATTTGGGAGTCTCTCTTGATGAGGTTTTTGAGGTTTCAGACCTTTACATCAGGCCTGGAAAGTATCAGGGCAATCTCATTGTCGACATTGACAGGGAATCTGATGTGAGATTCTCAGTCAACTCAAAATCCAATTTCAGGGGCATGTATTATCTTATCCGCACTCTATCGAAGCTTGTCTTCACTCTCAATTATGACAAATCCCTGCCCTTCTTGCTACGCACAATACCGAACAGAGGAGTCGCAGAGGGGTTCGGAATGTACTTGGCTGATTATGCATTTAAATCGGGTTTCATATCAAAGATAATAGCGCAGTACGAAGAGGAGGATGATCAGGCCACAGTCAATGTGAGTGACTACATAATGAATAACAGAATTGTTTACATAAGATTTTTCTTAGCCCTTGCAGATTTTGAACTCACACTAAATTCAGCTTCGGACATTGACCTTGCGGCCGCATGGATGAAGTCTGTCAAAAAATACCAGCTTATCGACACAGAGACAATTCCGGAGAAGAACGGATGGGTTATGCTTGATTCGATAATAATAGACCCCTTCTCCTCAATATTCGAACTTGAAGGATTCTTAAATGCACAGAGCATAGAAAAGCACCTACCCGAGAAGATAATTACGCCGCGGCATCTAATGACCCATCTGCTGAATAATGTTGTTCGGAAATGCGCCGTTTCGGAATAGCACTGCTCTTACTGGTGCCTCTTATTACTGAGGCGGATATAGCGTTTGTCTGCACATTCAATTCAAATCTTATTTATGACAGAGACACTATTGTCTCTGTTTCAAAAAATTTTGAAC
Source organism: bacterium (assembly GCA_050239825.1). Lineage (GTDB taxonomy): Bacteria > Hydrothermota > 32-111 > 32-111 > 32-111 > UBA2202. The sequence continues at coordinate 15,826 of JBFXGO010000028.1, forward strand.
TGCCCATGGATTTCTGCAAAGATGCATCCATTCTCTTCGCTTTCACTCTTTCCGGGAAAAGCCTTCTGTTTTACGGTCCCTCCTCACACAATTATCAAAAGAGCATTATGTCATTTGATACAGCATCAGACAAAAACAGAGATTTTCTTTTTTCAGATTATTACAAACAAAACGGATTTACTCCGATTCCACCGGAATCAATTCCGATTATTTCCAGAACAATGGGATTTGAAAGACTATTCATTGTTTCATCCGCTTATAATGGGGAAATTTCTCCCTCAATATCCTCTTATGAAGAGTTTTCTCTGATTCATGACTTTCTTCTCTTCAGGTTGCATGAAAAATCAGGCTCTTTCAGAGAGACGATGAATCTTGCAGATAAATTTTATAAAAAATTTCGCGATGACGAAACCGCTCTTGAAATATATCTCTACTCTCTGATGAATATGGCTGATTTTTATACTGCAGATGCTTCCCTCGACTCTTTCTACAAAAATCGTGAGAAGAGCGAGATGTATTTTTCTCTGAAAACTAATTTGAATGCTATCCGCGGGAATTTCGAAGCGGCGGAACATTTCATAGAGAACGGCAGGTATCTGTATCCCGAAAGCATTCTGCTTATTCATGATGCAATAAATCTCTATTCAGTGACCGATTCCCTTAAAATGGCGGAGCTTGCAGATTTTTACAGAAAAGTTCTTGAAGGAGAAGAATATTGACTTGCATTTGCTTTTATTATATTATCATTTGTAAAATGAGGGATTGTAACAGGAGAGAGATTGTTTAAACTCATCTTCTGGGGGGTGCGCGGTTCAGTACCTTCCCCGGGCAAAGAGACAAGCTACTTCGGTGGCAATACAACGTGCGTTACAATAGAGACAAAAGAGACCTTCATCATTGTTGACGGCGGAACAGGCATAAGAAATGTCGGCGGGTATGTCGAAGAACGGGGTTTCAGAAAAATAAGGATTATCTTTACGCACTATCACTGGGACCACCTGCAGGGACTGCCGTTTTTCGCTCCGATATTCAATCCAAAATACCAGATAGACATCTACGGAAAACGCAATGTATCAAAAGTACTCTCTCTGCAGATGAAGCGGCCGTTTTTTCCTGCAGATTATAAAAATCTCCCATCAAAAATAAATCATCTGAAGATAAAAAAATCTTTCGGCATTGACGATGTGTTGATCGAAACTATTGAAAATAATCATCCTTCCGGATGCGTTGGACTCAAATTTTCCTACAAGGGCAAATCCATAGTTTTCATGACCGACAATGAATTGTCTGCCGTAAACCCCGCGACCGACAGAAAGGAATTTATAAAATTCGTGGAAAAGTCAAACCTTTTCATACATGATTCGCAGTACACTGAGGAAGAGATAGAAAAAAAACACGGCTGGGGGCATTCCACTTTCAAAGAAGTGGCGGACTTGGCTGAGGATGCCGGAATAGACAACGCCATTTTCACTCACCATGACCCGATGCGGAGCGATGTGATACTCAAGGGAATTGTAGCCGACGAGATAAAAAAACATAGTAAGATTAAACTCTCGGCGGCTAAAGAGAACCTTGAAATAAAAGTTTAGCAAATGAACAGACTCTCCATCAAAATCCCGATTATTGCGGCAATTGTTACAATCACGATTACCTCAATAGGCATCGCCAATATGTTCGGTTTATCAAGCGACAAAATAACATACAAAACAGGTATTCATGAATCCGTTGTCTCTTTTGTCGCTCCGGATTCTCCTGCGTATATGGCGAACATTCAGATAGATGACACGGTTAAATCAATAAGCGGCAGAAAATTCAAATCCATTATGGACATGAACAAAAATATCATAGAGCGGTTAGAGACCGGCAGTATCGCAGTATATGAGATCTTACGTGATGGAGAGACTCTTTTCGTTCCAATTCAGATGACTCCAAAATATTCCCCTAATTTCATGTTTTTGATGACTTTCATTTTGATTCTATTTTTATTCGTCACCAATGTTTTCTATGTTACATTCCCTTACAGATCGCAGTTTACCCTTTTAATTTACATTTTTTATCAGATTATAACAATTATAATTGTTTATTCAAACACCAATTATTCCGTCATACCCCTGTATACGGTCTTTATACTTGCCACTTCGGTAGCGCCCACCGTCGTCATATATCTTGCTTGGTCATTGAAAAAACCCGTTAAAAAAATACATAGATTACTGCCTATTCTCATTTCTGCGGCTGTTGCCTCAGGATGGTTTGCCGGTTATCTTTTTTTCATTTTGTCCTCAACAAATACTGCATTTAGAATTTTGATCTCTATTGTCAAATCTGTTCAGTTTATTCTTTCTTTAATGATTATTCTGGGAATCAAAGAGCTAATCAGCTCCATAAGCATCAATTTCAAGGAGAAGAACAGAATCTTTGTTTCATACATACTATCTTTTCTCATAGCCGGATTCACTCCCTTCATCGTTCTCTATGCAATACCCTTCATTCTGGGAAAGAAGGAGATACTTCCTGTCTGGTTCGCAGTGTCATTCTCCGCTATTCCTCTTCTGGGAATAATTATGTTCAATGGTTTTTTTCACAAAATCATTCAAAAGGGAGATTAAATGAAACGTTTTGCCTCTCTGTTGATTTTCATGGCATCCGTTTTGCTTCTTCTTTTTTCAACTTACAAATCATCTCTCATTTCAAATGACAAGACAATATACAAATACAACAACGGAGATTTGATAGTCGACTATGTAAATCCTTTAAGCAATGCTTACCGCTCGGGCCTCCATATAGGAGATAAGATACTTTTCGTCAACGGAATCAAAATATTCAGCCGCCATGTTCTTTATAATATGGTCTTTGACAGAACAAGCCCCTATGACACCCTTACATACACTGTTGAGAGGGAGGACGAAGTGTTGACATTTTCATCTGTCGCCGAAAGGAGATTCACTCTCTCCGAGCTTCTGCAGTTTTTTTTCTTCGGAATCGCCTACTCATTTTTGACAATGATATTCTTCAATGTTTACCCGGATTCAAAGACAAAATACTATCTTTACCTCTTCTTTCTCAGCCTCTCTCTTCTTATGACAATGTTCAATGTCCCGTTTTCCCATAGAGGCCTTTATCCTGCAATGATGATTATATCAACCGTTCTTGCAGTCTCCCTGCTTTATTTCACCCAGCACTACCTTTATGAATTTTCCGTAAAATGGCCCCGTATAGTGCTTCTTGCGTTCACGGTGCTGTCATTTTTTTTCTGGATGACATCCTACCTAAAATGGACATTCACAATGACAGAGCCTGACTACTCTTCGGTTATAGTCTCCCTTCGTTTTTTCCAGCTCTCTCTTGCGGCAGAGGCTGTTTACTCAATAGTGTCCATTTTCATCAAGATACTTAAACTCTATGTTTCAAAACAGCCGAAAGAGTATTTCATAGTCACATACCTCCTTCTGTTCATTCTGATTCTTTACCCTCTTCTCTATGCACTTCCCTTCGCCCTTCGCCAGAAGGAGTTGATTCCGTTCGCTGTCTATTTTTACATGTTTTTTCTACTCCTTTTGCTCACAGTCATATATAGGAAGAGACTCTCAAGGGTCTTTTTATGAAGGATAGCTCCTATATAATTTTCGCCGGTATACTTTTCGTGGTTCTTTTTGCCGTCTTCGGCATCATACTCTATTTCAACATGTTAAGCGAGGTGAGAATTGACAGCTACTCAAAGGCAGATGTATTGCTCGGCAATCTCGTCAATCTTTCCGACAATACATTTCACAATCTTCTCTACTACGAAGAGTGCTCCGACTCTGACCTCAGATTCATAAGCAGTGATGAGTTCGCCGCCCTTGCGGGAAAAGAGATTGTCGATTCTTTTCTCGAACAGGATCACACAGACATTTTCACCGCAGATTCTTTTTGGGTTATAAAGAGAGATGGATTGCTTCAGTACGCATCCTTCAGACACATAAACAAAGAGCATGCTTTCCTGAAGTCGCTTACCATGTCAATTGTAATGTTCGGTTTCAATGCTCCGACCTCTCTTCCGGAGGAGATAGCTTTGAAAATAAAATCTCACCTTTCCGAGAATCGCTCCTACGGATTTTTTGAAACCAAGAGTTATCTGGTAAACTACAAATCATCCTCCCCGCCTCTTCAGAATCACAGGTTCACCCTTATTTTCTACAGATTGAAGTCGGATGTTTTCAGCCATATAAACGAAACCACTATTATGTTCGTAGTTCTTCTCATTCTTGCCGTCATAATAATAGCGATTTTTATAATTTTCTATATAAACGCAGTGGCAAATGTCGTGGTGCTTGAGGAACAAAAGAAGAAGGAGATCGAACTTCTACGTTTGAACAGGATGCTTACCATGGAGAGACTGAGTGAATCAATAGTGCATAACATAAATAATCCCCTTACGAATGTAAAGGGGTATATGCAGATACTCCTCTCAAAGAAGCCTGAACTTCTTTCGGATTATAAACTGGATGTTGTGATGAAAAATTTGAATTTTGTCATAGACCAGCTGAAGTCAATTCTTCTAAAAAACAGATCCGATGATGATGGGGAGAGAGCTTCTATAGACATTAATATTTTAATTGTGAGCGAACTTGAGTTTTTAAATCAGCTGATTACAAGCAAAAAAATAGAGTGCCGAACTGAATTTGATCCAGCTATTCCCAAAATAAACGGCAATTACAATGATTTCAAAATGATATTTCTGAACATTGTAGACAATGCGGTGGATGCAATGATAGATTCATCTGTTAAAAATCTCTTCATTAGAACTCAGTATTTCAACAGAAACATAGTGGTATCTGTGGAGGACACCGGCTGTGGAATTTCGGATGAAATCAAGGATCGGATATTAGAAATATATTTCACAACAAAGACAACGACCCCCTCTTCAAATTATGAAAGACCCGTAGGAACAGGGATAGGTCTCTTCTCCGTGCTAAAGCTTGTTCAAAAATATAATGGAAAGATTGAGGTTTCGTCTATTCCAAATAAAGGCAGTATATTCACTATTAAATTCCCTCTCTCCTAAATTAAAATACAAAGACAAAGTATCCGTTTGACACACTCATTGTATCCGCTTCATCTTCAATATTGACAAGACTTCCGGAGAATGTTCCGGCAAGCTCCCTGAAAGCGGAGTCCGGATGCGATTCTATATTTATCACTCCTTCTCCCCTGTTTACAGATGCAGTATAGATTTTCAATGACACTATATCCGTTACTCTAATCTCCGTAAAATTATCATAGGGAATGTATACCACACTAAGATACTTGTCCTCGGGAACAATAAAATCAATCTTCCACATTTGAACTGAATCCTCTGCATGCATAACATAATAGCCTGATTCATCAAGAAAATTATTCGTATTCTCTTCAAGATAAAACTCGGCGCCGGAATATGCGAACCTCACATACTCATACTTCCCGGAGTTTAAAAAGCAATTAAAACTCAATGCCGAAAGTAAGAGAATTGCTGTTGTAGCTATAGAGCGCATTTGTTGAATTCCTGCCTGTGAATACATATCTGAAATAAGGTTCAAAATCATCATTCTTGAGTTTTAAAATCACCTCTAATTCAAAAATACTGTCGGTTCTGTTCTCTGTTGTTCCTAACACGGTTGAGTCCGCATCCGCAGTGTGATAGAGGGGCAGATAGTCCCGTACAGAATAACTTCCGGAAACTATTCCCTTTGCTTTCTCTCCAAAGAGGATCGTCGCCTTTCCCCGTATATCTTTTTCGGAATAATAATATTCATCCAAAAATGAATCGTCAAGATAATAATCAAGAGTCTCTCCTGCCACAGCAGAGTACAAAAAAGATGCAGAAAGACCAAGTGAATTGAAAAGGTTCAAGCTGAGAAGCGGAGTAACACCCCAGCGCATCACCGAAGAGTTGTCTGAATTTAATTTATATCCCCCGAAACCTGTCAGATGAATTGACATCTTTATGGGAAGTCCAACCATCCATTTGGTGGAGGCTTCGATTTTCGAGTTTGAAAATTCATTTAAAAAGATAAATTTTTCCGTTCTTCCGTCTATTGAATTCTTTATCATCAGGTAATCATTCGGATACTCTTTGTGGTCAATGAAAATACCCGGAGCTATCATGTTGTTTTCAAGATACTCCTGAAAAAGATAGAATGTTTCAAAAGAGTAGACTCCCGTCATCAGAGTTCTGTCCGCATTATCTACCGGAACAAACTGGAATGTTACATCGGACGGCAGATTCATCATGTAATTATTCATTATCGGAGTGAACAAACCGAGATTATAGAACAAATCAAACCTCTCGCGGTTCACCTTTCCTTGGAATTCGGCATCAAGCTCTATGTCATACTCTTTTGACGAAGTTCTATATATATTGTCAGTCAGAGAAAGATTAAGATTTGAGCTTTCTGCAGACAAAAAAAACATAGCCGCAAAGATTAAGAATGCGCACCTTTTCATTTTCCTCTCCTTTCTTTCAACTCCTTTTTAAATACCGTTCTGTACTGCCTTCTGTTTATACTGCTCTCTCTGTTGTCGCAGATTCCATCTCCGTCTTCATCGGTGAAAATGTCTGTTCTGCTTTCGGAGAGCTCCTTCTTTATAAGGTCATCGCAGAAGTCGCCGTTTTCATCCTTGAAATCATCAAGCCAGAACCCCTTTTCTTCAATGGCGAGTCCGAATGACGAACCGCTGTAAAACCCTTTTTTGTATTTTACTCCTGTTATGTCGTTTTTCCCGTCATTATCATTGTCTATAACAGCCATCTTCTTTGAGATAATATATAGGTCATTCACTCCGTCTCCGTCTTCATCTACAAAAAGGTCATTTTTCCCATCTTCATCTTTGTCTTCAAATTTTATGTTTAAAAATATCTTTGCATTGACAAGGTCATTTATTCCATCTCCGTTTGCATCAGCATAGATGTCATTCACTCCATTTCCGTCATTATCCGAATATCCGATGTATGATGTTGCATCCGAAGGCGATGAGTTGGCAGAGAGAGAGACTGCAAGGAGAACTCCCAGTAAAAGACCGAGAGGGGACCATTGTCCCCTCAAGGTTTGAGTTATATTAAAAAAGGGAGTGTGAGGACTAATTTTTGCCCTGCTTGTCGCCGTTGTTCTTTCTTTCGGATTTTCCATTTGCATTGTAATCATTCTTGTTTTGGTTTCTTGTCTGATTCTGGTTTCTGTTCTGGTACATGTTTTTGTCTCCGTCTCCATCCTTCGCATTGTCGCATATTCCATCTCCGTCTTCATCAATGAAATTCTGCTCCTGATTCTTGACTCTGTTCTGCTCTTCATTTTTGTTCTGCTCTTTATTCTGAGTTGTTCCTTCATTCTTCTCTTTTTCGGCATTGAGTTCTTCCTGTTTTTCAAGGTTCATCTCTTTGTTCTCTTCGGCAAAGACAAATACGCTTGTCAGTATCAGAGCCGCCGTGAGAAGAATTGCAAATATTTTTTTCATTCTGCCTCCTTGTTTGGTTGACCATTACCAAAGCAACCTGTGTGCCAAACAAAAAAGCCCCTGTTTTACGCAACTTACAAAATTTCCATCCAACAGAAAGGTTACAAAAATGTAAATAAAATTACATTTTCGTCACTTTGAGTTCTTGTGAGTGATGAAGAGGCCTACAATTATCAGAACGGATGAGATAAGCATGGAGATTTTCGGCATGGCGGATGATATAATCAGCTCTGCAATAATCGTAAAAATAGGAATCGTGTAGATAAAACTGTTCACCATCTTTTCATCATACTCCTTTAGAGCCTTGTTCCAAAGTACATACGCGAATGAAGAGCAGATTACTGCGAGATATATTACGGAAATCCATGTCATTACGGATATTTTCATCAAACAGACTCCGCCCCTCATCTCAAAGAGCATGAAAGGAATAAAAGACAAAGCGCCGTAATATGTCATCTCCTTTGTAACAGAGAGGGTGGATAGTTTGGTTTGCTTTTTCTTGGATATGTATGTGAAGACAACCCATGAAAATACCGGCACAAACATAACAAGGTCGCCTTTGACATTAACCTCTTTAATGAATGAAAATCCGAAAATGAGAAAGTAAATTCCTATAAAACTTATAACAACACCCAAAATCATCATCAGGGATGGCTTTCTCCTGTAAATAATCCTCTCTGCAAGGAGTGTGAAAATCGGAATTGTTGAGACAATCAGTGAACCGTTTGAGGAGGATGTGTGCTGAAGTCCGTAATTCTCTCCCACAAAATAGAGTGTGACTCCGAAAAAACCCATGAAAAAGAGTACAACCTTCTCCTTTGATGATATCTTCTCGACAGGTTTCTCTTTCTTTATAAGAGTCACGGCTTCCAAGACAAGATATGCAATCAAAAATCTGATGAATCCGAGAGTTGACGGAGGAATCTCTCTTACGGCTTGTTTTGTTGCAATAAATGAGACGCCCCATATAACTGCGGGAATGAGACCATACACATAAACCATTCTTCTGCTTTTATTCATGGATATATTTATAATGATTTATGACTTATAGTCAACAGGTAAAAAATAGATTCTATTAAGACAAAACTATGCTTTTAATAATGTAATTTCTTTATTCTTTTCGTGTTTTGATTTCGGATAGACCTTTATTTCCAATCCCATTCCAATTTCTTCAATATATTTAATCAATGTAGAAATTTTTATATCTTTTCTTGATTCTATCCTTGAAATACTTGATTGAGAAAATGCTTTAACATTTTTTTGCTTTATTCCCATCATTTTTCTTATCTCGGACAATTCAATCTTAAAAATCTCTTCCATTGCATTTTTTGATGCTCTTTCAACTCGTTCCTTTGGAAGCATTTCGGATAATTCATCAATAAAATCTCTTTTTGCCTTTTTCTTATTCATTTTTTCTCCATTTTTCTTAAATATTTATCAAACAATTCGTCAGCAATAGGAATCATTTCTTTATAAAATTTTTTCTTTCCTCTTTTATCTCCTCCTATCAGAAGCACCGCTTTTCTTTCACGATTAAAGGCAAAGAAAATTCTATAAACTCTCTTTTTATTTTGCACTCTTAATTCTTTCATATTCTTATGTCTGCTTTCATAAACCGAATCTACATAAGGTCTGCCCGGCTGAGGACCAAATCGGCTTAACACCTTAAGATTTTTTAAGATTGCCTCCTTTGCATCATCATCTAAGGTCTTTATCCAAGTAATAAGTTCCTCAGTTCTTTCAATAAACCACATAATCAAATATAACACTTTTGAAATATGCTGTCAAGTGCATATTCTAAACTTCTCAACATCTATATTTTCAAATGGAAAATGTTTATTTATTTCACATTGTTAACAGTATCGCAGTTTGTGCTTTGAGGCTTGACAACAAATTGTTTTGGATTTATAATTTTTTTATCTTTCAGAAATTAATTTTGACCAATAGTGTTGGATTTGATTTTTTGAGATGCCGGGAAATAGGAGAATATATGGAAGAAAAAATTAAATCATATTTTGCTCACTCATTGCCAAACCAACCACAATCCACTTGGCAATTATTAAAAGACCATTTAAATGAAACCGCCAATCTTTCCAAATCCTTTGCAGATAAATTTGACAGCGGTAATTTTGGTTATTTAATCGGTTTATTTCATGATATTGGAAAATATTCCGAAAAGTTTCAAAATCGTTTAACAGGTTCAAATGTGAAAGTGGATCATTCAAGCGCGGGTGCAAAGGAAATTTATAATTTATTTTCAGAATATAAGAATGCCAATAAGATATTATCTTATCCTATAGCAGGACATCACGGTGGGTTGCCGAATGGGAAAGATAATACTGAATATGATTTAATGACAAGAATATCTTCAAAACAATTGGAAGATTATTGTTATTGGAAAAAAGATATAGTTTTACCAAGAATATCTAATGAGGAGTGGAAACATTGTGTAACTTCTTTGAAACGAAGTAATAATCAAAACTCGGCTTTCGCTTTCTCGTTGCTTATTAGGATGTTATTTTCGTGTCTTGTTGATGCAGATAGATTAAACACTGAATCTGTAACATCTTTTGAAAATTCATTAAAAAGAGATTTTTATCCTTCGCTAATCTCTTTAAAGGCAAAATTTGATGAATATTTAAAATATTTTGAGAATATAGAAAATTCATTGGTTAACCAGCAAAGAAAGGAAGTGTTGATAAAGTGCATTAAAAAAGCAAATTTATCAAGAGGTATATATTCTCTAACAGTCCCTACGGGTGGCGGAAAAACTTTGTCATCAATGGCTTTTGCGCTTAATCATGCAATAAAATATGGTTTGGATCGCATCATATATGTTATTCCATATACAAGTATAATTGAACAGAATGCGGCTATTTTTAGAGAAGCTTTTGGAGATTTAGGATATAGTGTTTTAGAACATCATAGTAATTTTGACCAAGCTAAATTGAATTATGAGGACGATTATGATGTTCAATCTTGGGAACTATCAGTAGAAAATTGGGATGCACCGATTGTTGTCACAACCAATGTCCAGTTTTTTGAATCTTTATTTAGCAATAATTCATCAAGATGTAGAAAACTACACAATATTGCCAATAGTGTTGTAATTTTAGATGAGGTTCAAATGCTTCCGGTTAATTTATTATACCCATGTATTAGAGCCATTGAAGAATTATCTGTTCGTTATAAAGCAACTATACTTCTGTGTTCTGCAACCCAGCCGGCTCTTGAGAGCAGAACAAATTTCAATGGAATTAAATTCGATGAAAGTAAGGAGATAGTAGGAGATGAAAAAGTAGTTGATAAATTATTTAAAGATTTAGAGAGAGTAAAAATTGCTATACTGCAAGAAAATCAAACAGATGAATCTCTCTCAAATAAAATCAAACAGCACAATCAAGTATTATGCATAGTTAATACCCGTGGAAGAGCTAAGAGAGTATACGAATTGCTAAAAAATGAATCTTCTAAGCACATTTTCCATCTTTCGGCAAATATGTGTGCTGAACATCGCACTGAAAAATTGCGAGAAATTGAATTAGCACTTAAAAAGAGCGAAAATTGCATTGTGATAAGCACACAGGTTATTGAAGCAGGAGTTGATATTGATTTTCCAGTTGTTTATCGCGAAATTAGCGGAATTGATTCAATTGCGCAGGCGGCAGGTAGATGTAATAGAGAGGGTAAGCAGAAATTCGGATATGTTTATGTTTTTGAACACGAAAAAGGTGTGCCGGCAATATTTCGTCAACAAACCGATTGCTCTTTAGAGGTAATGCGTCATCATGAAAACATTTTATCTCTTTCGGCTATTAAAGAGTATTTTGAACTCTACTATTGGAGAAAGGGAGATAAGTGTGATAGTCAAAATTTAATGGAACTAATAGCGAGTGAAATTACAGAAGTTAATATTCCATTCAGAGATATTTCTGAAAAATTTAAAATAATAGACGATTATTCCATTCCTGTTTTAATACCGTGGGGCAAAGAAAAAGATTTAATTAAAAGCTTAAAAGAAGATGATTTTGATAAGAAACTATTGCGCAAATTGCAACGGTTTATAGTGAATGTTACTCCTAACATATTTAACAAACACAGGAGTATATCTATTGAATATATTATTCCTGAAAAAGAACAATATGCAGTTCTTTTGAATGAGTCCATATATAGTGCTGAATGCGGACTGTTGGTAGATGATCCCTATTATCGAAAAGAAGAGCAGAATATTGTATAGAATGTAAGGAGGTGTCAAAATGTATGGTGTTAAATTAAGGATATGGGGTGATTACGGATGTTTCACTCGACCTGAAATGAAAGTCGAACGAGTGTCTTATGATGTTATAACTCCATCTGCATCTCGAGGAATTTTAGAGGCGATTTACTGGAAACCTGAAATAAAATGGGTAATAGATAAAATTCATGTCTTAAAACCTATAAAATTTACAAATATTAGACGAAATGAATTAAGCAGTAAAATATCTGTTAGTAATGTAAAAAGCGCTATGAAAAACGGATTTATGGAATCTCTGTTTATTGAAGATGAAAGACAGCAAAGAGCGGCAATGGTTTTAAAAAATGTAGAGTATGTCATTGAAGCTCATTTTGAAATTATAAGTGGTGACCCAAATGAAGGCAAACACCTTGACCAATTCAATCGTAGAGCAAAAAAAGGACAATGTTATCATCAACCGGTTCTTGGTTGCCGAGAATTTTCAGCAAATTTTGAATTAGTTGATAATGATATACCTAATGCAATTGATGAAACTCGTGATTTAAGTTGGATGCTTTATGATATGGATTTTGCATCTAATCTGACAGAACCACCGGCACTATTTTATTATGTAAAAATGGTTAAGGGAATCATTGATGTTCAGAAATGTCTTAAAGAATCTGAAAGGAGGTGATGAACATGATTTTACAGGCATTAAATCAGTATTATGACAGGTTGAAAGAAGACCCTGAAAGTGGTGTTCCTTTAAGTGGCTTTAGTAGAGAAAAATTTTCTTTTGAACTTGTTATTGATAATAATGGCAATTTGTTACAGGTTGCTGATATAAGAGGATCTTCACAAAAAGGGAAGCAAATTCCAAAACTATTAGTAGTACCACAAGGAACAAAAAAATCGGTTAATATTTCTGCAAATTTTTTGTGGGGGAATACCGGTTACGTTCTTGGAATTGATTCAAAAGGCAAACAAAAAAGAACAGTAGAAACATTTATAGATTTTAAAAAGTTGGCACACGAAATTGGAGATAATATTAATGACTTGGAAATGGAGGCTGTTCTTAAATTCTTAGATAATTGGAATCCCGATGATCCTAAATCTCAGAGCATGATTAAAGATGCAATTGATGCAAATTTGGTTTTTAGAATTGACGGATATTTATCTTATGTTCATGAAAATAAATTAGTAAAAGAAGCATGGTTGAAGCATTTTTCTCAAAAAAAGTCAGAATTTGTAGGAGAATGTCTTATTACAGGAAAAAAGAAAGAAATTACACGTCTACACCCTGCTATTAAAGGTGTGAGAGGGGCACAATCCAGCGGTGCTAATATTGTTAATTTTAATTTGGATTCTTTCTGTTCTTACTCTAAATCGCAAGGTTTTAATGCTCCAGTATCCGAGGAAGCAACTTTTGCCTATACTACAGCTCTTAATTATTTATTAAGCATGGATAGTCGTAAAGTGCAGATTGGTGACGCGACTACTGTTTTTTGGTCAGAAAAACCATCTGTTTTAGAAAACTTTCTTTCTGAGATATTCAATCCAACTCAAGAAGACGCTAACATAGTGGAAGATGTTCGCAGATTTCTTGAAGCTGTTAGTACTGGAAATATGCCGAAAGCAATTGATGGAACAACTAAATTTTATATTCTTGGTCTTTCTCCAAACGCTTCTCGACTATCTGTTAGATTTTGGTATGAAGGAACAGTAGAAGAAGTTTCAAAGAGTATTGGCAAACATTTTCAAGACATTGCTATTGAAAAACAATCCGAAAAGGACAAGGAGTTTCCGGGCTTGTGGCATCTTCTTGTTCAAACTGCTGTACTTGGGAAAACAGATAATATCAACCCGCTTCTTAGTGGCGAATTAGCGCGATCAATTTTAACTCAATGGCATTACCCTGAATGTATGTTGTCTGCCTTGATTGGCAGAATTCGTGCAGGTGAAAAAATCAATTACCTTCGTTCGGCAATGATAAAAGGAATTTTAGTAAGAAACCATGGAAAGGAGGTTAGTATGTCATTGGATAAATCCAACAAAGAACCGGCTTATCTTCTTGGTAGATTATTCGCAGTTTTAGAAAAAGCTCAGCAAGATGCATTGGGAGATATAAATGCAACAATAAAGGATAGGTATTACTCCTCTGCTTCTGCAACCCCTCTTTCAACTTTCCCAATATTATTAAGACTTAATAAACATCATACAAGTAAAGGAGAGCATGGCGGATTTTATGATTCTCTCAATGCGGAAATTTTAGAGCAATTACCAGCACAAAAGTTTCCAAGCCACTTTACACTTGAAGAACAAGGGCTTTTTGCTATCGGTTATTATCACCAAAGAAATGACTTTTATAAAAAGAAAGAAACAAAGCATGAGGGATAAATTATATTTAGAAATTTTTACGAAAGGAGGTTTGAAATGTCAAATGAAGTAATTAAAAACCGTTATGAATTCGTTTATCTTTTTGATGTCGAAAACGGCAATCCCAATGGTGACCCAGATGCAGGTAATATGCCGCGAATTGACCCAGAGACAAACTATGGAATCGTAACAGATGTCTGTCTTAAAAGAAAAGTGAGAAATTATGTGCAGATAAAACAAAAAAATGAATCACCATGCAGAATTTACATAATGGAAAAATCCATATTAAATGATTTTCACAAAGAAGCTCATAAAGCTACAGGAGCAACAGCTCAAACTGAAAGTGATAAGGAAAAGGGGAAAAGAAAAGGTAGTGCTGATGAAGTTGAAAATGCTCGCAAATGGATGTGTGACAATTTTTATGATGTGAGAACATTTGGAGCTGTAATGTCTACGGGTGTTAATTGTGGACAAGTTACGGGTCCAGTTCAATTAAATTTTGGAAAAAGTGTTGAACCTGTGCTTCCCTTAGAATTATCAATAACTAGAATGGCAGTCGCCACAGAAAAAGAAGCTGAAAGTCAAAAAGGTGATAATAGAACTATGGGGCGCAAACATTTTGTTCCTTATGGACTTTATCGAGCTGAAGGATACATCTCTTCAAATTTTGCACAAAAAACCGGCTTTTCCGAGTCCGACCTTGATCTCTTTTGGGATGCACTTGAAAATATGTTTGAGCATGACCACTCAGCGGCGCGCGGAAAGATGAATGCAAGAAAATTAGTTATTTTCAAGCATCAGGATTCATTGGGAAATGCTCCAGCACATAAATTATTTGATCTTGTTAAAATAACTCCTAATCACGGAGAAGCACCCGCGAGAAAGTATGAAGATTATAGAATAGAGGTAATAAAAAAAGTTCCTGATGGAGTTGAAATAATAGAAAAGTTTTAATTATGTGACACATATTATGTCTGATGATAATAGTTCAAACCTGATCCCGCCGCATGGCGGGTATCAGAAATTACAATCATACCAAATGTCTGAGATTGTTTACGATGCAACAGTAAAATTCTGTGCAAGATTTATTGATAAATTCTCAAGAACTACTGACCAAATGGTTCAGGCGGCAAGAAGCGGAAAGCAGAATATTGCTGAGGGCTGTATGGCTTCAGGCACTTCAAAAAAGACAGAATTGAAACTGATGAATGTTGCAAGAGCGAGCTTAGAAGAATTACTGCTTGATTATCAGGATTATTTGAGACAGCATAATTTGCAATTATGGGGAAAAGATAATCTGAAAGCCAAAGAAATCAGAGCAAAATGCTATGAAAAGGATAGGTCATATATGACTTATAAGACCTATATTGAAGATTCTTCAGCAGAGGTTTCAGCAAACACGATGATTTGCCTGATTCATCAGGCAAACTATCTTCTTGACCAGCAGTTGAGAACATTAGAGAAAGAATTTCTTGAAAAAGGTGGATTCACCGAAAAACTTTATACCATGAGAAAGGAAAAAAGAAAAAAAGAAGAAGAAAATAAGAAAGAATAAGACAAATAAGTCAACAGGACATATATGAC
>JBFXGO010000029.1:0-31425 GCA_050239825.1 bacterium
CAATGAACCTCATTCCGCCCTCTCTTATGTCTCTCCTCAACAAGCTCTCATCGGTCTAAAAGATAACATCCTCGCTCAAAGAAAAGCCAATCTCGCTTATGCTAAATCCATAAGATATAATGCTTGGGCAAAATCTCAAGACTCTTGCTTTTTTAACCGCTCTTTGATAGTATCTCTATCAGTTACTTGAGGTCAATCTCGCTGAATTACTCCGGTTATTGACTAATATTAGAAGAGTATTATAATAAGCGAATGGATAAAATCATTCAGAGGCTTGCTATTATACTCTTGTTTCTTGTCTCATTTCTCTTCAATATGTTCTCAAGCTTTTCCCTTCCTCTTTTTATATTGATAATCACTCTGACTGTTCAATTTTTCTGCCTTTCCCTTTATGCACTTAATAAAAAGTTTTTTGAGGTCCACTTATACTTTCTCATTGTTTTTCTCTTTCTTTTGCCTTTTATTCCAACTGACTTCAGACTTCTCGGATATTTTGCCTCTCTACTTTTTCCTATGATTCTTATATTTCAGAAGCATGATTTGAAAAAGACTGTCTTTGCAATTATTTCTTCTTCAATCTCTTCTATTTTATTCATCATTGCATTTTATGACACCATGTCTATGCTGGTTCTCTCATCACTTGTGATAATGAATATTGTGGCAGTTTACTTTATTTTCAAAGAAAGAAGCGTCTCCGATACGATGAAAAAGCAGTTTGACAATTATAATGCGAAGAGCAACCTGATAAATGTCTCTCCATTCATGCCCAATAAAGAGCGCGTAATGGAAAATGAAACATCCTATGGAAGAAAGATAATTTCTCAGATAGAGGAGGCTGTTGCGGCAATCGTCGAAATCGCCGCAAAGTGCATTGACGCCCGCTCAGTGATTTTCATGATTTATGACGAGGAAAATGACCTGCTGTTTATTGAAACCGGTGTCTCCGCAGAGGAGATAAATTTAAAAAAAAGCATTACAGACAAGAACAATATTCTTTACTGGGTCGTTCAGAACAGAAAGGAGGTTTCTGATAATCTTTTCATAGGAGACCCCAAGAGTCTCTGCATATATCCAAGCGAGGCGATTATTCGTTCGATAATCGCAGTTCCCGTGCTTTATGGAAATCATGTTTCCGGGGTTCTATTATTTGATTCCGAGGAAGAGAGCCGCTTTACCGTTAAGAATATTGAGACTACAAAGCTTTTTGCAGATGAAATAAGCAGGATATTCTCCTTTGCTCAGTATGCGGAACAGGCCAAAACAGAGGCTACATACCTTTCGCTACTAAACGACTTTGCGCACAAACTGAGTCGCACGCTTGTTTATAGCGAGATACTACAAATCATATCGGATGCGGTGTCCCAATTCTTCTCATTCAACCAATCATTTGTTGCATCCGTAGAGGGTCTGCATGCAAAAGTTCTCTTTTCCTCAAACAAGGAAAAAATTGATTCTTTCAAAGTTGAAAATTCATTTCTTTTTTTGGCGTCTTCGGAGAGCGAACTCTTTTACAAGAAGAGTCTGCAGAAAAGGGAGATACCTCTCCCAATTTTATATAAAGGCGAAAGTTTAAGGAAAATCGATTTTGCCCTTTCCCTTCCCATATTCCAGACAGGAGGAAGAACTGACTATTTCATATTCGCTTCGGATAAAAGGAACATAGACATAGGTCTGACGGCAGAGATAGTGCTTAATTTTATTTCGGACATTTCAAAGACAGCCGTGGAAAAATCAATGCTGTATGAACAGACAAGAGAGCTCTCTATTAAGGACGGGCTCACAAATTTGTACAACCACAGATACTTTCAGGAAGAGCTTACTAAGATGATGAACAGCGCAAAGCGCATACAAGGAAAGCTTGCGATTGCTCTTGTTGATATTGATTTCTTCAAGAAATTCAATGACACATACGGACATCAGGTGGGAGATTTGGTTTTAAAGCATCTTTCAAGAATAATGTTGACTTCCGTAAGAGAGACCGACCTTGTAGCACGGTACGGCGGGGAGGAGTTTGTTATAGTGCTTTCTAACATTGCACAGGAATCTCCCATGACGGTTCTCGAACAGATAAGAAAGAGGGTGGAATCCTTGCCACTCACTCATGAATCGCTCTCTGCGTCTCTCTCTGTGACAATAAGCATTGGGTATTCAATCTATCCGAATGACTCTGAAAGCAAAGTGGAGCTCATTAAAATGGCTGATGAGGCATTGTACGATGCAAAGAAGAGCGGAAGAAATCAGGTTAAGAATTACAACAAATAATCCTTTATTTTTTTATAGAGTTTATAAGTCGAGAAAACATCTCTTGAACAGTACTCCGCTATCTCCCTGTATTTTTTTTCATTAAAGAATTTCTGCACATCCTTTCCGGAAAGCCCATCTTCCTTTGGATTGACTACTCCGTAAGTTTTGCAGTACATTTCCAGATTGACGCCTTTAATCGCACCGAAGAATGTCAGAACATCAAAAAGGTCGATATGTTCATCCCGTCTGAATCTATTTGTATTTATACTGCGGGTCGGTTTTATTCCAAGGAGTGATGCCCTCAGCGCTATGAATGGGCAGTCGAATTTTAATCCATTGAAAGTGATGAATTTTGAGGCATTCTTTATCCTGTCATAGAATGCCTTAATTATCTCCTTCTCTGTGCAGACAGAGAACCTGTAGTAATAGTCGTCTTTTTTATAATCCGAAGAAACATTGAACAGGTTCTCCTCGCGGCTCTGGTAGAATGTCTCTACTTCTCTCTTCTCGTTGTTCAGTATTGATATGGCGGCTATTTCGCCCGTCATTGCATTCAAACCAAGCATATCCTCCGCTTTTTCGTCTTCTCTGCTTCTGTTTTTGAGATACTCCCGTGTTCCTTCATCAAGCTTTTCCCAATTGCAACCTATTGTCTCAATATCAAAACACATTTCAATCATTTTTTCCTCCCTGTTAATCCGATTTCAAGAAATATTCTCTTCAAGTCATTAGGAGTCGAAGCGATAAATGTCGGTTTTGCCTTATCAATTTCCAGTCTCTTTGAGTATCCATACCTGACTCCTATCGAATCAAGACCGTGCTTTTTTGCTCCTGCAATGTCAGAATCCCTGTCACCCACCATAATTAATTCCCCTTCACACTTTTTCGACCACTTTGCCAGAGCAATTCCTATCAATTCTTTTTTTGTCGAGTTTCTTCCGTCCATTTCGCTCCCGAAAACATCCGTAAAATAATCAATGAGTCCGTACATGCGCAGAATGCGCTTTGCATAGAGCCGCGGTTTGATTGTTGTTAAAAAGACCATGCTTCTGTTTTTGCTCAGATCCATCAGAATATTTTCCATCATAGGGTAAACTCTATTGTTTTTTATTCCTTTTTTGGCAAAATACTCCCTGTATTTCTTTATGGCAAAGTCTATTTTTTCAGAGTCATCTGTCTTCAGTATTTCGCTGTATATAAGTTTGAGCGGCTCTCCGATATAATGCTTCAGCTCTTCCCGCGTCACATCATGAACATCCGATTTTTTCAGCGAGTATAGAAGAGAATCAAGTATTCCTTCCTGTGAATCCGTTATTGTGCCGTCAAGATCAAATATCGCTCCGCAGTATTTTTTATGCCTCATTTTCTCTCAGTATCCTTTCCAGTCTCTTTATTTCTCTCAGAGTACCCATGTTGCCTTCTCTTTCGCTCACATACATTCCGCTCAGTTGTCCTTCAAGATAAAGATAGGAGGCGAGAAATTGGAGATATGCTTCGTGACATGATTCATTATTGTCAAGACTCTTCAACTCGTCTTTTAGAGTTTCGAACAATTGCTTGATACTCTCAGTCGGATACTCCTGCCTCCTGAGTATCCTGAGAGATTTGGCGGCATAGTCAAATGCCTGAAGATTTTTCATTATATTTTCGGGATAGAAGAGAAGGTCGGCCCTTGTGATAGTGTGAATCTGTCTTCCCTCCCTGTAAAGAAATTCTATGCTGTTTACTGAAAGCGGCTCAAGGTGGGAAGAAAAACTTTTTTTCTTTCTGTAAATTCCTCTTGCCATGAGAGTGTGCCTGCCCATAACCGGAGAAAATATTTCTATCAGGGCTGAAGTTTCTCTATACCTGCTCTTCTTGATCACCACGGCTTCAGACTTAACGAATCCCTCTTTCATGCGCGCTTTGGAAATCCTTTTCCTAAAACTTCGTGCACATTTGTCACTACGACAAAGGCATTCTTGTCAACATCCTGTATCAACTGAGTGAGTATTGACATCTCTCTCTTTGAAACAACGCAGTACAATACCATCTTCTCCTCTTTGAGATACATGCCCAAACCTTTAAAAGCGGACACTCCTCTTGAGAGATTTTTCATTATCGAATGAGATATCTCTTCCGGCTTCTCTGTGAAGATATAGACTCCGCTCGCATAATCCTGGCCTTCAAGGACAATATCTATCACCTTGCTTGAAAGAAACAGAGTTATGAATGAATATAGTATCAGTTCATAATTCTTGAAAACAGCTCCGGATATAAGGATTATGATTGAATCAATCATAAATATCGAGTAGCCGACTGAAAATGAGGTGTATTTGCTCATCAGTCTGCCAACTATGTCAGACCCACCCGTGCTTCCCCTTCCTTTGAAGATAAATCCCAGACCCATACCAAGAAAAACGCCTCCGTAGACAGCCGAAAGGAGAGGATTACCCTCGAAAACAAGAAACTTGAATAGGTATGCGAACATATCGGAGATTATACTTATCAGTATCACTGCAATTATTGTGCGCACTCCAAAGATTGCTCCGAACTGCTTCATGCCGATGATAAGAAGCGGTATGTTGGCTATAAGAAGAACAGCTCCGAATGGAGTGTTGAATATGTGATGAAGTATCATTGAAATTCCGGATAAACCTCCGGTGTTGATCTTTGCGGGGACAAGAAAGAAGGAGTAAGACACCGGGCATAGGATTATTCCTATAGCCATGTAAAAGAAATCTTTGTAATTATTCCTCATTTGCATCAGTCCTTTCTATTTCAATTTTTTTCGCTGTAAAGTTTTTTACTTTTACAACTCTTATTTTACAGATATTTTCAAATGTTGCAATATCATTTTCCTCAGGGATTTTTTTAAGATAGGTCATCAGAAGACCTGCCATCGTTTCGTATTTCGGTGATAGAGGCAGTTTGATTTTCAATGATTCATTAACATCTTCAACTCTTTCGTCTCCATCCAGTATAAATTTTCCGTCCTTTTCTCTCACCTCTTCTTCAATATCGTATTCATCCGAGATATCCCCTATCAGCTCCTCTACAATATCCTCAATAGTTACTATCCCAGCCACTCCTCCATATTCGTCTATTACAACAGCCATATGCACATTGCTCTTCTTCATCTCAATCATGGCAATATCGAGAGTAAGGGTCTCTGGAAAAAACAGAATCTTTCTTATGATGCCCTTTATCTTTGCAGGATTCTCAACCGCAAGGTCATTCACATTCAATACTCCTATTATATCATCTTCCGAGTTTTCGTACACAGGGTATCTTGTATATACTTTTTTAGCGGATTGTATTCTTTTATTTATCTTCCGAACATCTTCGTGCACATTCATAAAGATTGCCTCTCTCCGTGGAATCATAGTATCTCCGACTTTCTTATCGCTGAATCGGAAAATTCCTTTGAGCATATTTGATTCATACTCCGCAGATTTCGAAATGTCTATATTGCTGAGTATAAGCTGTTCCACATCCGCAGAACTTAGATGCGGATTCTCTTCCTGATGAGAATTTTTTTTGAGCAGTTTCATCGAAAATTCCGCAATTGAAGAAGATAGAAGAATGACGGGATAGAGTATGATATAGAGTGTTTTTATCAGAGGCGCATATATTAACGCCATCTTCTCCGGGATTGATGACGCTATGGATTTTGGAAGAATCTCTCCGAAAAGAAGAACCACTGCTGATACTCCAAGCGATAACATGAGAGAGGATGAAACTGACGCTTTTTCGAGGAAAAGAGATTCCGCTGTCATTGCAAGCACAGTATTGGCAATGTTGTTTCCTACAAGCACGGTATACAGATAGACCTTGGGGGTCGAGAGAAGTGAATAAAGAAATCTGTAAGCTCTGCTGCTCTTTGAACGGATTTTTACATACAATTTGTCTGATGCGACAAAAGACATCTCGCTTGAAGAGAATAAAAATGACATCGCAAGAAAGACTGCAAAGAGTATGTACTCTTTCATTCTTCCTCCTGAAGCGGTTTCACTATATCATCTACTATGTCCTGAAGAGTTACTATTCCGAGCGTCTTTCCCAAAGAATCAACCAGCACCGCCATATGAGTCTTGTTCTTGAGAAAATAATTCATTACCTTGAATACAGGAGCTCTGTAATCTATCTTGTGGGCTTTCCTCATATTGCTTTCAACAGGAGATTTGGGGTCCATATTGATAATGTCTTTCATATAAAACACTCCGATTATGGAGTCAATATCATTTGATACAACCGGCACTCTTGACAGACGGTACCTCTTGAAAAGAAGACCTGCCTGAAGAACCGTTGCGGTGGATTTCAGGTAAATTATGCCATCCCGCGGCACAGCCACAGAGAGTATCTCTCTGTTCTTAAGGTCTCCGTATTTTTCCAAAAATTCCACCTCATCCTTGACATGCTCCTCATTCTCTTTGAGGTATGATAGAACCTCATTCATTCCACTGTTTTTTCTTGACACTCTTCTCTTTTTTTTGCCGAATATTTTTTCAGTTAGCAAAACAAGAGGGGAAAAAATGTAAAATATTAGAAAGGCGGGAATCAAAATATAAATGAACAACTTTCTATTGTTTATGGCAAGCGCCTTTGGCGTTACCTCACAGAACATCAGTAGCACAAGAGTTATCACAATCACCTTCATAAGAGCGTACTCGCCGCCGGCAAATCCCAATCTTTCAAATAATAGATTTGAAAGCGAAACAAAGGCTATGTTTACAATTGTATTGAGAAATAGAAGAGAAGAGAGGAATGCGCTTCTGTTTTTTGACAGACTGCCCAATATCCTTGCAGTCAAATGATTTCCCTTTGTAAACCTCTTTATTTCAAGATCCGTAAATGAGAAGAAGAGAGTCTCGCTACCTGAAAATATAAATGAAGCTGCCATAAGAGAGATAAGCAGAAAAACGATTAAAAACATATATCAGTCTGTATTTATAAGTTTCAGAAATTTATCTTCAAGGGATATGAATCTGCCGAGGTCTGCTTCGCCTTTGTGGTCATTGCCAAGAAGGTGAAGGAGTCCGTGGATAATTCTCCTGAGAATTTCCTTGTTATTTTTGGGTTTTATGTAATCAGGGCATATGTAGATATCGCCCAGCATGTCAAGAGAGTATTGTTTGAACTTTCCTTCAAGCATTGAAAATGTTATCACATCGGTCGGTTTGTCCTTTCCCCTGAACTTCCTGTTCATAATTCTTATCTCAGAAAGAGTAACAAATACTATGTTCACCTGCACTCCTGTCAGACTGTTTATCAGCAGTACATCATTGGCCCAATCTGATATGGCACCGATCTTAACTGAAACATCCTTCGGTTTATTGAATATTTTGATTTTATTCTTTGCTAATGCCGCCATAATCAACTCTCGGATGATATATCCCTTTTAATGCGGAAAGAAAAACATCTCTCACTAAAAGTATTTGGGAAACAGAGATTTCACTCTCATTGAACTGCCCCTCCCTCAACTTCTTTTCAAATATTGATTCAACAAGCCGCCTTATTGATAACTCGTCCGCCTCTGGGAGAGAGCGCACTCCGGCCTCCACAGAATCAGCCAGCATCACAATGGTCTCTTCTATTGTCTTCGGAAGAGGGCCGTCATATTTGTACTTGTTCTCGTCTGTTGCAGAATCCTGTGACTTGGATTTTTCAAGAAAATACTCTATTGCCGAAGTACCATGATGACTTCTGATAAATGCCGTAACTTGAGAAGGCATTCTGTGTTTTCTGGCCAGCTTTTCTCCGTTCTTTATATGTTCCTTGATTATTGTCGCCGATATTTCCGGCGGCAGCGACTGATGCGGGTTGAAGCTTCTGTTTTGATTTTCAATAAAATACTCGGGTTTCTCGATTTTCCCGATATCATGAAAATAGCCCCCCACCTTTGCCATCAGTTCGTCTGCATTTAGAGCCACAGCCGCCTTCTCGGCAAGCGAAGCCACTATCATTGAATGATTGAAAGTGCCGGATGTCTTTTCCGCAAGCTCTTTCAGCAGAGGATGGTTCAAATCCGAGAGCTCCATAAGCGAGATTCTTGTCACTCTTCCAAGCGTTCTCTCAAGAATTTGTATGATAGCGGTCACAAGCAGAACCGATATAACTCCGTTTACAAAGCCATATACGGAGCTCATAAGAGACTGTGTGAATGTTGAATCCCTGTACAGCTCAATGAAGAATGCAAATACTCCGTTTACAATTCCTATTCCGACTATCACGGAGACAAAATGCATTCTTGTCCCTCTCTCCCTTATCAGAAATATCGCATAAATACTTGAAATGAGAAGACCCAAAAGACCGTGCATACGGAGTCCTGAATAGAGTATCATCGCCGATATGTTGAAAAGCAAACCTGCAAGGGCAAATGTGCGGCTGTAAAGTAGCGACAGAAGCACCGATGAAAGAATTACAGGCAGAAGGTACTCTATATGCGTGAATTGATAGAAGATGCCGTAAAATAGAAGATTTGAAATGAATACTATGGAGATGAATATTTTGTCGCGTTTTCTTATATTGAGCTTTTTAAACTGAGAATTGGTGAACAGTATGTACAGGAAGAAAATTATTATGAATATCATGTTTTTCACAAAGAACCTTGTCAATCTGTCAAATGTATTCACCTTGGGCGACATGTATGTCCTCAAAGATATCAGTTTATCCTCGACTTCTTCATCGACAATGTCATTTGCCCGCACGATTATTTCGCCCTTCAGAACAACTCCCACCTTCTGAGCCACTTCACTCCTTGCCTTTTCTCTCCTGAAGGATGTCTCCGCTATGTCAACGGACAGATTCGGCTTCAATATGTACTGCACCAGCTCCAGAGAGTATTTCAGAAGATATGAATTTGATGAATATTTTGAAGTTATGTCCTGTTTTACAAAATGTATTGCCTCATCCATATCAAATATATCAGTCTCAGATACAATTCTTTCTTTGCCGTTCTTCTCTATCACTATCTTTTTGTCTCTTCCAAACGGTATACTAACTTTGTCGGATATCAAACCTTTTTCAATTATCTCTTTTACCGCTGTTCGCGAATACTCGATGACCTTGACGCCCTTATCGGAAAGTAGCACATCTACAAGCTCCTTTGACAAGGCCGGATAGCTTTTCAGAAGAGCTGTTTTCCTGTTTTCATGCTTCCATGTGGATTTATTGAGAGAATCAATAACATAGGAAAGCCTGCTGATATTTTCAAGAACATCCTTCGCACTCTTATCATTATATAAAAGCACAGGCGGCATATTGTCGTATGCGGCCTGCCGTTCAGTTTTCAAAGCAGATTCATTTTTAAGCAAGTCAAAGGTGATCGGAGATATAATATCCCGAGGCGCTATGTCTTGCTTTTTTAGATTGGGTATTGTATAGACGCTGTACGGAAAAAAGATATTGAATAATACTATAGCAAGCACGAGGATTATGACATCCAAGAGATTGTTCTTAAGCTTATCTCTTAGAAAAATCAGAATATGCATTTATTATTTCCTTTACTATCGGGTGCCTGACTACATCCTCGCTTCCGAGGTAGACGAAGGATATCAGATCTATTGATTTCACTATCTGTTCAAGTTCAACAAGCCCGGATTTTGCAGTTATTGACAGATCTATCTGAGTCACATCTCCCGTAATAATGGCTTTTGAGCGCATTCCAAGACGGGTCAGAAACATCTTCATCTGCATTGAAGTTGTATTCTGAGCTTCGTCGAGAATCAGATAGGCATTCGAGAGGGTGCGCCCTCTCATATATGCGAGAGGCGCTATCTCAATCACTCCGTCGCGGATGAATTTGTCAATTCTGTCTTTGTCTGCGAGGTCATAAAGCGCATCATACAGAGGCCTCAGATATGGGTCAATCTTCTCTTTGAAATCTCCGGGAAGAAATCCCAGTCTCTCTCCTGCTTCTACAGCGGGACGGGTGAGAATGATTTTGCTCACATTCTTTTTCAAAAGCTCGCTTAAAGCCTTTGCCACAGCCACAAAAGTTTTGCCTGTGCCCGCAGGTCCTATTGAAATCACAATGTCTGAGGAGTTAAGAGCTTCCACATACTTCTCCTGCCCGGGAGTGCGCGCTTTGAGTATTTTCTTTGGAAGATAATAGACATTTGATTCTTTCGGCAGAGCCTCTTCATTCAATATTTTCGATATTGAGTGTATGACATCCGCCCTTTCAATATACCCCTTTTCCGTCTCCATTTCCGCCAGTTTTGCAATTATCAGATTCAGCTTTTCGAGATCCTCCTGCCTTCCTTCAAAATAAAGAAGACCCTCATCCTCTGAAATTGAGCCTTTCATATTTGATATTATGAGTTCTTTAAAATTTGGAAATCTTGTAAAGAAATCTGATACTCTGCCGCCTAAATGAATCATATTAGTTGGGGTTTGGGCAAAAGCCCAAACCCCATAATTTTATTACGGCCTAGGTATTGTGAGTTTCCAGTTGGGATAAATGAGATTGGGATCCTTGATAAGCTTTTTATTTGCTTTGTAAATCTCCGGCCATCTCTTCCATCCGCCCCTGCCGTATACTTCTTTGTAATCGGCAAGCTTAGAAAGCCAATCGCCCGGCTTTACTGTGTAGAAGCTTCTTGATTCCTTGAGAGCCGCAAGCTCGTTTAAGAGCTGTTCTTTCTGAAGACGAAGAGCATCAACTTCCTGTATAAGCGGTTCACCAACTGCTTTGCAAGCATCATGGTCTGCGTTTGCTTTATCAAGACGCGCCTGCTCTGATGCTATCTGTTCAAGGTAATCCTTCTCTGTCAGCTTTGCTTCCTGAGCGGAAAGGAGTGTGAATGAGAGGACTACAAGTAAAAGTGCGATAAATAATTTGGATTTCATCTTTCACTCCTTATTTGTAGATTTCAATTTCTTTTTTGAGATCTTCAATCTCTTTCAGAAGCTGAGCTTTCTCTGTTTCAAGTGAAGCAATTTTATCCTTGCATTCCTGAACCTGAGCTTCTGCCGCGTCTGCCGCGTTTCTGATTTCATTGAGCTGGTCAAGCTGTGTCTGATTGGCCATCTTCGGCCCGCATCCTGCAAATATCATTGCAAGCATTATCAGAATCAAACCTGTTAATACGAAATTGCGTTTCATTAAAACCTCCATCTTTTTTTTATTATTATATACCTTACAATAATTCAAGTCAAGTAAAAATTTAAGAGCGGGCAACGGGATTTGAACCCGCAACTTTCAGCTTGGGAAGCTGACACTCTACCGTTGAGCTATACCCGCTTATTTCAACGAAGGTCCTATTAAGTCCTTCAGCGAAGTGACAGTGAATCCTTCCCTGCTAAACTCAAAATTTTTAGGTGAAATATTTGAATTCAATTTCAGGTTGCTTATGGAGGTCTTTTCCTCCATAACAACTCCTTCCATTTTTGTATAGGCTTTGATTGCGGTAGGGAGCTTATTCTTGTATTTTGAATACTGAAGCTGCATCATGACCTTCCTGTTCCAGTCATACATCTCAATAAGCTCTGGAAGGGAATCTTGCGTGAATCTTACTATTATGAGGGAGTACACGGGATTTGAAGTGTCGGATATAAAACTTACATTGAGTTTTTTGTTTTTGTCAGTCTGAACCAGTATTGAATCATGGTCTTTCAAACTCTCAAGTATGCTCAAAGATTCAAAAACATTCAAATCAAACATTTTTCTTCCAACATCTCCGTATTCATCTATGTTGAGAAAGTATATCGCCTTTTCCTGTTTGTCCAGAATAAAGAGAGTGTCATTCAGCACATAAACATCATTCTTTGTGCCTTTAGAATCTGAGACAAGCAGGTGCTTCTTTCTGTTTGGCGAATCATCGTAGAATGTTATTTTGGTCTTTACCTTCTCTCCGCCTGCTGTAATCTCCTTGGTGTATGTGCCCTCCATTGTCTTGATTTCGGCAAGATATTTGCTCATATAATCAATACACGCTGGTCTCTCAGCGTGTACTGATATGAACAAAACTACCGATAATAAACTAAAAAAGACTTTTTCTGTATTACTCATTAAGCAGAATGTTCATGCTTGATGCGTATGGCGACACAGATACGGTCTTTGTTTGTGATGTCATACCGCAACATGAGTCACACTGTGTCATTGCAATCGAGAATGTCACTGATGCGAATGCTCCCAGAGCAGCGACAATCATAATGATAACCAAAAGTGCGTTTAATTTCATCGAGCCTCCTTTTTGTATATATTATAATTATTACAAACAAAAAATCAATACTCTTTATCTTTCCAAATATACTTTGTAGTGATTGACTTTTTCTATAGTCTTTTTTTCAAAATCTGTTGTCTCTATATAAAGAGGAAACCCATCTGCATAGTTCTTATATAGAGTTTTCACAAGAAGCAGATTTTTCCTGAATACAAGCACAGAATCAATTTTTCCTTCCGTGCTCCAAACTCCCGCAGAATCAATTTCTTTTGTCTTCGGATAAAACATGGTCATTCCTTCTCTCTCCGATTCTTCAGATGATGAGAGTGCGATTGCGGGATTTATGAATGACCTGATGTCAATTTCGGGCGGAACAGACTCTATGTTTTTATCAACAAATCTCTTTGAATCAACAATCTCATAAGGATGCCTGCCGTCAAAACCTACTGTTTTAACAGTATTGTTGTAAATTATATACGCTTCAATCGAATCTCCCCTCACCATTATCTTTCCCTTTACCTTTCCAATCATTGCCCCTGTCTGCTCCGTAATCTCCTTGCTGAAAAAGAGACTCGCATTCTTGAAATCGGAAGCTTCAAAACTTTCTTTGATTTTGTCCTCAAATGATAAAAGGGGAACTATTGCGATAAAAAGAAAAAAAAGCCGGCTTGAAGCCGGCTTTATAAATTTAATCCTCTTCAATTGCTTCTGTAGGACAATTGTCGATAGCATCATCAAGGTCGCATGAATCAAAATCAGCGTCCTCTTTTACTGCCGCTTTGTTATCATCATTCAGTTCGAAAACATCCGGGCATGTGCTGATACAGACACCGCATCCGATGCATTTTTCTTCAAGTACTTTTACCTTCATCGGTACTCCTTGTTTGAGTTACTTTTTTATGTCAATAATATAATAGATAAATAAAATAAGTCAATACCAAAATCAAAGAAAAGTTATTTTGTCTATTGACATTGATTTAAGCTTGTGTATAATCAAAATTCTTAAAACATCGCGGGGTAGAGCAGTGGTAGCTCGTTGGGCTCATAACCCAAAGGTTGCAGGTTCGAATCCTGCCCCCGCTATTTTTTCAAACATCCAAAATAGTTTCAAATTCTTCAAGACGCTTGGCGCTTGAAATGTACTTTTTAGCCCTGTTCATCGAAAACAGCCTCTTCTCTTCGCAGAATTCCTTGTTTGCAAGAAGCTTTACAATAATATCCATCAGCCCCTTCTCATCATTCTCTTCAGCTAACAGTTCTCTGTCTTCTATTGATTCCGATATTCCTCCGGAATCATAGCCTGCGCAGACTGCTCCGCAGAGACCAGCCTCCTGGGCTACCATTCCAAAGCCTTCAACGTTTTCATTTGTTTTTACGGAAGGCATTACTATCACATCCGCCGAAGAGTATATTTCATTCATGCTCTCCACATTCATTTTTCCTCTTATTTTGACAATTTCCGACAATTTTGTTCTGCTTATGTAATCTTCATATTCGCTCTTCATTATGCCCTCTCCTATAACCTCAAGCTCAACGCTCCTTCCTGTTATTTTTGACACACTCTCATTTATCTCCCTTATCATACGAATAACCGAGATGAAATTCTTGTGGGGAACGAATCGTCCCACCATTATGATTTTGAATTTTGAGGATTCTTTTTTTATACTGCTCCCGACATCGTCAATAAGAGGATAGTAAACTCTGCCTCTCTTCTCTATCAGAGAATTGGTAAAATCAGAATTCACTACAATAGTATCCGCTCCGCCGAGAATGCTTTTAACTTCAGGCCTGAAGAGAGGTTTGCTGTTGATGTCGTGAAGAAGCTCCTGCCCGTATGCAAAGTATATTTTTTTGGATTGTATCTTCATGAAATTGAGCATCCAGCCGAGAGGCAGCACGGTTCTGACCAGAATAGCATCATACCTGTCTCTTGAAATTATTTTTCTCAGATGAATCGGAAACAGGATTTTGCTTGTTTTTAAGAAATATGAATCATCCCGATTCTCTCCCCTTATTCCGAATGCATATAGATCGACCGAATATTTCTTTTTAAGAAGTCTGAAGAGGCGCATCGTATCTACTGCGATTCCGCCTATATTGGGAGGGTAGTCAGAGGTAAGTATTAAGAGTCGCTTCATCCTTTGTATTCAAAGGTCTGAGTGCGAACCGGCCTGAGAATTCTATTCCATCTTATGAATTTCCATATCTTCCAGACAGGCTGTGTCTTGTCAATAGAGAAGTAATAAAGGAAGGGAGTTCCTATTACATATTTTCTGTGCAGTGGCCCCCAGAATCTTGAATCGTCTGAATTGTCGCGGTTGTCACCCATCATGAAATAATGGCTCTGCGGCACAACGACAGGCCCGAAATTGTCCCTTGCATAGAGCCCTATGTACATGTTCCTGTAAAATTCTCCCTCCATCCAAAACTTTTGATACTCTTCATCGCTCATGTAATTCTTATACATCTCCTTCAGGTGCGGAAATGTTCTGCTGTCTATATGTTGGATGAATGGCTCCTCATATGTCTTGCCGTTGATGTAAAGTTTTTTGTTCCTAATCTCTATTGTATCTCCGGGAAGTCCGACGCACCTCTTTACAAAAGGCCTGCCGTCGATAGGAAATTTGAAAACCACAATATCTCCGCGCTTGGGATTCGAGTATCTCACAAGCTCCTCGGAAGAAAACGGCACATTTGTAGAATATTTAAGGCGATTCACGAAGAGAAAGTCATTTATCTGAAGGGTCGAAAGCATTGACCCTGAAAATACCATATATGACTGAATGAAGAATGATTTCAAAAGGAATGTGGCGACAATTGCGAAGAGAATTGCCTCAATCCAGTCAAGGGTCTTCTCACGCTTTGTCTTTACCGGCTTTACTCTGTTTTCTTTTCTTTTAAAAAACATAGAAGTAAGTATAATAAGATTGAGGATAAAGTCAAGGGCGGATTACTCTTTATTCGGCGCCGTTGCATCTTTCATCCTTATGATTCTTCATTCGTTCCGGCAGGGAATCTTCGGATCTCCCGGCTTAAATTACAATTAAATCACATATTCATCTTCAAATGCCTCTCTGTTTTCAGAGAACCACTTGAAAGTCCTGAAGAGCCCCTCATGTATATCGGTTCTCGGCTTGAACCCTATAAGTTCTCTTGCTTTTGACCAGTCGCCCTGAAGGTTCATGACTTCGCTTTTGGCGCTTCTGACTCTTGCTCTTTCGACTTTGACTTTGAGTTTTGAATTTCCTATCTTTTTTATTATATCTATGATTTCCGATATTCTGTATGATTTTCCTGTTGCAAGATTCATTGTCTGTCCAAAGCCATTCTCATTGAAAAGCGACCTGCATATACCTTCGCACACATCGTCCACATACATGAAGTCGCGCTTCGTATCCACATTTCCCACCTTAATCTCCTTCGAAGAGAGCACCTGATTGATTACCGAGGGAATTATCGAACGCATCGACTGACGCGGTCCATAAACATTGAAAGGTTTAATAACGCTTACTGGCAGGTCAAATGACCGGAAGTAGGAGAGAGCCAGTTCCTCGCCGGCTATCTTTGTCGCGGCGTATGGGGATTGAGCTTTCAGAGGGTGCATCTCATCTATGGGAGTGTACTCGGCAGTGCCGTAGGTCTCGCTTGAAGAAATTATTATCAGATGCTTTGTCTTATTCTTCAAAGCGGACTCAAGCATATTATATACGCCGATTATATTGGTGTCTATGTATGACCTCACGGAAATGTAAGAGTAGGGTATTCCAATAAGAGCGGCCATATTTACAACTCCGTCGCAGTCCCTTGTCTCCTCCGTCATCATGGACAAATCTCTTATGTCGCCCTTTACTATCTCCAGGTTCCTGGATTTTCTAACCCATTTAAGCTTGCCTATTCCATTCTCAGCATTGTACAGGGAAAGAGCCTTCACTTTGAATCCCTTTCTCAGGAGATGCTCCGTGAGATGGCTTCCTATGAATCCGTCAGCTCCCGTCACCATCACCTTTTTCATATTTTCTCCCATTTTTGTTTTCCGATTCGCCTTGCCGGAATGTTTCGTTGTAGCATATTACAGTTACCCCCTGTAGATTTCCTTTGCTTTAAGATAATTTTCAAGCGAGCCCATATCATACCATAATCCTTTGTGAAGAGACCACCCGACATTATAACCTCTATCTATCAGCTTCTCTATGAACTCATTCATATCTATTTTTGACAGCTTGATTCCCTTCATTGCGTCAAATGAAAAGATGTTTACTCCCGTGAGAGCAAAGAAATTTATCGAAGGTTTTTCATTTATCGACTCGACCATTTCTCTCCTAATATTTGCAAGTCCGTACTCTATTTTCAGCTGATGTTCGGTTAAAACGAGAGTTGCTTTGTTTTTTGATTTTCTGTGGCTGTTTAATAGCATTCTGAAATCAATGTCAGTTATAATGTCTGCATTGTGTGTTATTATATCCCTAAACCCGCAGTCTTTCAAACAAAGCATTGAACCTGCCGTTCCGAGTGGGCTCTTCTCTATTATGAAAGAAGAATCGTCAAGAGTATTTTTATACTTTTTCAGCAGTTTTCTCTTTATCATGTCGGATTTGTAATTCAGAGAGATGAATATGTTTTTAAATCCGTCGGAAAGAAATTTGTCTATAATCGATTCAATAATTG
Source organism: bacterium (assembly GCA_050239825.1). Classification (GTDB taxonomy): domain Bacteria; phylum Hydrothermota; class 32-111; order 32-111; family 32-111; genus UBA2202. Next base: position 17,058 of record JBFXGO010000029.1, read on the forward strand.
AGCTTCTGCCTATGCTCAAAAGCGGTTTCGGTGTCTTCAGAGTCAATGGCCTCATCCTCTTTCCCATTCCTCCGGCAAATATCATGACAGCCGCTTGAGTCTCATCAGATATAAAATCATCACTTGAGAAGATCTTTATAATTCGCCTTCTGCTGTTTATGAGCGGTATGTGTCTGACTTTGTTTTTATCCATCTCCCTTTTAGCGAGAGAGTGTGAATCTTTTGATATATAAATGAAATTTTTATTGGAAATCCTCTTCACCTTCTCTTTGAGTCCGGTCTTCTTGAGTATCGCCCTTCTTATATCGCCGTCAGTCAGACTCCCCGTGACAATTCCGTCTTTCTTAACAGTAAACAGAATTTGTTTGCCAGTCCTGCTCAGTTTTTGAAGAGCCTGAAGAATTGTCATATCCTCATCAATCAGAAACTGTAAAAAATCATTCATTCTATTCTCCGTTTAAAGCATTGATTATCGCTTCAGCTGTTCTGTTCATATCTTCTTCCGAGTATTCTTCATCTAAAGGTATATTTATTATTCTTTTCGACAGACTCGAATCGCCTCTCCATAGAACCGGCGCAAATATCGATTTATCCGCCAGCCTCCTTTTAACGGCGTCCCTTCCATCTACAAGAAGGGGGAGAGACTGAAAAACAACATTCGAATCGGCGCTCTTTATGGGACAAATTCTCTTAATCTCCTTGTGAGAGATAAGCACTCTGTAATTCTTCTTTCTTTTCTTAGCAACTGAATCTATATTGTATGAAGAGAATACCTTCTCGGAGTATAGAGAGATTTTCTTTGAATTGATTTTTATTTTCTTCTCTCCCGCCTCCGAAAGCATTACATATTCTTTCTCAAATCCTTCATCTTTGCTTCCCCTCTCGAAAAGCTCGCGGAGTATCTTTGCATCAAGCTTCAGAAGATAGAATGATGAATCCCTCTCTCCCATGATTGCTTTTTCTTTGAAGTTGATGAGAAATCCTCCATCGGGAACCGGTAGAATTTTTCTCAGACTCCCCAGCTGAATTCCGGAGTCGAACGGATAATTCGAAAACAAAGAATGTGTGCGGTCAATGATTGGAATGAGTCTCTTCTTTTCGGCAAATTCCTGCAGTTTGTAATCTCTGATTCCGCAGTAATCATTTATGTAGATGTATTTTATCCTCTTCGGAGCGATTATTGAATCAGTATCTGCAACTAAGTCATCCTTGATTGTATAAAAAGCAATCTCTGTGCCTGTTTTTAGAACCGGCTCAATCATCTCCCTGCAGTAAAAGTCGGGGAAAAGGATCTCCTCCTGCTTCAATCTTGAAAACAAACTAAAAATCGCGCTTCTGCCGGAGGAGAAGATGTCCGCTTCTCTTGATTTAAACTCCGAATACAGTTTGTTATCAGCTGTTTCAAGATTCTTTATATCGAGCATTCTTTCAGACCCTATTATTCTCATCAGATAATCCTCATACTTGTCTTTATTTTTTTTTCAGAGAGAAGACGAATTATCTCTTTGAAATTTTTCTCATCCATTCCTATCTCTTCAGGAGTCAACACACCGCCTCTGCTCTGCGGATTATTGAGTAGCCAAAATGAGAATGCGGCAAGAGAGTATCCGGTGGTGCGCTCCATAGCGGAATGATTTTTGTCCGCAAAATCAATTATCTCATACTCAATTCTTTTTTTTCTGCCCTTTACCACACCCTCTCCGATGACTCTCATCAAAAGCACATCTCTTAGGTTTTTGTATTTTATCCTCTTCATCAGTTCAAGGGAGGTCTCTCTTGGTTTTGTATTTCCCGCTGTTTGCTCAAAATACCCCATTTCGAAGAGAAATTTTATTTTATCCACATGGCCAGCATATCTCATTGTCTTCTCTTCGAGATTCTTCACATTCTTCAGAGTCTTTGAAAGAGTCCTCAGTCCATCCGTATAGAATGCCTGCAGAGTTTCAAATCCTTTAAATTGCATATTCTCGATTCCTGTAAGAGGCTCAACAGTGAGGGATTTGAAATTTTTTCTTATCTTTGCCTTTCTCTCATACTCTGATATCAAATCCTCGGGCGACCATGTTATCGAATACCCCAGCGGTGGAAGATTCTTTTCTGGCATGCCCCCCACATAAATTTTAATCGTCTCCGCCTTGTCAAATGATCTGTACAATCGTCCTGCCATAAGATTGGATGTTCCCGGAGCAATTCCGGCATCAGGGATAAGAATCACATTGTTCTTTTCGCACATTCTCTGAAGCTCAAGCGGGTCATCCTCAGAGTAGGAGACATCCACCATGTTTGTTTTTGCTGTTATTGCGCCAAGATGCGCCATACGCCCCAATCTCGCAGGAAGAGCCGATATGGCAAGGTCATAGCCTCTTATGGTCTTTGCAATATCATCTTTGGTTTTCATCACTCTCTTTGCCGCTTTAAATCCCGCTTTTTTTGCGGCTTTTAGATTCTCTTCATTTATGTCAATGAATGTTACATTTGTTTTTTTGTTCCTCAGGAACTCGCCAGCCGTAAGCCCCTGTCTTCCCGCGCCCAAAATAATTATTTTTTTCATAAAACTCCTTTTTTTCATTTTATGCCATACGGCAAAAAAGTCAATGATTTACCTTGTTGACTTTTCTTGAAAGATTTGGATGTGTATCCGTTCCGAGATGTGTTGACAGATAACCCCAATAGAGATTATCATAAAATCACCTTGAAAGCAACTTTGGTCTGATTGAGAAGCCAGTAAGAACTTGGAATGGTGTTCTTCCCTTAACTCTATAATCTTGATGAAATCTTTCAAAGTTATAATACCATAACCAAGCGTCAAGATCTGCTTGTAGCTCCTCAATTGATGTATACCATTTTTCTCTTAGTTTAGTTACGAAGAATTCTTCCAGCAATGTTTTGTTAAATCTCTCCACAAAGCCATTTGTTTTCGGGCTTCTAAATTTAGTACGCGGGAGTATAATAAAAGTTGTGTAAAATCAATAGGAGTGGAATATAATAAGATTAATGAAAAGGAGACATTGGACCGAATCATGAAGAGTGAGCGAGAGATATATCTGTCAAGTAATGATGATTATGCTAATGGGTATATTGAGCGGGAACTTGGAACAACTCGGGGGAAAAAGAGAGAGGGCGGCTTTTAAACTTAAACCGCCCTCTACGGGAAAACTGCTTTCTCTTTTACCTTTTTGTGTTCTACCTTATTATCACCATCTTTCTGTTTATCTGTGTCTCTCCGTCTCTGAATCTTATGAAGTATATGCCTGACGAAAGGTGTTCTGTTGAGTAGCTGTGCTGACCTATCCTTGTCTCTTTCGCTCTATATACTTCCTTGCCATTTATATCATATACAGAAAATTTGTTATCCCCTGTCGAATTTGTATACCTTATTTCATTCTGTAGTATATCCATCTTATGATTCTCTTTATCTTGCTTCTCTTCAACAAACTTTTCTGTTACTCCCATAAAAGGATCAAACTCTAAAATATATAATGCGCTTCCATCAGCAACATAGGCATAATCTCCTGAAACATAGACACCCCATGCACTCCTCGGTGTATCATAGCTACCTGTAAGGGTTGGGCTTGTGGGATTTGAGATATCTATTATCTGTAAACCAGAATCCTCATCAGCAACATACACATAACTGCCTGAAAGATAGACACCATAAGCAAAACCCGGTGTATCATAGCTCCCTGTTAGGGTTGGGCTTGTGGGGTCAGAGATGTTGATTATTTGTAAACCATAATCATAATCAGCAACATAGGCATAACTGCCTGAAACAAAGACACGCCATGCAAGCCCCGGTGTATCATAGTTTCCTGCAAGGGTTGGGCTTGAAGGATTTGAGATGTCTATTATCTGTAAACCAGAATCATCATCAGCAACATACACATAACTGCCTGAAACATAGACACCCCATGCATAACCCGGTGTATCATAGCTTCCTGCAAGGGTTGGGCTTGAAGGATTTGAGATATCTATTATCTGTAAACCATAATCATCATCAGCAACATAGGCATAATCTCCTGAGACATAGACATCATAAGCATAATCCGGTGTATCATAGCTTCCTGTTAGTGTTGGGCTTGAAGGATTTGAGATATCTATTATCTGTAAACCATAATCAACATCAGCAACATAGGCATAATCTCCTGAGACATATACATCATAAGCATAACCCGGTGTATCATAGCTTCCTGCAAGTGTTGGGCTTGAAGGATTTGAGATATCTATTATCTGTAAACCAAAACCCCAATCAGCAACATAGGCGTAATCTCCTGAAACATAGACATCATAAGCATAACTCGGTGTATCATAGCTACCTGTAAGGGTTGGGCTTGTGGGATTTGAGATGTCTATTATCTGTAAACCATAATCATAATCAGCAACATAGGCATAACTGCCTGAAACATAGACACCCCTTGCAGTCCCCGGTGTATCATAGCTCCCTGTAAGTGTTGGGCTTGCAGGATTTGAGATGTCTATTATCTGTAAACCAGAACTACCATCAGCAACATAGGCATAACTGCCTGAAACAAAGAAACCCCATGCACGACCCGGTGTATCATAGCTCCCTGCAAGTGTTGGGCTTGTGGGGTCAGAGATGTTGATTATCTGTAAACCACCATGATAATCAGCAACATACGCATAATCTCCTGAGACATAGACATCATAAGCATAACCCGGTGTATCATAGCTACCTTTAAGTGTTGGGCTTGTGGGGTCAGAGATGTTTATTATTTGTAAACCATAATCATAATCAGCAACATAGGCATAATCTCCTGAAACATAGACACCCCTTGCAGTCCCCGGTGTATCATAGCTCCCTGTAAGTGTTGGGCTTGAAGGATTTGAGATATCTATTATCTGTAAACCATAATCATAATCAGCAACATAGGCATAATCGCCTGAAACATAGACACCCCTTGCATAACCCTGTGTATCATAGCTCCCTGCAAGGGTTGGGCTTGAAGGATTTGAGATATCTATTATCTGTAAACCATAAGCTTCATCAGCAACATAGGCATAACTGCCTGAAACATAGACACCCCTTGCATAATCCGGTAAACTAAAATAACTTACCAAAAAAGGATTTGCTTTGTTCTTAACATTTAACACTACTAAATAATTATCCATACAAGAATATGCTAATGTATCTACGATGAAAACATTATATGCATATCCAAAGAAAGGATAAATTCCTACTCCCCTTACATTCAAACTATCTGTCGCCCAGTTGGGTTGATTGTTATCTTCCGGTTGTTCAAAGTTAGCAAGAAGCATATCCTCTTCTCTGAATGGTCTCTCATTTGAAGCAAAAACAAACAATGCTGAAACAATAATAATGATAATGAAAATAACTTTTTTCACAATTCCTCCTGTTTAAATTGTATAAATACTCCTTCTAATTTCTTTTTCACAACCATCTCCTTTTTATTAACCATTTCAATCATATTGTATTGTGCCCACTTTGTCAAGAAGTTTGCATAATAGTATTGTAATGGTCACGATTATATTTCACACCGTACTTTGCGACAGCAAAAGGGCGGATTCTTCCAATCCGAAGACATCCTCTTCATTAATATTTATATCCGTTACCTAAATATGTTACCTAAATGGAAAAACGGTTATCCTAAAATCATTGCTAAATTATATTACCTCCGCCAATCCTTCGTTAATCTCTTTGGAGAACTCCCTTATGAATACTAATCCCTCTTTACACAACTTCCTTGACAAGTCTCGTGGCTTATTAATTCTTGTTCGGGGCAGGGTGACAAGAGTTCTGAGCTTTCGCCCAAACTATGATTTTGAGTCTGCACCTGCCCCTTACATTTTATTATATACATTACTAATCCTTTTTCAAGAGTAATAACTTATACGGTGCTTGACAATATTATTTAAAATGGTAAAATTAAAAAAAAGGAGTATAATGAAAATTAATGACAAATTGTTTCAGTTTTTTATTCTGATAGCTATGATGACATCAATAATCTCTCTTGAAGCCACTTCTTGGTCGATGAATTTTTTCCTTCTTCCTTCAATCGCCTTCACTTTCAGCGGTTTTATGATATTTTTGGTGCACGAAAAGCACATAATCAACAACTTTATGCGAACATACAAAAGAGCGCTTAAAGCGGCTTTGACTGCGGCTTTGTTCTTCTTTGCGGTTTACACTTCTTTACACACACTCTCAGCCGGCGCGGCTTTCTTGATCGTTTCAGCTGCATATACGGCATTCAGACATTTAAAAAAGAAAAATTATATTCTTCTCTTCATTTCTGCGCTTCCGCTCGCTCTTGCCTATTTTATTCCAGCTTATAAAGACAACATAACTGTGAAGATTCTTATGATTCTTGCATCATTTTCCGGAGAGACAGCCCTTATGTTCATGCTCCGCGAAGTTAAGGATGAATTTACTCAGAACCCAAAAGAGACACTCTGTTTCGCGAATCTAACGGTTGCGGTTATTTCTGTGCCTCTCTTTTTCATAACCAAATCCGACACTGCGGCTATACTTTCAAAGACGGAGCAGGTACATCTGTTCCTTATAACATTTATATACACTTTCCTTGTATCCTCTCTGGCGATAATCAAACCGAATTCACTGCGCCTCGACAGAAAGGTTTTTATTTTCGCATTCATAGTATCCGCATCAGTAATTTCTCTCTTCAGTTTCTCGTTATTCTTCATAGCAGGAGCATTGATTCTTGCGGTTTTATTATTTTTTCAAAGCTTTAAAAAAGAGAAGAGAGGCATGGCTATTACGGAATTCATGGCTATTTTAACCCTATCATCTATATTGATATCAATGGTATTCCCAGTTTATTCTAAAATAAAGAGCGAAATCAATGTTAGAAATGACAAAAGACTCTATGAAGAGGGAAGACAGAATGAAATAGAGGATGCAATTAAAATCGGCGGATATTTTATAAAATCCGCCGATAACCAAATAAAATTTATCTACAAAACAAACTCAGAAAAATTCACATATTTCACTGCTGAATAGCAGTATAAACAGTCTCTTTTACCTTGCTACAGGACTTTTTCACATCTTCAAGCATTTTATCGGCCTGCTTCATTTTTTTATCCTTATACTCCTTATCCGACAAGTTCTTCAGATTGATAAGCACATTCATATATGCGCCCTCTGCGCACCCCTCTGCGTTTATGGCCGCCACTCCTGCATCTGAGATGGAATTGACATTGCCGATTACGCTTATTCTCTCCATTATTGAGAGAGAGGCGAGCACCTCTTCCATAGTTTTCAGAGGCACTTCAATCGCCGCCTTTGTGGCTTCTTCCAGAAGAGCGTCTCTTTTCTTTGCCTCCTCCTCTGTCTTTTTCGGCATCTTGAATGCAGCCATGTAGTTGTTGAACGCCTCTGTGTCATCATCTATCAAGCTCAAAAATGAATCCTTTATCCTCTGTGCTTTGGCGGCAATTTCATTTGCTTCCGCAGAATGTTTTTCGTATCCTTTTTTCATGTATGTCAGACTGGCTACCATTGATACAAGGGACGCCGCTATTGCGCCATTCAATGCGGCGACGCTTCCTCCGCCCGGCGCCGGCGAGTCTGTTGAGAGTTCGTCGCAGAAATCTTTTATTCTCATGTCTGCAAGATACTCTTTTCCGGAATTCTTTTTATACGCATACTCTATAACCTTCTTGTCAATATCGAACGGATACAGGTGGTCAAGACCCAATGATTTTACCGCTATGTGTATCAGCTCTCTCTCCGGGACACCGCATGATTTCCCCTGCTTTCTGAGAAAATATTCTCCGGCTTCGATAAGAGCATCTTTCGGAATCAGTCCGACAAGTTCGCTTCCTGTTGCCATCAAACCTCTCTTGGCTGCCTCTTCAGCGGCTGTTTCATAAGCGATGTGAGGAGGAGTCACCTTCCAGTTTGTAAGATTTATGGATATCTGCGCCACCTTGTACATGTCAATGTACCATCCTATCGCTCTGCACTCCTTCAGCCGTCCGGGAGCAAAAAGGGTCTCTCCCTTTTCATTCTTGAGGATTTTTCCGTTTGCATCCTTCTTTGCGCTTCCCTTCTCTCTGATTGCATTCGCAACTGCCGTGGCGAGTTTTGCGTCCCTCGTATTTAAATTCACATTATAAGCTATGAGAAAGTCCCTTACTCCTATCACGGTAGCGCCGCTCTTGACATTAAACTCGGGTTTGCCGAAATCAGGTTTCCATTCCGCCCTCTTTATCTTCTCGCCGAATCCTTCATACTCGCCCTCTCTTATAATTGCGAGAGATTTTCTCTTCTCTTCCGAAGCTGAGTATTCGTAAAGGTAAACAGGTATAGAAAGCTCATCCGCCACCCTCTTTGCAAGTCTTCTGGATATTTCGACGCACTCCTCTATCGTCACTCCGTTAACCGGTATCAAAGGACACACATCCGTCGCTCCCATTCTCGGATGCTCACCTTTGTGGGTGCGCATATCAATGAGTTCCGACGCCTTCTTTATTGCCTTAAATGCGGAATCAACAACGGATTCGGGGGTGCCTATAAATGTTACCACGGTTCTGTTTGTATCTGCCCCCATATCAACATCCAAAAGCATCGAACCGTTCACATTGATTATCTCATCCGTTATCTGCTTTATCAACGCACTATCTCTGCCCTCGGAAAAATTCGGCACGCACTCTATGAGTTTCACAAAAACCTCCTGCTTATTGCTCGTGTTTTACTATGTTGTATTCCTTGAGTTTATACTGCAGAGTCCTGAGGCTTATGCCCAGAACATCGCTTGTCTTCTTTCTTGAATATTCATTTTCCTTCAACACATTGATTATATGCTCTCTTTCAACATCCTTAAGCTTCTTTGAAAACACCTCGCGTCTGATTATATTCTTGTTGGATATCTCGGGCGGCAGGTCGTCAACCGTAATCAGTTCATTCTGCGACATAACAATCGCATGCTGCATCATGTTTTCAAGTTCGCGTATATTGCCGGGCCAGTCGTACTGCATCAGCACGCTCATCGCTTCGCTTGACACCCCGTCAACCGCCTTTGATTTTGTGTTGAGTTTGTTTAGAAGATACTTGACGAGTATGGGCACATCATCCTTTCTCGCCCTTAAGGGGGGTATATCAATCTTTATCACCTTAAGCCTGTAGTAGAGGTCCTCCCTGAAAGTGCCCTTCTTGACTTCATCTTCAAGCACCCTGTTTGTAGCAGATATTATCCTGACATCCACATCCCTGTCCTCAGTGTCTCCTATCCTTCGTATCTTATGCTCCTGAAGAACCCTTAAAAGCTTAGTCTGAATTGTCAAAGAGAGGTCGCCCACTTCGTCGAGGAAGAAGGTTCCTCCGTCTGCCGCTTCAAAGAGGCCAACCTTGTCTGACATTGCTCCAGTGAAAGATCCCTTCTTATATCCGAAGAGTTCGCTCTCCAGAAGGGTCTCCGGAAGAGCCCCGCAGTACTGGGTTATGAATTTTTTGTCCTTCCTCGAAGAGTTGTGATGTATAGCCCTTGCTATTAGGCCTTTTCCGGTTCCGCTCTCTCCGTGAAGAAGCACCGGCACATCCGTATTGGATATTTTTTCGAGAAGCTCTGTGACATGCCTCATCTGCTTAGATACTCCTATTATATCCTCAAAATGAAACATTGAAGATATTTCATTCTTCAATGTTTTGTTCTCGATTGCTAGAGAATTGGTCAGCTTTGCATTCTCAATGCTTAATACTGCAAGATTGGCAAATGCATTCATGAATTCAAGCGCATCTTCGTCAAAGATTTTCTTCATTGTCTGAGTATCAAGATATATAACCCCTATTGTGCGGTCAATCCTCTTTAACGGAACAACTATAATCGAATGGAGATTGTAGAGAGCGACCGACTGATTCTCCGTGAACCTCGGGTCGGACATTGCATCCGAAGTGCGCACCGCCTCCCCCGTCTGTAGCGCATTATAGACAGATGTCATGGATATCTCTTTTGAATTTATAATGTTCTCTTTTCTCAGGTTTCTCGCCACTTCAACCTTCATCTCCTGAGTTCTCTCGTCTGTTATCATCAGAAATCCCCGCTCCGCATCGACAGTGTTAATGGCAATATCCATAATCTTTTCCAAAAGTTCGCCATAGTCCCTTATGGAGTTTATCACTTCGCTTGCCTGATAGAGGGACCTAAGTATGCTGATGCTCTCCGGAAGATCTTTTTTCATTCTTTCTCCTTTCAAAATATCGAGAATGTTACCGAGTTTTCGCTGTAATTTCCGAACAGGTCGTACAGCCTGAGGTAGAGTGAATATGCTCCTTCATTAAGAAGAGTATTTATATAAACGCCTGTTTTGGAGGATTGAATGCTGTCGTAAGAGAGCACGAGACCTCCTGCGTCGCACATTTCTATTTTAAAATAGGATTCAAACAAAACACTCTGGGATGACCATATAACCGAATCCGGAAGTATCAGGGCTCCGCCCTCCTCGGGTGATATGATTTTTGGAACCGTTTCAACGAATCTCACAAGGCTTGCCGCATTGCTCTTTACTATCTCCCCCGATTTATCATAAACCTCTATAAAGCAGTCCTCACCCTGCAGATCGTATATCCTGAAAAATTCATTATCTTCCGCAAAATTGAGAGTGCATCTCACATTCTCTTCACTTTCGACGAGAAACATCTTAAACCTCTGCGAATCTATTGTCATAATGCATGAATCTATGTCTTCAATTCCGTCCCTCTCATCAAGAATTGAAAAGTAATTGACATCATAGTCAAGCGTGTCGGTGAAGGATTTCACAGTCCTCACAGTCGAATATGCCTTAAGCTCCTCTATAACCGGAATGTAATTTAAAACAACTTCAAAATCAAGAAGTTCTCCGGTGCTTATGAATGTGTCCTTCTTGAAAACTCTGTATCCAGCCTTCTCTATGCTTAAGGAGAGAGTTCCTTTGTCAAAAGTGCCTATAGAAAAAATCCCGTCTATGTTAGTGTAGAATTCAAGGGTATCGTTTATCTTTATCAGGACATTCTCCTGAGGATTCCCCGACTTGTCTTTGACATAAATTGAAATTGCGCCCTTTCCGAACGGATTCAATCCGTCATACCTGCTGTCATGCGGCATATCAATGTAACATGAAGTCAGAAATAAAACTGAAACAAGCAAAAGCCCGGTTATTCGTTTCACCATATTATATCAAATAGGTTAAAGGCATAAACAGAGAGAGTCGCGTCAAATGCGAATCTGTTCAACTTTGACCAGAGATTGTATTCATCGTAATACTTTGCGGCATCGTCCTCGGTGACAGCGTCATAGTAATTCTCTCTGGCATTTAAAGTAATGAAAAAGGATGTGACCGTGCTGAGAAGGGAAACCGCAAAGACTGAACCCATAGCTATCCCTTTAGTCTTTTCATCCATGTCGAACTGACCCCAGCCCGGAACAAAGGATGACTTTAAAATCAGATTTTGGCGCGTAAACCTGTAAATCTGTTGACCCGGATTTATCATATAATACTGAGGGGATTCCTTTATTAAAAAGGATATTCTCTCCTTTGCCTTTGAAAATATGTGTATTATCTTTGGAGATACAAACTCTTCATTCAGAGAATAATTGACATTCATAGTGAGTATGTTTTCAAAATGCTTCTGCGCATTTATCGTGTCTCCAATTGCAACATAGGAGAATGCTATGTATGTGGACAGATTTATTTTGTCTTGCTTCTCCATGTCCGTTCCCGCCTTGTCAAGAAGCTCCTCGCCGCTCTCAATCGCCTGTTTGTACTCTCCTGTTTCATAAAAAACGATGACATCGTTTATTGAGACGGGAAATATCATAAGAGCGCATAAGACGGTTGTCAGAATGAATAAAACTTTCGTAAGACCTCCTCTTCTGAGATGGTTATTTCATCCTCGATTGCCGGGTACTTTGAATTTACAAGTTTTATGCTGTGCGGACCTGTCAGCAGAACCAATGAATCATTCAGAGGCGTTGTGCCGACAAGCTGGTCATCAATGTAAACATCCGCCCACGGACGCACTACAATTTTGAAGAACCCATAAGCCTTTTCAAGTTCTACATTAAGCTTCAAAGTGCTGTCCTTTTTTATTTCTATTTCTGCCGTATAGTTTTTTCTGTTCGGATGTTTTAGCTGAAGAGTGTACCTGCCTGCCTTCAGCTTTATATTCTCATCTATCGGAGTCCTGTCGAAGAGCTGGTCATTGATGTAAACATCGGCCCATGGGGATGCATTTACAGAAAGGAACCCCCACTTCTCCACAACCACTATTTTCTTCATCTCAAAGAATATTGTGTCATTTGCCGTCAGTTCGACTGTCGTGTCTCTTTTCTCGTAATCAGCCGATACTGTGGTTAGTTTGAATGTGCCTTTGTCAAGAGAAATAACCTGAGGCGTCTGCACTATTATTGAATCATTTATCTTCACCTGAATGCTCTTGGGGGAGGAGTTAATGTATAGGAATGGCTTGGTTTCATTGTTCGGCAAATAGATAGTGCGCACACTGCTTCTTGTGGAAGTGAAAATCTGAAAACCAACAACAAAGACAAGAATCAAAAAGAGCAATGACAGCACTGTGGCTTGCAGGCCCCGCCTCTCCTTTTTAACCCGTATCACGATTCCGGTCTTATCAATCACTCTCTGAGTGTCAAACATGAACTGTCTGAATTCATCCTTTGTTACAGGATTTTCAAACTGTGATATAATCGAAAAAAGTTCTTCTCCGCTCTTAGGCCTCTTTGACATATCGCGGTTAAGCATTGATTTTAGAATATCGACTACAACCTGAGGCACCTCATCCACATTGAAATCAATATTCAGCGATTGAAAGTAAAGTATATTGTTGATTGTCTCAAACTGATCCTTTCCTTCAAACGGATTCTTCCCTGTCAGAATTTCTGCGAAGGTAATTCCGAGAGAGAAGATGTCCGATACAGCAGAGAGCTGTTTCCCTGTCAACTGTTCCGGAGGAAAGTAGGCCGGTGTACCCATATAGGTGCCGGGATTTGTCACATTGACAGACTCACTTCCGAATGCAAGTCCGAAATCTGTAAGCTTCACCACACCCTCATCCGAAATCATTATATTATCCGGCTTAAGGTCCCTGTGCAGTATGTTATTTTTATGAACATGCGACAATCCCTTTAAGACCTCTTTTAATATGTAGAGAGCATACTTCACGGGGATCTTTCCCTTGTCCTTAATAATCTGTTTTAAAGACCTGCCCTTAATATACTCAAGCACAATGAACTTGTCTCCCTCCTTCTCATAGAAGTCAAATATTCCCACTATGTTCTCATGTTGCAATTTTCCGAGAAGAGCCGCCTCTCTCTTGAACCTTTTGACAAAATTTGCATCTTCCGACAGGTGGGGGTGCAATTTTTTAATAACAACCTCTCTATTGAGAGATATCTGCACTCCCTTGTAGATGGTTGCCATGCCACCTGTGGCAATTGTCTCTATTATTTGGTATTTTTCTTCTTGTTTCTCATTGTTCATAATCTTATTATTTTAATGTTAATAGAGCATTATGTCAAGGGCGCACAAAACTTCAGGATATAAATATCTTTTAAAGCTCTCTGTTTTGATGTATAATTTTAAAAAGGAGATTAAAAAGGAGAATTGATGAAAAGATTTTTTGTGGCGGCGGGAGTTGTCATTGTTATTGGAACAGGTTTGATTGCCCTAAATGATTTCGGAGGAAGAGCCAAGAGAGAAACAGCTGAGAGAAGAGCATTATTGGATGATTTGAAAAGGATAAGCGCTCTTGCGCCTGCAATCAAAGATGCAGACATCAATGATATTGATGACTTCTGCAACAAGAAAATCGAGGCAAAGAACCTCAACTATTACAGAAGAAGAGAGATAAAAGGAGAAGTTAGGGAGGATTTTTTCGATATTAAGCCCTCACCATCAGTGAGAGAGGATGAGAAAATCATAATAAATTACTATAACTGTGCAGAGTTTGACCCAATCTTCAGAAAGAGCATCACTCTGGATTTTAGAAACAACACACTTCACACAAATGAGTTTTCCGAGCATGTAATACTCATGACGCCTGTCGTGATAGGAAAATCATGGCTATCAACTATTGAAATTGATGGCGAGAACATTGAATTCATATCTGAGATAAGAAAAACAAACCTTCAGCGCTCGATAATACTAAACTGGCGCTCTTATGTTCTTGAAGGAATAATCGAATCATACTTTGAAAGCGACAGACCCATTGAAGGCGGACATCAGCTTTTGATATATAATTTCAGATGGTCTCCGCAGGTAAATTGCTTTACAGAGATAACAATGAAGAGACTTACAGAGACTGAGAATGATACAGTGAGCGAGACAACTGCATATATTCTTAAAGAGGTTGTCGCAGAATAGGTTTATCGTCAGACGA
>JBFXGO010000030.1:0-30853 GCA_050239825.1 bacterium
TTGAATGCGGGAAGAAAAGTGGTATAATCATAAAATTGACTAGATGTTGCAAAGCATTTTAAAAGACATCATCGCGAACAATTAGCAGTATTATCTATTTAATAAAATCAAGGTTATAAAAATGATTAAAAAATCAGAAATCTACAAAGAAATAAAGAGCGAAATTGACAGATTGAGAAGGTCTGAGAGATTTTACAACAGATTCAATGCGCCCACTCTTGCGAGAGGGATAGCGATGATAGAGAGCAGAATTCGTTCGGAAAATATCGATATTGACGAGAAAATAGAACTGATTGTTAAACTGTTTGACTCTGAGGAGCATTTTGTAAGTAACTGCGATGATTCCGATGGAGACCTCGGAGATGTCTATTGCGAAATCTGCTCTACCTTCTGTCTTATTGTAAAAAACCATAAAGACAGGAAAAAAATACTGCTGTTAATCAAAAAGCTGATTGAAAAAAATAATTATGGACTTCATGATGAATTGCTGAACAGACTGGCAGAATTCATGACAAAAGAAGAAATGAAAGAACTTTATGAATATTTTATGAACCTTGCAATATCTTCTACTGGAGATGATTCTAAAAACGGGTGTGAGAAATACATACCAATATCAATTGCAGAGTCCTTGCAGGATGCCGAACTATATGAAAAATCAGTGAGGATTTTGAACAATGGAGAATTGAATAATTGTTATTTTCTTAATATCGGGCAGATTCATTTTAGAAATAACAGTTATGATAAGGCAAAAGAGTGGCTATTAACGCTTTTAGATAAGGGCTACAACCAAAAAAATGATATTTATGAAATACTCCTTGATATTGCGCTTGCCGAGAATGACAAAGAATTGGCAATTGTATATGCAAGAGAGATACTGTTTGATGAGATGTCAAAACAAAACTATGATTGTTTAGTCAAGCTTATCGGAAAAGAGAGGGAAGATGAGTTGAGAAGAGATTTAATATCGGTAATAGAGAGAGAAATACCTATCAAGGCAACAAAATTGGAGTTTTTAACGGATATTGATGCTTTAAGCGAGGTGAATAGAATTATCATAACTAAGAACAATAACTTGAAAGGATACAATTATCAACCTCTAATAAATTGCGCAATAGAATTGGAGAATAAGGAATATTTTCTGTCGACTTCACTGATTTACAGAGCTTTGATAGACGAACTGCTTGGAAGAGCAATAGCCCGCTATTATATTTACGCAATAAGGTATATGAAAAAACTTGATGTGTTGTCTGATAAAGTAAATGACTGGATGAACAAACCAAATCATGATGATTATACAAATGAGCTGAGAACAAAACATGGAAGAAAGACGGCATTCTGGAAAAAGTATGAAGACAAACTGCATTGAATATGGAAGATGATAAGCAAATCAAAGAACTAAAGATTTGACTGCGAATAAGTGAATATTCGTAAGGGGTCGGCGCTTCTCATTTATCTCATGATATAAATAAAATGAATCAAATGGAATAACGAGAATGATGTCTGAAAAAATATAAACTTTAGCTTAACAACAAATACAATTTATTAAAATCTTGTGACTTGGCAGGAGAGCCGATATAGCGATGGTGGCGGTCTTTAACTTTTATTCAGGTCTTTAAGCGAAAACAGATGAATGTTTTTAAATTTCTTTTTGTGGCTAATAAGATTGTCCGTGAAACCGGATTTGGAAAACAATGCGTAATGCTTTTTTACTTTATCATTTAGCATAAGAAGCTCTGATTTTCTTTTGATTTCATCGAGAATATCAGTGCCCACTTTTTTATTTGACCATTTGCACTCGCAAAAAACAGCATTTTTCATTTCATTGTCAAAACCTATGAGGTCTATTTCTTCATTCTTGTCCCACCATCCTCCTATCTTTGATAATGGAAACTCAAGCCAATTGGAATCAAGCCACTCTTTGCATGCAGTTTCAAAACCAACTGAGGCAATGAGAGGCATCTCCGCCCTTATTTTGGTCAGTATGTGTTTGGTGCGCTGTTCCTCGATTGCAGAGCGGTTGGGAAGAATGAACCTGAAATAAAACTTCAGAAAATTATCGCTTAGTTCATAAAGAGCTTTGCGGCTTTTTACAGCATTATGTTCGGTTATGGGAATCTCTTTATTTATCATTCTTAAATTTTCCAATACAGAAAGATATTTATGCAGTATGTTTTTCTGCAAACTGGTTGAGTTTATTATTTCGCTTGTCTTTCGTTTGCCGTATGCAATGGAACTGAGGATTGAAAGATAAATGTGCGGATCCCTCAGCTCTTCCCTCATAAGGAAGTCAACTTCCCTGTAAAGATAAGATTCAGGTGCCAAAATATTACGAGAGATATTCTCCTCAAGAGCAAGAGAGGAATCAAATTGCTTTAGGTATCCGGGGTTTCCGCCGAGTACGGAATAGAGTTCAATCTGATGCTCAAATGAAATATCTGCAAAGTAGAGCCGCACTTCAGCAAATTTGAATGGATTAAGAAGTATTTGACTTGTTCTACGACCGAAAAGCGGAGATTTTTCGCCGAGAACGGAACTTTCCATCATTGACACACTCGAGCCGCAGAGTACAAGTTTAATGGGAAGCTTGGATAAAATTTGCTCCCAGCCGGACTGAAAGATTGAAGCAGTTGATGGATTAACCTCAATAAGATAAGGAAATTCATCTATTGCCAATACAAAAAGAGATTTCACTTTTTGCTGAAGATAAATAAAAACCTGATTCCAGTTTGTTAAAGGATGCTCTTGCAAGAGGGAATCGTTGAATTTGTCTGAGAGGATTTGAGATAAAAACTTAAGATTCTCATGTTCTGTTATCTTTTGCGACAGAAAATATACTCCTTCAACATTCTTTAGCGAATGCTTTATCAGCTCGGTTTTGCCAACGCGTCTCTTGCCGTATATGACAATAAATTCAGCCTGCTTTGAGTGATAAGCTTTGAGAAGATGTGTCAATTCTCTTTCTCGATTTATGAACATAAATTCTCCTTTTCTACTTATAAATATATACTTTAAAGTAGAAATGTCAATACAAAATCCATCAAATATGCGGGGGGGGGCGGTGTATCATTTTTATCACGATTTTTCAGGGGTAATGGATATTTAAGATGCGGATGATTAATCAAGCCGGTAAAATGAAATAACTATCTACTTGTGAGTATATACTCCTAAGTATAAAATTTAAAAGCGCTATACTATAATTTAAACGTAAAGGATATCTTGAACGAAAGAAAAGAAGGTGGTATAATTATTAAATGAAGAAATATGAGGAAATTTATAAGTATTTTGACAGAGTGCTTTT
Organism: bacterium; assembly: GCA_050239825.1. Classification (GTDB taxonomy): domain Bacteria; phylum Hydrothermota; class 32-111; order 32-111; family 32-111; genus UBA2202. The sequence goes on from JBFXGO010000030.1 coordinate 3,299, forward strand.
CTGGGATTATGACAACATAGACATTAAAAAGCATTCGCGTTTTATAATAGAGAGAATCATTGAATATGGGGATTTTAAGGATATTGAGAATTTACAGAAACTTTATACCAAAAGACAGATAATAGAAACTATCAAGGAAAGCAGAAATATATCGAGAAAAACAGCAAACTATTGGGCAATAAAATACAATTTAGATGAAAGGGACATAAAGTGTTTGAGAAAGTAATCTCTCCTTTGACAAGAAAAATGCTGAAAGACAATCCGGACATAGGTAAAGGGTTTTATCTCGCAGGTGGCACAGGGCTTGCTCTTCAGGTGGGACATAGAAAATCATTCGACCTTGATTTTTTCACAAATAAGGAATTCTATCCTGACAGTATTGTTGATTCTATTAAGCCGGACAAAATATTGTATGCAGAAAAAAATACACTGCATCTGATAAAAAGCAGTACAAAATTGACATTTCTCTATTATGGTGAAAGGCTTGTCTTACCTTTGCTTGACTGGAATACTCTAAAAATTGCCGATTATAGAGACATAGCCTCGGAGAAAATCAAGACAATTTCGCAGAGAGGATTGAAGAAAGATTTTTATGACGTTTATGCGGCTATAAAAGAGGGGCTGACAATAAAGGATTTGTGTAAGCTCTTCAAGAAAAAATTCAATAAAAGCGGTATGAATAATTATCACATAATAAGAAGTATCGTTTATTTTAGTGATGCGGAAAACAATTCAGATGTTAAATTGCTTAAAACGGGCGTGGAATGGAAATGGGAAAGAGTTAAAAGCTTTTTTAAGCTTAATTACATTGAATTTGAAAAGCATCTGAAATGAAGAAAGTCGGTTGGTGAAAAGGGAACTTTATCCCAGCTGAATTATAAAGGAGAAAGTCGAGAAAATGTCAAGATGTCAAGCACCGTCCCCAAAATACACTCTGATAAAGGCGGCGGCAGGGTCGGGGAAGACATACAGGATAGCAAAAGAATATATCAAATATATTTTAAGTGATCCGAAGCAGATAAAATCAATCCTTGCAATAACATTCACAAACAAAGCCGCCTCTGAGATGAAGGAGAGGATACTCAACTTCTTAAAGGGGCTCTCGGGCAATGCGCAGATGCTCTCAGAAGACGCGGGACGGGACATTGCTCCTCTAAGAGAATCTCTAATGGAGGAGCTCAACATGAGGGAGGAGGACCTCAAAGCAAAAGCGACTGAAGCGCTTGACTGCATCCTCTATTCTAAAAAAGGCGGGGGCTACTCTGATTTCTCCGTAATGACAATTGATTCTTTCACAAACTCCATGACAAAGGCATTCTCATACGAACTTGACATTCCGCCGGAGTATGGAGTGGGGCTGAACATAAAAAACATAATCTCTGAGGCGATAAGCGACATAATAAGCAGAGCAGGCAAGTCGACAGACGAGGAGAGGAGGATAGGGGAGATACTTCTCGAATACCTTTTGTACAGGACAGAGAGCGGAAAGTCAATTACAATGGAGAAGGAGATTCAAAAGGTTTCCGAGTCAATAAGGAATCTCGAGAAGAACTTTCCCGACAAGAGAGTTGACATACCTGAAGAGTATAAGAGGAATCTCAAAGAATCTTTAAAAAAACATGCGGGTGAGAGGGAGAAGAACAAAGAGGCAATACTGAAGCTCTGCAGAGAGATAATAGAAATCGATTTTGAGATTACGAATTCAACTGAAATAGATTTTAACAATTATAAATACAAGAAGGGCGGATTTTTATCTCCCGTACTGCAATTCATTAATGACGATTCTGATGAAAACATGCTGAAATTTGAGACAAGCAAAAGGTTTCACGCCGGTATTGAAAATATTGATGACATCCGCTCCAAAGAATCATCAGCGATGAATACTTCAATGGCGGGCGATAAACTTGATGAGATGAGAAAGAAAGGAAAGGAAATAAGGGAATACCTTAAATACAATCTGAAAAGCCACCTGAGAAGCGGAATAATAATGAATTATATCTGCTCAAATCTAATATATGATTCCGTGAGAGAGTATCTTGATGATTATCAGATTGATAACGAGATTCTCTTTATTGATGAGCTCAACGGCAGGATAAAGTCGCTCTTCACATCGGGGGAGGAAATACCATTCATTTATTTCAGGATAGGCGAAAATTTCAGAAAATACATGATAGATGAGTTTCAGGACACTTCCGAGATACAGTGGAACAACCTTAAGCCTCTCATTGACAATGCAGTCGCCTCATCGGACGGAAGCTTCACCGGTGTGGGAGACTTGAAACAGGCGATATACAGGTTCCGCGGAGGAAGCACCGAGGTTATGCAAAAGACGGAGAAGGATGCGGCGGAGGAGAGTCTCGATTCAAATTACAGGAGCGATAAGAATATAATATCATTCAACAATCATGTTTTTGACGGACTGCTTAACGAAAGTGTTCCGGCGACACAATCTCTCAAAGAAATTTACCAAAAGAATGTCACACAGAAGCATAAGGATTATCCTGTCATTGGTTTTACAAATGACATTGATGGAGGTTACATAGAGATACATCAGACAGAAAATAAAGTAAATCTAAAAGAGCATTCAGAAAAGACGGATTTTGTCTTTAATAGAGTGAAAAATCTCCTTGAAAGAGGTTACTCACAGTCGGATATAGGCATACTTACGAGGACTACGAAGGAATCAAACGAGATAGCGCGGCAGATTACCGGAAGAGAAGCGGCAGGCACGGAGATAAATGTGATATCAGCCGATTCACTCTTTATCAGCTTTAATCCCTTTGTGGATTTCATTGTGACTTTGATAAGAAACTGCAGCGAGAAGGAGGATTCTGCCTCCCTTGCACGGGCTGTTTATATTTGGAAGGAGATAGCAAGGGAGAAAAAATCATTTGATGAGGCGGAAAGAATTCTTTCTGATACGGCAAAGGTGAATAAATACGGATTGGGCAGGATAGTAAACAAACAGATAAGAGAAAGCATCCTTAGGGCGATGTTTACAAACGAAGCATACGAGAAGTTTAGTGAAATGATTGACAAGAGATTAAACAAGTACGGAATATATGAAACGATAGCCCTCATCATCGAAATAATCATAAATCCTCTGTGCAGGGATTACAGCGACTCTATGGCGCACATATCGCGGCTGAAAGAGGCCGCCTACAAACTCATGAAAGAGGCGAATGCAAAGGATTTCATAGAGTACTTTGATGAATACGGAGAAGGACTCTGCATTGCATCCCCAGCGAATGAGAATGCAGTGACTATTTCAACGATTCATAAGTCAAAGGGGCTTCAGTACAAAGCCGTGATAATTCCTTTTGTTGATTGGAATGACGCAAAAGAGATGCATAAGAGCTACCTGATATATGATGACCCTAAAATAGCTGTGCCGTATGGAGTGATAAAGGATGATGTTACTGATGCTCAAAGTAGTGAGATGACAGGCAAGGCAGCGGAAGAGAAAGCAAAGTCGATTTTTGACACTGCCAACATTCTCTATGTGGCTCTCACGAGGGCAAAGCATGAGCTCTTCATAATGACAAAGGCGTTGTCTGAGAATAAGGATGAAAAGAATTCTCTCTCTTCGGCAGACAAGCTTCTTGGGGAGAGAATCAAAACCCTTGAAAATTATCCTGAGATAAAGCGAAGCTCAGAAGATGGCGCCACTGTAATAAAGATAGGACAAGAGCGAACAAGAGAAAAGGAGAAGAGAGAGAGAGTTGAAGAGGTTGAAAACAAATTTGACATGCATAATCATGAAGATAATCTTTTCATTGACAGAACAATGCACTGTGTGCTTCCTGAAGAGATGGGAAAAGAATTGAAGAGAGTCGGAGGATTGATTTTTCACGAAGTTCTTTCAAAAGTTAAAAGAGCGGAAGACATAGAAAATGCGGTTGAAGGAGCAATTAAGAGCGGCATTATAAACTCAGGGGAGAGAAAGGATTACATAGCAAGGGTGAGTGAAATAATTGAGCATGATGAATTCAAAGAATTTTTCGGCGAATTTGACCGGATATATACCGAAAGGGAACTTATCTTCAACAAAAAGGTAATAAGGTCGGACAGAGTGATGATTAAGGGAAACAGGGCAATTGTGCTTGACTACAAGACGGGAGAAGAAAATAAGAAGGATAAAGAACAGATCGCAAATTATGTAAAGGCATACAGAGAGTTAGGGTATGAGGCGGAAGGATGGCTCGCCTATACAAATGAAAAAAGAAGGGTGAGGGCAGATGAGTAAATTTATTGACATTCTCTACGACAGGATTAAAGAGTGTGATGCGGAAAAGACAATAATAGTATTTCCATCGCAGAGGGCGCTCTCCTATTTCAAAAAGAAATGCGCAGATGAGGGAGGGACGATGCTCCTTCCCGAGCTGATGACAATGGAAAAATTTGCAGAAAAAGTGAGCGGAATTGAGGAGGAGGATGAACTCTTCATGGCGGCAATTGCCTTTCAGGAATTCCGAAAGAGGGGCAAGGCGGACTTTGCTTCATTTCTTCCGATATTCCCGAAGATAATAAATGACTTCAATGATATTGATATGTACCTTAAAGATGCTTCTCTGTTGAATAATATAAAAGAGATTTCAAAGCTTGAAATCACCGATGCAAAGAGCATAGCGCAAAAGTACTTTGACATGATGTCAATGATGGGCGATATATACAAGCTTCTAAATGAAGAGCTTGAAAAGAGAGGGAGAGGCTACAGAGGCAGAATATACAGAGAGGCATCAGATAGAGCAAAAGATTACAATGAGTTTGAGAAGATAATATTTGCAGGATTCAACATATTCACCCCTTCAGAGATAAAGATGATTGACGCACTGACAGAGGCAGGAAAGGCACAGCTTTTATTCAATATTCCCAAAATACTCTTTGAAAAGAATCACGAATCTGCAATTCATATAAGGGAGTATGTGAAGAGATGGAAGGAAGAGAGTGAAATGTTTGACTGTTCGCAGAATTCAAGAATAGCAATATACGGATACTCTCTGCCCACAGACCAGCCGAATGCCATTGCAAAAGAGGCAGAGGATGGTTCATGCTCTGTGGTACTCTGTGATGAGTCATTGATGCTTCCGGCTGTCAATTGCATACCTGAGAGGATAGACAAGATAAATGTGACCATGGGATATCCCCTCTCAATGATGCCTCACTTCTTTTTGTTGAGACGAATGATGGAGACAGAGGATAGCAGGAGAGGCAGAGATATGGGGAAGATAGAGGTGATCAATCTGATAGAAAGCATGAGAGAAAATTTCTTGTTGGTCAAGGCGGGAGAGGGTATCCTTAAAATGCTCTATGATGAGAAAAATTTTCTGATTGAAACAGATAGAATCACCGAAAAGGCAGAGGGAGAGGAGAGAGAGCTCCTTGAACTTGCTCTTGAATGGCATGACAGCAATAATGAACTTCTTGAGCCGTCAAAGATACTTGATAAAATAAAAAGATTCTTTGAAATTGCCGGTATGAAAGGCGAAGATGGAAATAATATGGGCAGGAACGGCGAACCGATTATAAAGAGTAGCGCCGCTACGATAATTACAGAGATAAACAAATTGATAACACTCATTGATGAGGGCGGTATAGAGATAGAGAGAAAGATGACAAAAGTAGAGTCGGTTCTCTTCGCCCTCCTTTCGGGAAAGAAAATACCATTCTCAGGAGAGCCGATGGTTGATTTTCAGGTTATGGGTATGCTTGAAACAAGATGTCTTCAGTTTGAAAAAACAATTATCATGTCAGTAAATGAGGGTATGATGCCTAAGGGAAAGAGCTACAATTCATTTATACCAAATGACATAAGAAGAGAGGCGGGGCTTCCCGGTTATGAGCTGAATGACAAGCTATTCTCATACTATTTTTACTCACTCCTCCTGAACAGCAAAGAGAGCATAATAACATACTCGCATTCAAAGAGCGATTCAACGGATGAGAAGAGCAGATTCATTGAGCAGATTCTGTGGGAAAAGAGAAGGGGAGGAATATTTGAAGGCAGGGAGATTGAGCTGCACTCTCCTGAGTATAATGTTTTATCTCTGTCATCCTTAGAAAAAGTAGAGAAGAGCGAAAATGTAATGAAGCTTCTTGATGAAGTTGTTTTATCCGCATCTTCGATTTCAAAATTCATGAACTGTCCTGTTGATTTTTATTTTCAAAGTCTGCTTAAAATACCTGAAATGAATGACGAGGATGATTTGGGAATGGATGTTGTGGGCACTGCTGTACACAATGCGCTGAATAAATTTTATGCTTCTAAAATAAAAGAGAAAATCAGAAAAGATGAAATGACCATTAATACGGATACAATAAAGCAGAGCATAAAAGAATCATTTTCAGAAAAAGGATTTTCGAACATTGAAAGGGGGAAACCATACCTAATGTCAGAGGCAACTGCAAGGATGACAGAGAGGTTCCTTGAATGCGACATCAAAAGGATGGATGAACGCGGAAGCTTTATAGTCGGCCTTGAAAAGACTCTTACCGCGGGTTTCATGTTCGATGGAAGGAAGATTATGCTGAAAGGCACAGTTGACAGAATTGAAAATGAAAAGGAGAGCGGAGCAGTCAGGATAATGGATTACAAAACCGGAAGCGCAAAAGAAGAAGATGTGAGGATAATTGAGAGGCAGGAGCTTATAAGTGTTGAAAAGTGGCTTAAAGCAGAGAATGACAGATGGTCGAAGATTTTTCAGCTCTTGTTTTACGGATACCTTATAAGACACGGAACTGATAAAGAGGGCAAAAATGTTGAAGAGGCGAAGGGTAAGAGAATAAAATTAGGAATATATCCGCTTAGAAATCCCAATAAGGAGCTGATGCTCTGCGTTAAGCCTCCACGCAAAGAAGAAGAGGAATTTTTCTATGACGAAGAAGCTGACAAAGGATTTAGTGAAATACTTAATGAGATAATAGGATTGATATTCGACAAGTCAAAGGCCTTTGAAAAGAAATCCTCAGACAAACTGTATTGCAAATGGTGAAGATGAAGAAACATCTGAAAGCTGACTTGATGCTACTGGTGGCGACAGTTTTCTGGGGGCTTACCTTTGTCACAGTCAAAGATGCGATGAATTACTCGGGGACATTCTCCTTCATAGCGGCAAGATTCTTCATAGGCGCATTGATTGTTCTGCCTTTTGTCTTTAAGAAGCTGAAAGCAATTTCCGCAACCACTTTAAAGGATGCCGCTCTTTTGGGTCTTCTCGTTTTTCTCGGATTTGCACTTCAAACAGCGGGGCTGAAAGAGACCTCATCGACCCGCTCTGCATTCATAACAGGCCTTTCGGTTGTTCTTGTGCCCGTAATATCCTACTTCATGAACAAAACAAAAATCGATGCATTCAAGACGGCAGGCATAATTCTTTCTGCGGCAGGTTTGTTTCTGATGTTCCCTCCAAACTCTGCCCCCATAAACAGGGGCGATATCCTAACATTCGCATGCGCTGTTGTATTTGCATTTGTGATTGTCATGATACAGAAATTTACGAAGAGAAATGACCCGCTTATACTTGTCTTCCTGCATATCTGTTTTGTTGCGGGAATTTCATTTATAATGGCGATTCTCTTTAGAGAAACGAAAATGGAATTTAAAACTAATTTTATCTATGACCTTTTGTTTACATCCATCTTTGCAACTGCAGGCTCCCTTGTTTTGCAGTATAAGTACCAAAAACAGACAAGCGAAACGAGGGCGGCGATCGTATATACCCTTGAGCCTCTCTTCGCGGCTCTCTTCGCATTCATTATTGTTGGGGAGAGGATGGCGGGGATTGCGCTTCTCGGTGGCGCGGCGGTATTTATGGGGATGCTTTTCTCTGAATTTGGAGAATAGAAGGGTGGAATTTTAATCTCTAGTCCAATATCACTGGTCACGAGTCAAGAAATGTTGGGGGCAGTTGAATAGCTTAGCGCTCATTCGCACATCAGCCTTGGGCAGCTATATCATGATGGAGTAGAGTTGGAGTGCTGAAAACAGCAGTCCAACAACTGAGCTGCCCACATGATGGGCTGCCCCGGCTGACATCCTCATGAGCTTGTAGCTTACACTTTCAATAAGTTATTTAATTGATTGAATCTTCACAAAGCATTGGCTGGGGTGTAATGTGCGCGAACGCACATGATAGAAGAGAACGGGTTGCACCAGAACTTTGTGAAGATTAATGTAAAGACAAAATCTTACTCAGCAGTGTCACCGTGAACGCCTCAATGGTTATGACTATCGTGAAGGGTCTATCAGTTTATTGTTAATTGATTATTGAAGATTGTTTATGGGCTGATGTCGGGCGTAGCGTCGGCTCGCACACTCCGCTTCGCCGCTTAATCAAGATGGGATAGCGTAGCAAGGGGTCGCCCACTTGATGGGCGTCTGCGCGGAGCGTCCTCGCCGACTTTAAGCTTTCGAGTATCAATAAGCTATTTAATTGATTGTCCTCATGAGAAGCATTGGACAGACGAGCGCTGTGGACAGGCTTCTCATTCGGAACTGAAAAGACAAAATCTTACTCAGCAGTGTCATCCTGAACGCCTCTGTGGTTATGACTATCGTGAAGGGTCTGTCAGTTTATCGTTAATTGATTATTGAAGATTGTTTATGGGCTGCACGCGGGCGTTGCGTCGGCTCACACACTCCGCTTCGCCGCTTTATCAAGATGGGATAGCGTAGCAAGGGGAGAACCACTTGATGGGCGTCTGCGCAGAGCGTCCTCGCCGACTTTAAGCTTTCGAGTATCAATAAGCTATTTAATTGATTGAATCTTCACAAAGCATTGGCTTGGGTGAAATGTGTGCGAACGCACATGATAGACGCCTCGGGTTGCACCAGAACTTTGTGAAGATTACTGTAAAGACAAAATCTTACTCAAATCTCCGTATTAAGCTCATGGCACATGGCTCACGGCTCAAGGCTGATTTATGGGCTGATGGCGGGCGTAGCGTCAGCTCACACACTCCGCTTCGCCGCTTTATCAAGATGGGTTACCGGAGCAAGGGGTCAACCACTTGATGGGCGTCTTCGCGGAGCGTCCTCGCCGTTCACTTTCAATAAGTTAATTAATTGTGTTGCAGTGGGGACACACCGTAGGAATGTCCCCAAACATTGAATAGCAGTGCGGAGATGCACTGGAATTTTTCCTCGGAACTGTAAAGGCAAGTTATTTAATCAACTCCCCGTATTGTATTTAAGCTCGCAACCCGCAACTCGAAATTGCATTATAATATGCAATGTTATTGATAATTGGGGGTTGATTAAGAAACCTGTTCAGTTTAAAATTTCTTTGACAAAACGCCGAAGGTGTGTATTAAAAGAGAGATACCGAGACCGACTATCATCGGTTCGATGTTTGAAAGCGGGTTTTCATAGGGAATTATCTTTCTTATAAATATCCATGAGATACTTGAGAGTGTGCCGAAAATCATCTCAATAATAATCAGGTTTTCGCCTACTCTGAATTTTACAAAGTATGCGCCGATAACAGCAAAGATGAGACCCGGGATAGCAACTGAGCCGATTATGTACCATAGGTTTATGACGGAAGGAAAAAGGAACGCGAGAAGGACAGCGATAAGAGATGAGAAGAGCATTCCTATCCTTGCGAAGAGCTTTTCATTGTAATTATTAATATTCAGTTTTTTCATGAAATCAATCGATAATGTGGTCCCGCTTATGAAGATGAATGAATTGAGAGTTGAGAGGATTGTGGCGAATATACCAGCATAGAAAAGCCCGAGAAGACCCTTTGGCAGAATAGCAGATGCAAGGTTAAAATATGACCACTGGGGAATGGAGAGAGATGGAAATGCCGCTCTTGCATATAGGGCTGTGGAGGTGGTGAGAAAGTCAAAGAGAGCCCAGAGGAGTATGGATAGAATTATTCCGTAAAAAGCTGTCTTCTCATCCTTGGCAGAGTAGCATCTCTGGTGAAAGCCCGGGTCAACGAATGTCCACAAAGCTATGAGAAACCAGACAAAAATGTAGAGTGGGGGCATGCCTCCGGTTAGAGTAAGATGAGATGAGGGAAGGTTCTCCTTGAGAAATGTGTAATCCCCCAGCTTAAAAAAAGCAAATACAAATAGAACTGCAAACCCCAGGAACATAAAGAAGAACTGAAAAACATCTGTATAAAGGTCGGCTTTAAAACCGCCCTTAAAGACGAAGGGAAGTACGAATAGAAGGGAAATGAGCATGGAAGATAAAAGGTTGAAGGAAAAGAGCTTTGATAGAATTACTCCGGACATAAGTATGTAGGGAGCCGGGGAAGCAAGTATGAATACAATCAAGGCAGATACCATAGAGGCCCTTTTTCCGTAAATCTGCTCTATTCTTTCCGGAATGGTGAAGAGGGAAGCCTTTCTCACTTTTTTAGCAAAAAAGATAGCAAATAAAAGAGCAAAAACATAATAGGGGAATCCCTGAGTGAACCAGTTTACCAGACCGTACTGATATGTGAACTCTCCGACTCCTAAGATGCCTCCATACCAAGTGGATACATTTGTAGCTATGAAAAGAAAGAGGCCTGTCTTTCTGTTGTTGATGAGAAAATCATTATTTCCGCTCTTTCCCCTGGATGCGAAATAACCGGTAAGTCCGAGGAGAACGAAGAATGAAAGAATGACTGCTAAATCTGCATTAGTCATATTGTCATTATAGCAAAACAATGTTCTTAATCAATAAGCAAAACCTATCTCTAGTCCAATATCACCAGTCACGAGTCAAGAAATGTTGGGGGCAGTTGAATAGCTTAGCGCTCATTCGCACATCAGCCTTGGGCAGCTATATCATGATGGAGTAGAGTTGGAGTGCTGAAAACAGCAGTCCAACAACTGAGCTGCCCACATGATGGGCTGCCCCGGCTGACATCCTCATGAGCTTGTAGCTTTCACTTTCAATAAGCTATTTAATTGGTTGAATCTTCACAAAGCATTGGCTGGAGTGTAATGTGCGCGAACGCACATGATAGACGCCTCGGGTTGCACCAGAACTTTGTGAAGATTACTGTAAAGACAAAATCTTACTCAGCAGTGTCACCCTGAACGCCTCAATGGTTATGACTATCGTGAAGGGTCTATCAGTTTATCGTTAATTGATTATTGAAGATTGTTTATGGGCTGATGGCGGGCGTAGCGTCGGCTCACACACTCCGCTTCGCCGCTTTGTCTCGGCAGACCTCGACGGGCGTCTGCGCGGAGCGTCCTCGCCGACTTGAAGCTTTCACTTTCAATAAGAATTGATTTGCTTGTCCTCGGAAAAACATTGAATAGCAGTGCGGAGATGCACTGGAATTTTTCCTCGGAGTTGTAAAGGCAAGTTATTTACTCATCTCCCCGTATTAAGCTCATGGCGCATGGCTCACGGCTCAGGGCTGATTTTATGGGCTGCATGCAGGTGTAGCGTCGGCTCGCACACTCCGCTGCGCCGCTCTATTTTTAGGGACGGTGGTTGCAAAAAGCTGCATTTTTTGAATCGTTAAAATTATGAGTTGCTGATCAAGAAATGTTTGCTGGCTGCACGTTGGTGTAGCGTCGGCTCGCACACTCCGCTTCGCCGCTTTATCAAGATGGGATAGCGGAGCAAGGGGACAACCACTTGATGGGCGTCTGCGCGGAGCGTCCTCGCCGACTTGTAGCTTTCGTGTATCAATAAGTTAATTATTTGATTAAATCTTCACAAAGCATTGGCTGGGGAGAAATGTGCGCGAACGCACATGATAGAGGTATCGGGTTGCACCAGAACTTTGTGAAGATTGCTGTAAAGACAAAATCTTAATCAAATCTCCGTATTAAGCTCAAGGCACATGGCTCACGGCTCAAGGCTGACTTGGGGCGGCTGAATAGCATAGCATTCATTTGCAATATTATACCTATGCACTTTATTAAAACAAAAAAAAGTATATAATATATGAATGAAAAATATTTACAGAATTATCGTTGCTGTAACAATTGTTTTTGTAGCACTTTATTTTTCATTTTATACGGAAAGAGCCGGCGGCTACCTGTCTACACTGATTTTCTTCGCGCTTTCATCAACGGCTGTGATGGTAAAAAAGGATATTGATTTATCAATGCTCTGGGTGAGTCTGCCTGCTTCAATTTTGGTAACGGCATTTATTTTTAAGACGCACCTGTATCCAGAGATAATGATATTGGCTATGAACAGGCTTTATCTTGTAATTCTCTCTTTTATACCGTTTAAGAAAACAAAGGAGATAAGGATTATCTCTCTCATATACTGCAATCTAATCGTATTCCTTGTTTTGATTGAGCTTCTCCTTAACCTGATTTTCATGATTTATCCGTTTGAAGTTTTAAAGAGAAAAACCGACATATTCAGACTCGCTCCTTCAACGACTTTTAATAATTCGCCTGTGAATGAAGACGGATACATGGGAAGAAGAGTATCCGATGAAAAAAAAGAGAGAAGAATTCTTTTCATAGGAGATTCATTCGGAGTGGGTGTAGTTGATTACAAGCATAATTTCATACAGATGATTGACGACTCAACTGAATATGAATGCATCAACCTTTCACAGCCGGGATATTCGCCGGTTGATTATCTGAGAGAACTCAAAACCAATTTTGATAAAGCCTGTCCAGACCTTGTTATCATAATTATCTTTGCCGGGAATGACATTCTAAATATAGCTGTCGGGGAAAACAATTGGTCTATAGATAATTTTAAATCAATCAATCTGATAAGAAATGCAGATGTTTTCCTTAAAGAGAGAAAGAGAATAAAGAAAGAAACTGAAAGCTTTTCAATGACGAGAGAAACCTTTCTTGAAGTCGAGAAAAGAAGAATGAAAGTTAATGAAAAAGATTCTCTTAAAAGAGAGTGGAGTCTTTTTGAGAAGACAATTGATGAGATGAAAGTGTTTCTTGACGGTAAAAACAGAAGGTATTTATTTTTGATAATTCCGGATGAATTTTCGATTAATGAGAATCTGCAGAGAGATTTGGGAAAAGATGATTCCGTTGACTGGCTTTACTCTGTCAAAAGAATCGCAGATTTGCTTGACGAAAGAGGAATTGAACACATCAATTCAACGAAATCACTCCAAGAAGCCTTTAAAGCAGGCGTCAATCCATACAGAGAGAATGATACGCATGTGAATGAATATGGAAATTACATTTTATTCAATGAATTAAAAAAGTATATTGACTTTACAGAAAGATGATTTACAATAAATAAAAGGGAATAGAAACAATGACTGATTTAAAAAGATTTACAAATTCAATTGAAAATGAGGAACTCTTCCTTAATACCATAAAGTATCTGTCGGATGTTATTGATGCGAAGGATGAATACACAATAGGCCATTCCGAGAGAGTGCAGAGGTATGCTCTCCTTATTGGAAAGGAGATGTCGCTCTCAAAGAAGCAGATGGATGTACTATACCTTTCATCCATCCTTCATGATATAGGCAAAGTAAAGATTCCAATAAGCATCCTTAAAAGCAAGAAAAAGCTCAACAAATATGAATTCATGGAGATAAAGAGACATTCTGTATATGGCGCATATCTGCTCGGTTCATTCAGGTATGTCTCCGGTCTCCAGGATGCCATAAAACATCACCATGAAAGGTATGACGGAAAGGGATACCCCGACGGCCTGCTTGGAGAGAATATACCGCTCCTCTCAAGAATAATAGCAGTATGCGACTCATTTGATGCGATGACTTCCAACAGAAGCTATCACAAAGAGGTGAGAAGCGAATACCTTGCAATAAAGGAGATTGAAAAGAATGCCGGCACTCAGTTTGACAAAAGAGTTGCAACAACCTTTATTAAACTGTACAAGAAAGGAAGTGTGCATCTTGAGAAGGCTCTGCAGCTTCTAAAACAGCAGAGCGTCAATTCCTATGAGAATGCTCTCTTCTTTCTGAAAATTGCAAAACAGAGGATGCAGGGAGAGGAGAATCTTAGATTCATAGATTACAACATAGGGAAAATTTACCTTCAGCAGGGTAATTCAAAAGCGGCGTTAAAGTATATCAAAGGCTACCTGCCGTATGCAGGAAACAGAGCATCGCTTCCTGAAATCTATAATGAAATGTCATCGGCTTACTATTACCTCAATGATTATGAAAAATCTCTTTCATTTTCAGCCGATGTGATAAAGGATAAAAAAGCATTCCTATTTGAAAAATCGAGGGCTACGAGGCATACTGCAATGATTTATTTTAAAATGGGCAAGAGCCCGGCTGAAGTATTCTTTCATCTGAATAAATTTCTTGAATATTACAATAAAATAGAATCAATGATTGAAAAAGATAAGACCCGCATAGCTACGGCGTCATTTTCCATAATAAGGTACAATCAGCTGATAAACTATACCAAAGAGGTGAAGAGCGACCTGTCAAAATATTATGATGCGGCGGCATTTATATATTTAAACATGGGAAATCTGGAGAGAGCGATAGAAAACTATCTTAAATCAATAGATATAAAGCACTTTTACGGCGATATCTACGGGTCCATCAGAAGTCAGGCCGGTATAGCCCTTGTTTACATAGAACAGGGACGATTCATTGATGCGGAGTACAATCTCTTTGAAGCTCTCTCTTATGCTCGGAAGCTTAACAACAAAATGGGATTGTGGATGGTCAACAACAATCTTGGCCGTCTGTATATGACCTGGAAAAAGTTAGACTTGTCGGAGAAATATTACTATAAAGCCTTTAAGGCAGGGTCAAGCATAAGCAATAAATCCCTTTTGACAGAATCGGCATTCTTTCTGACAAGGTTCGTCTCCTCCTCCGCCAAAAGAAGAAGCATAATCAAGAAATACTCTTCGGCAACAGGAAAGGACAACAGAGATTCGATTATGACTTATATGATAAAAACAAAGGATAAAAAGAGCGGAGAGATGACGGAGGAGATGTTTGAGAAATCAATCCGTTCGCTGAAAGAGAAGCACCGCATCCTTGACCATGCCAAGCTATTTTACAATTACATGAAATATCTTAAAGAGAATAATTCCGCCAGATATGCGAGTCTTATTCAGAATATACCGTCAATAATTAAACCAATTTCAGACAGTATAGTCAGGAGGAGGTTAGAAAAAATATATGATATCAATTCTAAAATCGGCGGCAATAAACGGCCTTGACGGCTATGTAGTTGACATTGAGACAGACATACAGAATGGTCTGCCTGCATTCAACATTGTAGGTCTCCCCGAGAGGTCTGTAAAAGAATCCAAAGAGAGAATTCGCTCTGCAATCAAAAACATAGGATTTCCCTTTCCCGACAGAAGAATAACAGTGAATCTTGCTCCCGCAGACATCAAAAAAGAGGGGTCATACTTTGACCTCCCGATAGCTATAGGCATACTTGTCTCTGCTGGGTTCATAAAACCCGCAAAGAAAGATGCTCTTCTGATAGGCGAGCTTGCCCTCAACGGCTCAATCAGGGCAATACAGGGAGTCATATCAATTGTTTCATCAATGGCTTCAACCGATTGTTCCGAAATAATTGTGCCCTATGAAAATAGAAATGAAGCATCAGTCATCAAAACATTAAAGGTTTTTCCCGTAAGTGATCTCAAAGAGGCGATTGAAGTTCTGACAACCGACAATAAAAAAGCTTATAAATCTGCCGAGAAGCCTATAGAGAATGATGAGCATGATTTCGGTTTTGAGGATGTCAAGGGGCTTGAACTTGCGAAGAGAGCAATGGAGATTGCCGCGGCAGGCAACCACAACATTCTTATGATTGGGCCTCCAGGAACGGGAAAGACTATGCTTGCAAAGAGATTTGTGACAATCCTTCCTCTGATGTCAGAAGAGGAGGCAATTGAGACTACAAAGATACACTCCATCAGGGGACTTCTAAAGAGCGGCGAAGGCCTTATCAGAAAAAGACCATTCAGGAGCCCGCATCACACAATATCAGATGTGGCTTTGGTGGGCGGAGGTCAGGATGCCCATCCCGGAGAGGTTTCCCTAGCTCATAACGGAGTTCTATTCCTTGACGAATTTCCAGAGTTTTCAAAGAATATAATAGAATCACTGAGGCAGCCTCTTGAAGACGGTTATGTGACTGTTTCAAGAGCGCAAAATACATTTGCCTATCCTTCAAGATTTTCCCTCGTCGCCGCGATGAATCCATGCAGATGCGGCTATTATTCAGATCCTACACATATATGCAAATGCACTCCAAATGACATACAGAGATACCTTTCCAAGGTCTCCGGACCCATACTTGACAGGATAGACCTGCACATAGAGGTGCCGAGGATAGATTTCCTGAGAGAATCAGAAGCTGAGGAACAGGAGAAGTCATTTAATGTGAGAAGCCGAGTGACTGCAGTTATCGAAATTCAAGAAGAGAGATTCAAAGGAATTAAGAGTTTTCGCAGAAATGCGCACATTACATCAAGGTACATGAAGAGGTTCTGCGAATTGAGCGAAGGGTGCAAGACTCTTTTAAAGAGCGCAATGGACCACTATGCATTTTCTCCCCGCTCGGTCAACAAGATAATTAAAGTAGCGCGTACAATCGCCGATATGGAAAAAAGCGATAAAATCAGGGAAGAGTACATAGCAGAGGCAGTGCAGTACAGAATTCTTGACAACAAATATTTTTACAACATTTAATAAGGAAGGGTACATGAATGATAAAAAACATAAAGTCAAAAAAATCGGCGATGTTGAAATAATAATTGAGAGTATTACAACGGAGCTTCCTTCCTTTTACGGAAAAAGAAAGAATGATTCCGACGACAGGAGGGCTGATGAAAGAAGAACCGGAGAGAGGAGAAAAACTGCCGACAGGAGGAAGGAGACAAAAAAGGATTATGCCGGCGAGGAAAAACGGAGCGGAGAAGATAGAAGAAAAAAAGTCGACAGAAGAATCGAACATGACAGGCGAAAGAGCGGCAATGACAGGCGAAAAAAATGGGTGGTCTATTGACGAAAAGAATTATGGTGGTATAATTTTATAAAAAGGAGGAGAATGAAGTTTCTCGTTCTTCTTATGCAAATAACAGTTCGGAATTCAATTCACGAAAATATAAGGAGTGTCCATGACTCTTAAAATGGAGATATTCAAGTGCAGTGTGTGCGGAAATATTGCAGAGATAATACATTCGGGAGAAGGAGAGCTCGTGTGCTGCAACGAGAAGATGGTAAAGTCGGAACCGAAAGATAAAGAGGAAGGAACCGAGAAGCATCTGCCGACAATAAAGGAAAATGATGATTTATTTTTAATTCAGGTTGGCGAGACAGAGCATCCTATGACAGCAGAGCACCATATAGAATGGATTGAAGCTGTAACAGAAGAAAGCACAATTAGAAAATTTTTAAAACCGGGAGAAAAACCGAGGATGACTCTTAACAAGAAGTACAGAATTAAATTGGTAAGAGCCTACTGCAACATTCACGGACTTTGGAGGAAGCCGAATATAAATGAGTTTAACAGGGAGGATGTGATACTCTTTGCAATAAAGAGCGAGAGGAGCGCAATGACGGTTTACAGCACTCTGGCAAAGAGGGTGAAGAATGCAATTTTAAAGGAGAGGCTTACATTCCTCGCGGGAGAAGAGGAAAAACATGAGGCATATTTCGAGGAATTGTACAAAATGACATATCTGAACAAAAACATCGTTATTCCTCCCGATGACATAATCCCGACTCCGAGAATAGATGTAAAAGACGAAAATAAAAACATAAGCGAGGTACTCTCATCAGCTATGGATGCAGAGCTTGCGGCAAATGAGTTTTATCTGGATGCGGCGGTAAAATTCACCGATATGCCGAAAACAGCAAAGATGCTGAAGTTTTTTGCCTCTATGGAGATGATACACTATGCAATTCTGTCTGTTGAAAAGAAGAATGCGGAGATATTTGAATCATACGAATTTGAAGTTCCAATGATTCATGTCGGTCCTTGATTTTGGCCTTAGAGAATTTTGACATGAAATTAAAAAAGGGAGTGTCAAAAGTTCTCGCGGGAGAGAGCAGGTTCTACGGATACCTGCTCTTTCTCGATATAAACGGATTTACAGCGCTCACAGAGAAGCACATGAGCGGAGAGTACAGCGGCGCGGAGAGGGTTTCGGAAATCCTGAATTCAATCTTCAAACCCATAATAAAAATAATCTACAGCCATGGAGGGATTGTAAGCGGTTTTGCGGGAGATGCAATATCGGCGGTATTCAAGACTGATGATGCAAAAAAAACTGTAATCTGCGCAAATGAGATAATAAAAAAGACTGACGGAAAAATAATCTCCGGCATCAGAATAAAGATAGCTGTCATTGACGGAGAGATAAAGACGAAAAGCTTTAATGACAGAAAAAAGAAAATTTATTTTTTTGATGGAAAGCCTTTCAGAGACCTTGAAAAAGCAACCCGTTTCATTACTTCGTGAGATATACTCATTTCAGGAAAAATTAAAAGCAAGATTGAAAGTGTTGATGCACTCTCTTTATTGAGAGTGGGAAAATATTACAAAGTTTCTTCACTAGCAGTTAAAAAAAGCAAAAAGAGAAGAAATTCGTCAAAACCATTTATTAAATTTTCTTCGCAGGAAAAACATAAGGCGGAATTCAGAAATGTAACATCGGTATTCATCGATTTTTCAAATGCAGGAAGATCAAGCGAAAAGTTCATTGAAGAAACAATTCTACTTTGTGAAAAATACAATGCTAATTTCAACATGGTTGATTCGGGAGATAAGGGCAGAATAATCTATATATTGTTTGGCGCTCCAAAATCAAATGAGGATGACATAAGGCGGAGCATTGACCTCATACTTGAGCTGAGGGCAAGGTATTTTAAGAAATTCAAGGCAGGCATAACTCATGGAATGGCATTTACAGGCAGTATCGGAAGCTCAAGAAGAAACACCTACACAGCAATCGGAGACAATGTCAACTCAGCAGCCAGAATAATGTCAAAGGCTTCTGAAGGAGATGTGATGGTCACTGAGGAAGTATTCAGGAATCTTACAGAGTTTTATTCGTTTAGTTATGAGGGAACGATTGATTTAAAGGGAAAGGCAAAAAATGTGCACACCTATCTTCTTGATGGGCGCCTAAAAAGAAGAGAAAAATCTTATGAGACAAAATTTGTAGGTAGAGACAGACATCTGAAGTTGGGAGATTCTCTTAGAGAAATTCTGCTTAAATGGGAAAACGGAGGAGTCCTTGACATAATAGGAGAGGCAGGAATAGGAAAATCCCGACTAATAAATGAAATCTGCAAGAAATTTACTGATTTTGCCGCGATATATCAGCTCTCTTCCGACGATATAAATAAAAAATCCCTATTTCCTTTCATTGGTTTTGTGCGTGAAATCTTTGGAGTCCATTAGATTCAACATTGACAAGGCGATAGGGTATATGAACAGATCTCTCGAACTTTCAAGACATATAAATGAAAAACGAGGTGAGAGGCTTGCTTTGGGCAATTTGGGTTCATGCTATGCAATTTTGGGGGAAAACAAAAAAGCTGAGGAGCTTCTTCTGGAGGGGTTGAAGATAAGCCGCTCTCTTAATGATACAAAGGGAATTGCCGTGATGCTTGATACCCTATCCAAGCTCTATCTGGAGATGGGAAGAAGGCAGGAGGCAGAAGAATCGGCAGAGGAGGCGTTCAAGAAGGTATCTCCTGAAAATGATATAAATGAGCATGCGCGGCTATTTATAATCAGGGAGAGAATCACAGCGGTGAAAAATAAAAACGAAGCTGTGAAGAATCTTGAAAAGTATCTTGAGCTTGCAACAGATGAAGGTCCAAAGGGGATGTTATTGACTGAACTCTACTTCATTACAGGAGAATCATCATTAAAAGAGAAGGCTGTTTTAATGTTAAGGGGTGCATATGAAAAAACATCAGAGACCCAATACTTGAAATTTATCAAGTGTTTAGAGGAAAATAACAGAATCTATCAGGTTTAAAGCTTCGGAACAATCATTCCGTCTTTTATGTAAATAACCCTGTCTGTCTTCTGTGCCACATCATGCTCGTGCGTTACTATAATAATTGTTTTTCCTTCTTTGTTGAGCGCTCTGAGCATATCCATTATTTCATCGGACATTTTTGAGTCAAGATTGCCTGTAGGCTCATCCGCAAGTATGAAATCAGGGTCATTAGCCAGAGAACGGGCTATGGAGACCCTCTGTCTCTCTCCTCCCGACATTTCGGATGGAATATGATGAACTCTGTGTGCGAGACCTACAAGGTCAAGAAGTTGCATTGCTCTGCCATGCCTCTCTTTTCTGTTCACTTTTGCGTATATCATAGGCATCTCTACATTTCTTATCGCCGTTGTCTTTGGAAGTAGATTGTAGCTTTGAAAAACGAAACCGATCATTTTGTTTCTCAGCTCCGCCAGCTCATCATTTGTGTGAGTTGAAACATCCTGTCCGTCTAAAATGTATTTTCCGGAAGTCGGACGGTCGAGGCAACCCACTATGTGCATCAAAGTCGATTTCCCGCTTCCCGATGGACCCATAATGGAGAGGAACTCCCCGCGTTCGATTTCAAAGGTGAGTCCCCTTAAAGCTTTGACTACTCCGCCCTTAAAGGGGTACTCTTTTACAATATCAGTCATCTGTATTATTTTACTCATATCTTAAACACTCCACTGGATCCAATGAAGCCGCCTTTCTCGCCGGCAGTATTCCGAAGAATAATCCCGCACTGACCGAGAAGAGAAATCCGAGAAGAACAGACCACAAAGGAATCGCAAAAGGCAGGTTAGAAAATTTGGAAATAGTGAATGCTATGGCGAATCCGGCCAAAATGCCGATGATTCCTCCTGTAAGGGATATTGTTATTGATTCAAACAAAAACTGGAGAAGTATCTCACGGTCCTTTGCGCCTATTGATTTTCTAATGCCTATCTCCCTTGTTCTTTCCGAAACAGAGACGAGCATTATGTTCATGATTCCGATTCCTCCAACAACAAGAGATAGGGAACCTATCGCTATCATTATCAAAAAAATCGCAGTAGTAAGGGATTTCCACTGATTCATAAGCGCATCGGATGTGTTTATATAGAAATTGTCCTCTTCATTGGGCTTTAAAGAATGAGACAAACGCATTATCCACCGCAGTTCCTCTATGGTCTCCTCTGGAGTAGTGCTTCTAACTTCTATAGAGAGTCTCCTTGCCTCCTCTCCATAGTACTTGACCATAACGGTATAGGGTATGTAAATCACCTCATCCATTGACTGTCCGAATACTGAACCTTTCTCCTCCGTTATTCCCTGTACAAGATACTTTCTGCCGTCCAGAGTTAGTGTCTTTCCTATGGGATTCTCATTTTTAAAGATATTTTTCTGAATATCCTTTCCTATGATGCACACATTTCTTTTGTATTTAATATCATCCGCAGAAAAGGCGATTCCCATTTCAACTGTAATATTGTTTATTTTGAAGCTGTTTTCTGAGACTCCCTGCGTCTGTATTGCATCAAGTCTTTCATTTCTGTATTTTACAGGGAACATTCTCGAAATTGAGATTCCAACCTCCTCTGCCGATGTCATCATCTCCTTCACAAGTTTATAATCGTCGAAATCAACATAATTTCGCATCCTCTTTCTCCAGTCATTGGGACCCATTGACACCCACGAATGCCTCTCCACATAAATTACATTCGACCCTATCGAAGAGAAGACTTCCTGCACCTTTGCCTGAAGACCCGCAATAATGGATACGACTATTATGACTGTCATGACTCCGATGATTATGCCGAGTGTTGTCAGAAAGCTCCGGAGTTTATTGTTTCGAATCGATTCAAAACTCACCCTGATGCTTTCAAGTATTAATTCAAACATTTTTATCTTCCATCAGGCTTAGGAGTGTTATCCAGCTTATCTGAATTTTTATTTGTTTTAGAATTTTTTTCGGATATTTTCACTTTTTGCTTGTCCTGAAGAGTTTTTATCGCAGTAAATGGTCCCGTAATAACCTTATCGCCCTCTTTCAGATTGTCCGATATGACTTCCAGCTTCATATTACCTGTTATTCCTGTTTTTACGGGAGTGAAAGAAATTATGTTTCCATTGAGAGTGAAGACCCCCTCATCTCCATTTCTGCTCACTACTGCCTGTATCGGCACTGTGAGTACATTCTCCTTTACCTGAGTGATGATATTTACTTCTCCTGTCATTCCTGATATAAGCTCATCATGGGCTTCTTCAAGGAGGATCTGAACTTCATATTCGATTCCGGTCTCCGACACAGAGGATTCCTGCGTGGGTCTGTTTCCTTTCTGATATACAAATCCCGTGTAAGTTGTTTCAGGGTATGCGTCGAAAATCACTGTTGTCGGATTCTGCTTCATTATCTTGACAATTGATGTCTCATCCACATTTGCCTTTACAAGAAGCTTGTTATTGTCCGAAACAGTCATGAGAACCGTCCCTGCATTGTTCATTGTGCCCGTTATTACATTTTCTCCCTCTTCAACATAAACAGCAGTGATAATGCCATCTATCGGAGATGTGATTAGCGTCTTTTCAATATTGTTTTTTGCTATGTCATAAGCAGCCTGCATTGAAGCAAGGGTGTTTTGCGCATTTTTGAATTCAAGCTCCGAGAGAGTGAATTCCGAAAGCGACGAGAGCTTCTCTTCATATAATTTTTTCTGATTTTCAAATTTATATGACACATACTCAAAATTTGATTGTGCCGCATTTAGGGCTGTTTCGGCTTCAGTGAGCCTTGCTCTCTGAGAAACATCGTCGATTTTAAGAAGCGGGGTTCCCTTTTTTACCTTATCTCCCTGTTCAACATAAATTCTCGTGCATTTCCCTGTGATGTCGGATGAAATCTTTACATCTACAAAGGGTTCAAGCGTTCCGTCTATTGAAACGGTCTCATTTATTGATTCAATCTTCGCATCCATCGCCTCTACTTCAACCGTCGGCTTATTCTTTCCGAAGATGATGAGGAGAAGAATAAGTATAACTGCTATTATGGCTATTGTTCTTTTCTTCTTAAGGAATTTCACGGTTTCCTCCTTATTAAATACAGATATCTGTAATATAGTTTATAAACTTCCTTCTTTGCATTTATGAAATTCATTGCGCTTTCAAGATATCCCTTTTGATAGGTTATGTACTCTGTTGTTGAAATTTCTCCTGCCTCGTACAATCTTTGTGATTTGGCGAAAATCTTTTCTGAAGCATCAAAGCCGTTCTTCGCGCTTTCATATAAATCTTTTGTCCAGCTTATTCTTTCAGAAAGATTTTCCAATTCGAGAGAGAGATTCTGACTTATCTTCAAAAAATCAATATGCGATGATTTTCTTGCGTATGATTTGTCTATGACATTGAGTGTGCGTGAAAATCCGGTGAAGACGGGAAATGATATGCTCACTCCTGCCCTAAAAGATGATTCTGTCATAAATCTTGAAGGATCAATGTCAAGAACAGAGTCCGAAAGTCCGTATGAAACATTCAATGACGCTTTGGGCGTAAATTCCATTACTGAAGAAACCTCATCTGCCGCAGATGCAGAGTATGTTTTTTTCGCAATTACATACTCGGGTATGTTTCTCAGCAAATCATTGATGTCCGTTTTGAATTCTTCAAAGAGAGGAATTGTGTCAACATCCGCAAGACGGTCGGGAGAATCAATTCCCGTAAGACTCTTGAAATTTATCAAAGCCGCGTCATAGCCGTTTTGGTCTGTTTTGTAAGAGTACATTACATTGTAATAATTCGATTTTAAAGTCATGTATTCAGTCTCTGAAATCAAACCCGCATTGTGCTGTGATTCGCCTCTTCTGACATTCTCCGATTCCCTCTTGATTAGAAGAGTGTCGAGGTCAAGGCGAATCTGATATTCAAGAAGCGAAAAATACTGCTCTATAACATTCTGGTAGAGTGTGTACACACCTTTAAGATAAACGCAGTTTGCTATGTCGGTATATTCTTTATTCTTATAAAGTGAAATGAAGACCGGCAGGTCAAACAGTTTCTGTGAGATACCGACAGATTGGCTGTAAGACCACTCTGTCATATCGGAAGAATCAACAGAGAGAGTATAATTCACATATGGAAGAATTGAAGGAAGAGTCTGTAGCAGCGCCTTGTTTTGTACATCCCTGTCGAGAACTATCTGCTTGAAATCAAGAGAACCGGTCTTTGAGTTTATCAAAGCATCTTCAAGCGTTGTTTCAGAGAAAACCGCTGATGTCAGAAAAAGAGATAAAAAAATCAATCCGATAAGTTTTTTCATTTGCTCCTCACTTATGAATAGAGAAATAATAACATTAAATCTTAAAATGTCAATTATTTAGACGCCGATTATTCCGATTTCCCTCGCCCTTTATTTATATCTCTTGATATAAGGTATCCTGACATAATTATCAAAAATCCCCCCAAAACAAGATAGATGTTGAGTTTCAATCCCAAAAACGCCACTTCATTGACTGTTGTGAAGATTATTGTGAGAAGAAAGAGTATTGAGGCTGAATTGACAGGCAGGAGAGACAATGCATAGTTCCAAAAAATGTATGCGAGTCCTGACTGAAAAACACCCATCTCAATAAGCCAAAACCATTCTGAAAAAGAATCCGGCGTTTTGCCTTTTGTGAAGAGAAGCGGAGACATCAAAACAGCCGTTATAAGGAATATCTTGAAAAGGTATGAGATTATCTTTATAGGGTCATTATGGAGGGGCTTTACAAGCTTTGAGGAAAAATAAACATAAAATCCAAAGGTGATTCCAGTAAAGATGCCAAGTATTATGCCAAGATAAAAATTATCCTTAAGGTCGAAAAACTTCTCCTTTCCCAGCACGATAATAAATATGCCGAGTATTGAGAGCCCCAGAGAGAGAATTTCAATGAATTTTGGTTTTTCTTTATCCAAAAAAAGAACAAGCAAAAATACAAAAAGCGGCGACAGATTCTCAAGTATCATAACGAGTGTTCCCGAAAGGTACTTTAGAGTCAGGTGATAAAGCACTGAATTGCCTGCAACTCCGACGAGTGATATTATCAGGACGAGAGGAAGCTCCTCCCTGAAATTGATTGACAGTCTTTTTTTGAAAAGCAAAAATATAAAGAAGACAAAAGTTCCTATGAAAAATCTAAGAGCCGCCACAAAGTACATATTGACATCCTGAAGCGCCAGATATCTTCCGGCAGGTCCGTGTATTCCCCAGAGGAACAATGCTAAAAGAGCAAACAAGAGTCCTTTGGTCGAGTTTTTTGCTTTCATCAGTATATATCCAGTATATCAAGTTTCTCTATCGGATTGCCGAGATATATGCTGTAAGTAAATTTGGAACGCGTTTCATTGTCTATTTTTGAACGAAAGTATCCGCCGCCTATCTCAAACAAACCTATAATGGTAGATATGCCGAGGGATAATCTTGAACCGCCGATAAAAGATGGGTCAAACTCAGCTATCAATTGATTCGTGAAACCCGCAATCTCAGTTTCATTTTTTATGAAGACTGTTTCATTAACATAGAATTTTTCAGAGATGCCGAATGATATAAAATACCTGCCAGTCAGAATTGGGTCGTAGAGATACTGAAATTCAAAGGTCGGCCTAGCTACAGAATAATCAATCTGAATCTTGTCATTGTACTGATGGTTCTTGTAGAGCTGAGTTATCACTCCTATTGAAGAGAAGAAAGACATGTTGAATCTGGTGTGGAGTTTAGCCATCTTTGTGAATTCTCCTATTCCCTTGAAGTATGTCTGTTTGAAATTATCCGATGAAACTATTGTCGATAGAGTTGGAATGCTGTCTGCAAGGAAACTATAGAAAGGGACATTGATTCCAATCATAAATCCGCTCCTCTCACCGCTTATATTTTCAAAAGAAGATGAAATTGTATTTTTGAGATAAAACAGTCCGAAAGAGTTTTTGAGAATATCCCTCTCCTCAATCTTCTTGTATCTGGCGCCCCCAAAGAGAGAAAAGAATGACCTCGAACCGAAATTGTTTCCCAAAAGCATGGTTGCATTAAAATTGTGATGGTATCCGAATGTGTTTTCATATACTCCGAAGTATTTATAAATGTGATAATTCGTATAGATTCCGGCGATGGTGTTTGTATACCCGAGAGAGGGGAAGAAGAGGTTTATGGATGCGCCCTTCACGAAATTTCCTGCGAATCCGTATAGATCAAACATGCCGCCGTAGTTGAAAATGTTATTCTTCTCATATTTTGCGTAAATGTTTATCCCCGCCCTAGAGTCAGCAAAAGCACCGACAGAGACCTTGTTGTAACTGATGGGAGTTGTTTTTATTATTATTGAAAGATTTCTGCCAATCCTATTATATTTAATCTCGGGTTCGATGCTTTTAAAAAGGCCGATAGCGTAAAGTCTGTAGAAACCAAGCTTCAATTTTGAGAATGAAAAAATATCTCCCACTCTCATCTCTATTGCGTTTAGAACTGTGCTTCTTGTAAGGTTGTTGTCTGCTTCAATCTTTATCTCACCTATTATTCTTCCGTCAAAGACCGCGAAATCATCAATCAAATTTCTTCTGTAAGAGGGATACTCCTCTCTTCTTCTTATTTTTTCAAGAATAGCCGGGGCCTGCTCCTTCATGGCGGTATACCCGAGTTCTATGAGCTCCTTGGCTTTTGTGAATTCATATCCGTTGAAATCATCTACTGAAGGTCTGACATAATGTCCCATAAGCTCAAGAGAGTCCCTGCTCAAGTTGATTGTCAGAAGGTCGACAAGAGTGAATGTGATATCAAAAACATTGAGGTTTTTTCTTTCGAGAGTTTTTTTGTTTCCCGATACATCAATAGAGATTATGAAATCGGCATCAAAAGTGTCTCTCACAGCCTTGGCGGGTATATTGTCAAACATCCCTCCGTCAAAGAGATATTGATCTCCGATTTTTGCCGGTTTGAAGATAACAGGGAGAGACATTGATGCGCGTATAGAATTGCCGAGAGAACCGCTTGTAATTATGAGGGGATTCTCCATGTTTATATCTGTTGCAGTGCATAGAAACGGCTTCCAGAGTTTTCTGAAATCACCCCGTATGGCATTGTCTGTCTCCGCAAAGAAAGAGTATAATTCAAGATTTATGAGCTTGTCGTCAAGAGTGCCTTCAGGCACAATGAATCTGTTGTTCTCTATGAACAGGTCGATGAATGTGGGATAGCTGTTTATTGAATAGTATATCGGAAGTTTTTCTCTTATCGGTATCTCCGTGAACCAATTTTTTATGTCGCTCGTTAAAAATATTGATTCGATCTCAGATGCAGTATAACCGGAAGCCCAGAGTCCTCCTATAATTGCCCCCATGCTTGTTCCGCCTACAACATCAACCGGAATCTGATATTCTTCAATGGCTTTTAAAACTCCAATGTGAGCTAGACCCCGCGCCGCTCCTCCTCCCAAAACCAACCCAATTCTCTCTTGAGAAAATGAAGAGAGTGATATAATCATAAGAATGGACAAAATTATTATTCTTCGCATATCACCATTATACATAAAAAAGTTATCAAGACAATATGCCGACAGTTGTGATGAGTATAACTTACAATTGTTTTTTTCGGAAGAATCAATATAATAAAAGACAAATTTGTAATTTCAGCCGATTAAATG
>JBFXGO010000031.1:0-30751 GCA_050239825.1 bacterium
CATCGCCAACACCTTTGTTATCGCCGCTGTTAATGTCGTCTTGCCGTGATCCACATGCCCTATCGTCCCGATGTTCATGTGTACCTTTTTCCTCTCAAACTTTTCTTTTGCCATTTATTCCTCCTTGTTATCAGCCCACGGCCGGAATTGAACCGGCGACCTCATCCTTACCAAGGATGTGCTCTACCGACTGAGCTACATGGGCATATTGTTTTTATTTTACTTATTAAAAGAGCATATAAAAAAAAATCTTTCCCTAAGGAGATTCCTCTCCTTTAGAGAATCAAAAGCGGGAGACGGGGCTCGAACCCGCAACATTCTGCTTGGAAGGCAGAAGCTCTACCAATTGAGCTACTCCCGCGATTTTTTTACAGTGGAGAGAGAAGGATTTGAACCTTCGAAGACATCAGCCAACAGATTTACAGTCTGTCCCCTTTGACCGCTCGGGAATCTCTCCACGATCAGCTGGTGGAGGGAATTGAACCCCCGACCAGTGGTTTACAAAACCACTGCTCTACCCCTGAGCTACACCAGCAAAAAACATAGATTTGGTAGTATATATACTTTTTTTTGATTTGTCAAGGGGTAATTAGTATAAAATTAGTGTGAATTGTTTAATAAAGGACAATATTTTTGCTTCATTAAGAAAAGCTCGCTTTTCTTAATGAACATTATACTACTTCTCTCAGCTCATGTTAAGTGGACTCAGTATAATAGTTCACGCTCTTCTCATTCGCCTCTTCCTACATTAATGGTTATTGGCAAAATAAAAGTCAACCGCTAATTTGATAGTTTTTCTTTGAATGAGAGTTGATTTTAAACCTCACTTCTTTAATTGTTTGTGAGGCTTTATCAATCTCATATCTCACATATAATTTTTCTTTGACAATGTCCCATTCTGCCAGAACAAAGTAGTTTATATATGATGACGGGAGTATAATAAAAGTTGTGTAAAATCAATAGGAGTGGAATATAATAAGATTAACGAGAAGGAGAATAAAAAAGGTTTGGAGAGAGTCTGCAGACTCTCTCCAAAAAGCGAACAAAAACTTTTACATGGAGGAACCCAATGAACCCTAAAGAGTCCCTACCGAAAGATATTATAGCTGACATTAATGAATTAAGCAACAGTTCTTTGCGGTTGTTATTGGAGGAGATATTGAACCGAATAATGAAGAGTGAGCGAGAGATATATCTGTCAAGTAATGATGATTATGCTAATGGGTATATTGAACGGGGACTTGGAACACCTCGGGGAAAAAAGAGAGAGGGCGGCTTTTAAACTTAAACCGCCCTCTGCGGGAAAACTGTTTTCTCTTTTACCTTATTGTGTTCTACCTTATTATCACCATCTTTCTGTTTATCTGTCTCTCTCCATCTCTGAATCTTATGAAGTATATGCCTGATGAAAGGTGTTCTGTTGAGTAGCTGTGCTGACCTATCCTTCTCTCTTTCGCTCTATATACTTCCTTGCCATTTATATCATATACAGAAAATTTGTTATCCCCTGTTGAATTTGTATACCTTATTTCATTCTGTAGTATATCCATCTTATGATTCTCTTTATCTTGCTTCTCTTCAACAAACTTTTCTGTTACTCCCATAAAAGGATCAAACTCTAAAATACATAATGCGCTATAATCAGCAACATAGGCATAATCTCCTGAGATATAGACACCCAATGCATAACTCGGTGTATCATAGATACCTTTAAGGGTTGGGCTTTTCGGATTTGAGATATCTATTATCTGTAAACCATCATAATAATCAGCAACATAGGCATAATCTCCTGAAACATAGACACCATAAGCATAACCCGGTGTATCATAGCTCCCTGCAAGGGTTGGGCTTGAAGGATTTGAGATATCTATTATCTGTAAACCAGAATTACCATCAGTAACATAGGCATAACTGCCTGAGACATAGACATCATCAGCATAATCCGGTGTATCATAGCTCCCTGCAAGGGTTGGGCTTGAAGGATTTGAGATATCTATTATCTGTAAACCAGAATCAGCATCAGCAACATAGGCATAATCTCCTGAAACATAAACACCCCTTGCATAACCCGGTGTATCATAGCTACCTTTAAGGGTTGGGCTTGAAGGATTTGAGATATCTATTATCTGTAAACCAGAATCCTCATCAGCAACATAGGCATAACTGCCTGAAACATAGACACCCAATGCATAACCCGGTGTATCATAGCTACCTTTAAGTGTTGGGCTTGTGGGGTCAGAGATATCTACTATCTGTAAACCAGAACTTTCATCAGCAACATAGGCATAACTGCCTGAAACATAGACACCCTCAGCATAATCCGGTGTATCATAGCTACCTTTAAGAGTTGGGCTTGAAGGATTTGAGATATCTATTATCTGTAAACCAGAACTACCATCAGCAACATAGGCATAACTGCCTGAGACAAAGACATCCAATGCATAACCAGGTGTATCATAGCTACCTTTAAGGGTTGGGCTTGAAGGATTTGAGATATCTATTATCTGTAAACCATCATAATAATCAGCAACATAGGCATAATCTCCTGAAACATAGACACCCCTTGCACGACCCGGTGTATCATAGCTCCCTGCAAGGGTTGGGCTTGAAGGATTTGAGATATCTATTATCTGTAAACCATCAAAATAATCAGCAACATAGGCATAATCTCCTGAAACATAGACACCCTCAGCACTCCCCGGTGTATCATAGCTCCCTTTAAGGGTTGGGCTTGAAGGATTTGAGATATCTATTATCTGTAAACCATAATCATAATCAGCAACATACGCATAACTGCCTGAAACATAGACACCCCATGCATAATCCGGTAAACTGAAATAACTTACCAAAAAAGGATTTGCTTTGTCCTTAACATTTAACACTACTAAATAATTACTCATACAAGAATATGCTAATGTATCTACGATGAAAACATTATATGCACTTCCAAAGAAAGGATAAATTCCTACTCCCCTTACATTCAAACTATCTGTCGCCCAGTTGGGTTGATTGTAATCTTCAGGTTGTTCAAAGTTAGCAAGAAGCATATCCTCTTCTCTGAATGGTCTCTCATTTGAAGCAAAAACAAACAATGCTGAAACAATAATAATGATAATGAAAATAACTTTTTTCACAATTCCTCCTGTATGAATTGTATAAATACTCCTTCTAATTTCTTTTTCAAAACCATCTCCTTTTTATTAATCATTTCAATCTTATTGTATTGCGCCCACTTTGTCAAGAAGTTTGCATAATAGTATTGTAATGGTCAGGTGTATATTTAACACCGTACTTTGCGATAGCAAAAGGGCGGATTCTTCCAATCCGAAGATATCCTCTTCATAAACATTTATATCCGTTACCTAGATAATGGCTCTCTTGTCAAGACACAAGATTTTGATAAATTGTGTTTATTGTTAAGCTGTTTGAGCATTCGTAATATCTCCATAAACTTCAGATGGAGTTTTGTATTTTAATGATTGAGACCCTCTTTTATATTTTTTAATATCAACCTCACTTATTGCCTACAGCGCCGCTCTCGCCTTGAATCCTGATTCGTGTCTCTTGTAGTCCATTTCTGCCTCCTTTTTTAACACATTCTATCATTAAATCGTGTCCTATTTCAAGAGACCATTATAAAAGCACTGTTATAATCACAATAAAAACTCGTTTAAACACAGTTTCTCATATTTCAATATATAAGATATATCAATAGAAATGCAAACATTGCTACACTTAAGGGTGTCAATACTATTACTTGCCACTTCATTTTTGTAGATTCCCATGAGAGTGATTTGTATTTTTTGTTGAATCCTTCTTTGAAGCTTAATGAGCTATCTGGGAATAACTCCTTTGCATTCATTTCCTTGACCGTAGTTGTGAGAATACAAGATTTTAACGGAAATTGATATTTGTCATAAAACATTTTATATGCCGCTATTTCCCCTTTCGACATCTCTATTAAGTTTACTTCGTCAATATTTTCATTTTCATCATTTCCGAAAACAAGTAAGCTTGACATTATGAGCATTAAGATTAATGTAAATTTAAATATTTGTTTCATATTACCCATTAGAAAGTGTGAATAACACAATAACCGATACAATCACAAAAGATAACGCACTGCCGGCGCATGATACATTTTTCATCATATTTTTATATGACTTTAATTTATTATATTTGATAATATCAAATTCGCTGTCAGTTGGAATTTCACTTATATCATAACTTGAATACAATTCGGAAATACTCTCGGAATTTGTTCCAGTTATGAAAGCTACTGCAATTAGGTGCAAAATAATTGCTAAAGAGATTACTGAATACATACCCATAATCAAAATACAACTGTCTGAAGTAGAATAAAATGCCAGCATAGCAATCACAAATGATATATACGTAAATACCGCTGTTACAGGAATTAATCCCAGATTAACTAAAATACCATGTAAAAATGAATAGGAAAATACGTTCATAATGTCATCGGTTTTACTTACACTTTGTACATCTTGAGTTTTGTTTTCAATTTCACTCTTTTTTGAATTTTTCTCAGATATTTCACCAGCAAACATATTCAATACAACAATTAGGATAATTATGACGCAGAGAATCTTTTTTAACATCCTTATCTCAGCTTTTCTATTGATTTATGGCTTGATTCACTTTTTCCCATTCATCCCAACTTTTATTTAAATATTTATTATATTTCAATAATTTAAATCAAAATTAATCTTACTAAATCTATTCTTTTTTGTCAATACTTAATTGGTTGTTGGTATTGTTTTAATCATTTTACAATCAAATAATGGTCTTTTTTTCTTCAACTATCAACTTTCTTTTACCAGCTCACCAGCGTACCAGTCTACTAGCCTACTCTTTTTCTTTCTTCAACTATCAACTTTCTTTTAC
Source organism: bacterium (assembly GCA_050239825.1). Taxonomy (GTDB): domain Bacteria; phylum Hydrothermota; class 32-111; order 32-111; family 32-111; genus UBA2202. The sequence goes on from JBFXGO010000031.1 coordinate 4,906, forward strand.
CAGCTTACCAGCGCACTAATTCCCTGTTTACAATTTTACTACAGTCACTCCGTCTCCTCCGGACATCTCCCTTCCGGAATCAAAGGATTTGATATCCTTCTGTTTTTTCAGGTAATTTCTCACCTCACGCTTCAAGACTCCTGTGCCATGACCATGTATTATCACCACCTCATGAAGGTTTGCATTCTGCGCCCTCATAAGGAACTTTTCAACTGCTTCCAGAGCATCATCCGCATACATTCCCCTGATATCAAGCTCATTTGATTTGATTTCATCGGAATACGAGATTCTCAGTTCGCTCTTTCCGTCCTTTACAGCATGTCCCACAATGTTTGCCGCCTTTGTGTTGACAATCACCCCATTCACGCTCAAGGAGAGATTCTCTTCGTCTATCTTCTCAATATACCCTTCAATATTGCTTGACAAAACGACATAGTCGCCCGCCTTATAATCTCCCTGTTTCTTTTCCGGGCTCTTGCTCTTCTCTTTTTTCAACATAACCGGAAGGCTCTTCTTCTGCTCTATGAACTCCTTCGTTCTCTTTATCGCATCTTTTGAAGCGGAGCTCTCCCTTATTTCCTTGACTATCAGCTCGAATTCCCTTCTCATAGAAGCTATCTCCTCGCCTCTCTTCTCCTTGAAAGTCTCATCAAGATTTTCCAGTTTCTCCTTTGCCTGCTCCTTCTCTTTTGCGACTATCGTTTCTATCCTGCTTATCGCCTTCTCCCTCATTTCAAGCTTTTTGGTTCTTTCCTCATAATCCGCTATATGCTTTTTATACTTATCAATAAGCTCGGAATAATTCACATAATCCGCACCGATGAGTGATTTGGCTGAATCTATAAGTTCGTCGGGAAAATCATACTTCTTCAGAATTCCGAATACCCCCGAGTCGCCTACCGAATCCATGACTGTCTGGAAATACGGCGTATTGTTTGAATAATCATACTTCATTGCTACGCATTTTATATCACTGCGAGAGAGCGCGAATTCTTTGATTGAATCAAAATGGCTGGTAAAGATGCATTTGACATTCTTGTTTAACAACCTGCTTATAAGAGTTATTGCAAATGCTGAGCCCTCTTTAATAGATGTTCCTGTGCCTATTTCATCAAGCAAAACCAGAGAACCTTCGGATGCTTCGTCGAAAAACTTCCTGTAATTTATTACATGGGATGCAAATGTGGAAACACCCTCCTCAATTGATTGGTCATCCCCGATATCCGCAAGCACCTTGTCAAAAAGTATCAGTGTGGTGCCTTCGTCAGCTATCACGGGAAGCCCGAGTTTGGCAGTCAGAGAGAGCACTCCCAAAGTTTTTAACAAAGCGGTCTTTCCTCCCATGTTGGGTCCGGTAATCATCATTGAACTTTTTTTATCAAGAACAAGGTCAACTGGAACCGCCTTGTCAAGTTTCATCTTCTTTATAATCGGATGAAATGCCCTTTTAAGGATTATACTTTCTCCTATCAAAGCGTATTTTGCGTTTTTTGCGTCCATATAAGCGCAGATTGAATTTATAAAATCTATCTCTTCTATTAGTTTTGTCAGCGAGATTTTTACGGATTCGCTCTCCAAGAGTCTCTGCCTGAATGATTCAAGTATTCTCTGAATCTCAATCTGTTCGTCCTGTTCAAGCTCTGTTATCTGATTGTTGAAAATAACCAGCTCTTCAGGTTCAATAAATGCCGTTTTCTTTGAATTGGAGTATGCATGCAGAACTCCCTTGACCATATTCTTCTGATGCATATCGACTTGCAGGACAATTCTGTTGTCAAGGAGTGTCACCTTGTCCTCCATCAGCATCTTCTCGTAAGTTTTTATTGTCTGGTTTATTATCTTCTGCTGTCTGTTGAGCAGGGAATCCTTCTCTTTCCTGATTCTCGCGAGCTCCGGAGATGCTTTTGAAGCAATCTCCCCCTCCTCGTCAATTAGTTCCGACAGTTCTTTTGCAATTTTTTCCATTGATGCGGAGTCAATCTCTTCACCGAGAATCTCTTTTATAAAATCTTTGTCGCTTCGGTTCAGTCTGCATATATAAATCAGGGAATCTGAGATGCACCTGATGCTCTTCTTCTCCAGCTCGCCATTTATTCTAAAAACGGATTCCGCCGCTCTGTCGACTCCTGCTATTTTGAAAGCTGAGAGCTGAAGATTCGGTGAGACTTTAGATACGAATCTTTCGCAAGATTCACGCCGTCTATCATACTCTGCCTTGTTTTTAACAAAAGCAAGAGAATGGAATCTTTCCTTGGTAGTTTCAAGATATGCATATTTTGAAAAATCCTCAAGAATAAAGTTAAGCTCTAATTTGCTTAACCCTTTTATTTCATTTTCCATGCCTAATTATGTCGGAAGTCGCCGCAAAATTGAATACTCTGTATGTATATGTTGATTTGATTTTCTTTACGACATCCTCTTTGAACGGCAATTTGGCAGAAAGATAAATAATCCCGCCATATATCAGAAGCACAAGTCCGATTGAGAAGAGCACGCCGAGAAGTTTGTCGATAATAACTATCGGTGTGTTTGAAGCAACCTTTCCTATTATAATGACTATTAAGAACATTAATAAAAATAAGAGTGCGAAGAGGATAATAAATGAGATGACTCTCAGAAGAGAGTCATCCATTTGTATATATTTAGCGAGAAAAAGAGTCAAGTTTAAGTAAAACCTGTTTGCAAGTATGAAGGCAATTACCAGTGAGGATATCGCTCCAACCTGCCGAATCAAACCTTTAACCAAACCAAAAATGATGCTTATTAACCCGATTGCTCCAGCTATCAGATCAATTATTATCATTGTAATTGTACCGAGACGACTTCCTTCTTGCCTGAATGTTCTTTCTTTTCTTGATTTCGCATGGCTTCTCATAGAACTGATGGTTCTTTATTTCGGAGAGAATGCCGGACTTTTCACAGAGTCTTTTGAATCTTTTCAGAGCAGAATCAAATGATTCACCGTCTTTAACTCTTACGCCTGCCATTAAAATCACCCCTTGCGTTTAATTGTTTAGAGGGCTTTATTATATAATAATTCCTCTATTTGTCAATAGGAAAAATTCTTATTTTTACATTTTTTAGAGCCGGAGCTTTAAAAAATACTTCCTAAACCGTTAAATTACTATATGTTGTGCCTATTTGTCTTTCGCACCACAATAGGTTCAATAATATTATGTAAAGTATAAGCCATCCCCACCTCTTGGGAAAATGGAAACCGTCAGTCTATCGGATTTTTATTAAAAACTTCTGAAATTAAATCAGCCATTCTAGTGTTACTAAACTGTGTTCTAAATTCAATTTTTACTCTACCTTTAAAGAATTCCTCTGCATGTCTGATTTTCGATATTTCCTCTGTTCTCAAACCAATCTCATTATCTACATTCTTGGTTTCAATAATGAAATGCAATTTCTTCTCTCCATCCTTATATTTTAATACATATGCAAAATCAGGAGAATAGCTTTTACCTCCTGCCACAGGAATCTTTATTGAGTTTTTCGGAATTTTTGTGAAGACAATTACTTCGTCAATTTCAGTCATAATATTCTTCTTTTCCAACTCCGAATCAAAATACAATTCTTCATACAAATATTTTTGATTTACAGCTTCATTTGAAAAGAAAACGCCTACATCAGATGAAGATATCTCCTGTAAGACATTTCCTTCTGCATCAGTCAGTTTAGTAGGATGGATATTATTTGAGACCCTTTTATATTCTATACTGAACTTATCAATAGCATTTTTCATTAAATAGTCGTCAAAATTTTGCTTTAATATTCTTACAGTTGTCGAATTTAGATATTCATTTATACCAATTTTAGAATCTATGATTGCCTGATGAATCGTCTTTAAATTTATATTTAACAGCTTTGATAGTTCTTTTAGTAAGTCGCTGTATTTCATTGTTGATATTTTTTTAGTACTTTTGCTATAAACGGATTCGGAATCTTGTACAAAAGCATTGTTTTCTTGCACAACAATCTGCTCAACTCTTTCCCGTATTCCATCATTTGTTAATAAACTCTTCTGCCCTTCTAAAAACTCTGTTAGAAGATTTTTAAAAGCATTTTCATTTTCAAATTTATATTCCAATATTGCTTTTTCACTTAATGTCTCCCATAGTTCTTTCAATTCCAAATATTTCTCGCTTCTTACTTTAACTTTTTTTCTGTTATCAGTCGCCTTGCGAATCTTGTTTGCATTTACTCCATCAAACACTCTTGGGTAATTATTCTTGATATATGCGAAACCGCCATCTATAAAACGGTGAGTCGGTTTTATTATATTTTTTCTTATAAGGTCATCTATTAAATCATCCTCTTTGATTTCGTAAATTTCACAAATTTTCTCAATCATTTCCTCGGAAATTTTTTCCGGTTCTTGCTCCGCAGCCACAATGCCGGATTTTTGATTTATTTCCTCGACCAATTTCTCTATAAAATCACTTTCGGTGAAATCAACATAGTAGTTTAAATAAAACTGCTCATCCTTTACTCGATTTCCATATTCATTTACCGGAAGTCTTAACCCTCTGCCGACTTCCTGTAATTTAGATATTTCACTACCGCTGCTTCTCAATTTACAAATCTGAAAAACATTCGGATTATCCCATCCTTCTCTCAAAGTCCATTTGGAAAAAATGAAACGCCTTGGGTTTTCCAAATCAAGAATAGCCTGTTTGTCATGCAATATTTCATTAAGTTCTTTTTCGATAGTTTCATCTTTTTCTTCATTGTCCTGCGAAAAATATCCCGCATGAGTTCCTGATATATTTTTATATGTCTTCTCTAACAAAGATTTATAGTTCGGGTCAGTCTCTGTTTTTAATAATTCACTGACTTCCGCACCCACATATTTCTCCAAAGTTTTTCTAATGTAACCATCCATATTTCTATATTCTTCTATGTTGTCAATAAAAAATAGTGTGAGTGGTTTTATTTTTACTTCTCTTTTTAAGAGTTTCCTTTCTATTTCAAAATGATTCTTTATCGTCTTTTGAATCATTATTTCTTGTAGAGTTTCTGCGTAAGAGTATGGATTGATTTTCTCTCCTTTTCTCATTTCCAATCCATTTGAAAGAACAGCTATGCTCTTATTCAGTTTTTCGAGAGTTAAATCTGTCATCACTGAATGAACTTTATTAAAACTTTCATTTTTTACAAGTGTTACCCTCTTTCTTTCATTATTCTCTATGAGCTCAAAAAAAGCCTCAGTCCCATCTGAATCAACAAATCTCACTAAGGCATTCTTGCCTGCATCAAATTCAGTAATATGCCCTATCACTCCTTTAACCAAATTTCTGTTGAATGAATCAACAGCAGATAAGGAGTAAACTATGTTTTCATATTCCTGAAAAGTAGCGCCATACCTCAAAATGAATTGTGAATTCATTTTTTTTATATTCTCCCAAGTTTTTTTATCCTTAGCATACTTATGAGGTTCATCAATAATCGTAAATGGTTTAACAGCGGCAATTGCATCAAAAGGTATTGAGTATTTGTCAAAGAGGCTTTTATCAAAACTCTTCTGCATAGTATCGGAATTTATCATCCCGGCATTGATAATCATCACTTGAATAGTCTTCTTATCGTGATTCTCCGCAGTTACGAAACTTGAAATGGATGTAGGAATATAACTCTTTTTACTCTTATTGTTCTTTTGACTCTCTACAATATGAAGCTTAATCGTCTTATTATATTGCTCCTTGAAATGCTCCCGGCAACTGTCAGATTTGAGAAAATCTATTGTCCCTGCTTTTATGGAGAGCGTTGGAACAACAACAATAAATTTGAAAATTCCATACAACTTATTTATTTCATAGATAGTTTTAGTATATGTGTATGTTTTTCCTGTTCCTGTTTCCATCATGATATCAATTATGTGGCTGTTTCTTTTGATTGGCTCTTTTAATCCGTTTTCCTTCTGAATTTTTGATAAATTTTGTGCATATTGCCTGTCATTTAAATAATCGAATACCGGGTTTATATACTTCTTATCTGTTTCCGGAGGATAAATCATTTCAATATTTTCAAAAACTGCAGTTGCGCTTTCCACTGCTTGTTTCTGATGCAACAGGTCCTTTTCAAAATTAAATGCTTTCATGTTATTTAATCGTTTTTAATATTTTTTTACCATCAGAGGTCAATCTGTATTTTTGCTTACTACTCTTTGGTTTATCAGGAATTGTTAATTCAATTATTCCTTCTTTTAATGCAGGATAAAGATAATTCTCATTAAAATTCTTTTTATCTTTCAAACCTAATTTCTTCTGTATTTCTATTCTTGAAAGTTCCCCTTCTAAAATCATCACAAGCATTTCGACTTGGGGGGTAACTTGGGGGGTAACTTGGGGGGTAACTTGGGGGGTAACTTGTAAAGAATTGAAAATAACGCGAGTAAAATTTTCGCTGAAAGTAAAGCATTCTCTTCCATAGGATTCTAATATTCTAGGTATGCCTGAACCCAATTGCTCAACAAGCTCTAAATCTTTAAATATCCTCATAAGCTCTTTATTTCTCGGCACTGAAAATCCTTCAAAAAACTCATCTCTACTTAATCCCTCAGGTAAAGAACCTGCTGAAGTGATTTCTATTCGGTTTGGGAAAATCTCTATTTTAGGCATACTCTCCCTTGAATAGTCATTGTGCACAATCGCATTCAGAATTGCCTCTCTTAATGCAATGGCATTCCATCGTCGTTTCTCGGCTCTTTCTTTTGAAGTAATCTTAACAGATGTGTTATTTTCAATTTCAATTTTCTCAAGAATCTGCTTTGTTGCTTTGACTAAAGAGCAATAACCATACTCATTGTTTTCTATTAGATCGGTTCGTGTTTCCGATGCATATTTTGCAAATTTTATTGATACATTGTTTTCATCAGCCAACAGATAAGCAACATAGTTAAATTCATTGTTCTGCGTCAATAATTCTAAGTTAGTTCTAAAGCTCTTATTTAGTGTCTTCTTCCTTTCATTATAATAGATATGCAATTGTTCAAAAGTCAAATTTTGACGAGGTGATTTGATTTTTCCTATCGAATTTCGCGTTCGCGATGAAAATAGTTCATCTATCATTTTTTGAGACATCGGTTCAGCAGCATTTCCTATCCTTATAAAACATCCTTTTTCAGTCATTCCATATTTCCTCTTAAAATATGGCTTCTCGCTTCCCCCGGCGATTATAATTTCAATGACATTCTCCTCATCCGAAATAACATCAAAGAGCCCTAAAGAAGAGGGCATAATATTGTTTTTAATTCGGTCCTTGATTTTTAAAATATCGCTATCAATTTCTTTTACTCCCACTTTTTTCCCTTCATTGTCTATACCTATGAAAATCCTACCACCTTCCGGAGTATTCAGAAAGGATATCACTTCTTTCTCCAAATCCATTTTTTCATTTAATTCTCTTTTATATTCTATTCTATTTGATTCCATCTGGCTAATACCTTATTACAAATTCAATGTCAATATGCTTTTTATTCGCATAGGATTTTATGTTCTCCGAAAGTTCTCTTAGATTTTTACTATCAAAATGATATCCGAAAGCGATAATCGATTTTGGATTAAAGGTCTTATCAGAATCAATTTTTAACAATAGTTGCTTAAGATTTTCTGTAGTAAAACCTTTATGCATGAGGTATAATTTCTCATTTCCATAATTGGCAGTATATCCATCCAGATTAATACTTTTTAAATATACTGTCAACGGTATATTGTCATAAGTTTTCCAGGTAGTAAGAAGAGCATTGATGTCATCCTCGGTTAATTTGCTTTCATCAAATAAGTTTTTATCGTCTAATTCATCCGCTTCAAAGGTATAATTCTCCCAAATTGGTATGGTTTCATATATCTTGAATCCAAGATCTTGCTCTTTGAGTGCATTAATCTCGCCTTTAAGTTGTTGGATTTTCTGTTCTTTATCTTCTAAATCCAATTTACTTTCAATGTCTTTAATTTCTCTTTGTTTTTCGTTTATCTTCTTATCAATTATTTCTCCCTTTATTTTTTTAGCAGATCTAATAAGACGCTCTTTTGTGATTTCAAATATTGTTGGTTCTGTTTTTAGTTCGTCTTTTACAAAATCATAGGCTGTTTTACTCTTTTTAGGGTCAATTAGCTCTGGAAGTTGAACTAAAATATATTGCCTTTGTCCACCATCCTCTGCATTTAATTGCATAACGGCGTCTCCTGTAGTCCCTGAACCCGAAAAATAATCGAGGATAAAACCATTAGACTCAACTGAAAAGCTCATAAGCTTCTTTAAAAGTTTTACTGGTTTCGGTGTATCAAACACCTTATTACCATCAAACAATGATAGTATCTCTTTTACTGCATCAGTTGTTGTTCCGTATTCAGTAAATATAGTTCTGATTTTTATAATCTTTCTTTCTTCTTCAATTTCGTCGAAATAGATAACTTCATAAGGAGTTAATCTATTTTTCCTGTCTTTTTGCCAATATAAATGCTCTTTATCTAGACATTCTGGTTTTTTTCTCCAGCATCCTTCTTTTCCATTGGGAGCAACAGGATAAAACTCTTTTCCTTTGGGATCAAGTATAGCGTAGTATAAAGTAGGTCTGTCGGTTCTCAATGAATGATTTCCCCATTTTTCCAATTTAACTAATTTTGCTGCTCTTGAATTTATATTTTTACTAAATTCTTCTTCCTCAAAATCTTTAGTCTCATCAATTATTTTCCAATTATTTTTTGTATAAATCAAAATATATTCATGTTCTTTAGCCAAATCTTGAGAATCTTGACTTCCCCCCTTCTTTTTTTGCCATATAATTTGCTGCAGAAAATTCTCTTCCCCAAATATATCATCCATCAACAATCTCAGTTGAGCAACCTCATTGTCATCAATGGAAATAAAAATTGCTCCATCATCTTTTAGCAATTGTTTGGCAATATAAAGTCGTGGATACATAAATGTTAGCCAAGCTGAGTGACTATTGCTTTTGCTACGAGTAAAATCCAAAATGCGTTTCGCTTTTTCTTCATTAAGACCTGATAGTTGTTGAAATTCCTCTACTGTGAATTTTCTATCATCCTGATAAACAAACCCATCAGTCCCTGTGTTGTAGGGCGGGTCTATGTATATCATTTTAATCTTCTCATAGTAAGCATTAACTAAATGCTTAAGCACTTCTAAATTGTCGCCTTTTATCAATAGATTTTGAGACTCTTTATTAACTTCTTTCTTATTATGTTTTTCATCCTCTTTTAATAGTGTTGTAGCTGAGTCACTAGCCAATAAACGCGCGTAAGATTTACCAAGCCATTCAAGACCGTAACTTTCCGTAGAAAAATTGAATTCTTTTGTTTGAAGGTGTTTTTGAAATTTATCTATTAAAAATTTGCCGTTTTTATCAAAGCATTGTGGAAACATCTTCTGAAGCATCATAAAATCATTATTTATTACTTTAATGTTGTTTGTTATCTTCTGTTCTTTATCCATTAATCCTCCTGTCAAGAAATCACATTATTTAGAATTATTAAAGACTTCATTTTTTTTATTTGCATACTTCATAGTTTAAATTTAATTTTACACATTCTTTTTATAATGTCAATTATTCGTAAACAAATTTTCTATTTCTTTTCGAGCATGGCGAAGGTGACGCCTGAGGGTTCATTAAAAAGGCATATCCATGTGCCCTTGGCAATCTCATTGGGTTCAAGAGTGACAAGACAACCGTTTTCAACAACCTTTTTTGCCATTCCTTCTATGTCCTTCACTCTTGAGTTTCAAGAGTTCCGAATTTCTCATCCTCGTCAAAATCCCATTCAAAGACATCCTTGAAAAATTTCACTGATTTATCCCTGTCATGCGAAGCCAATTCCCAGTAAACAACAGGATTATTCATCTCTCTCTCCTTTATGCATTTATTGATTTATTCAGACCACTTCTGCCGCTTGTCTATGGAGCGTTGAAGGGTGTACTCGTCTATGAATTCGAAATCGCTTCCGAAAGGAACTCCGCGCGCTATTGTAGAGACTGTCTCAACTAAGTTTTCAAGGGTCCTTGACAGGTATATGGCGGTTGTCTCTCCCTCTGTCGTCGGAGGCAGAGAGAGTATAACCTCGCCTATGCTTTCCTTCTTTATTCTCTCAATTAATTTTTCAACCCCTATCTTTTCAGGAGTGACCCCGTCAATCGGAGAGATGAGGCCTCCGAGCACATGGTATCTGCCTCTAAATCTTTTAGATTTTTCAAATATGAAAATATCGCGGGGACGCTCGAGAACCATCAGTATTCCCCTATCCCTCTTTGCATCCGAACATATTTCACAGGGGTCTGTCTCTCCGTATCCTCCGCAATTGGAGCAGATTCTAATCAGTTCATTTACTGTTTTTATCTCTTCCGAAAGATTTGCGGAATATGCTTTTCCCTTTGAAATCATTGAGAAGATGAGCCGTTCGGCAGTCTTCTCTCCTATGCCCGGAAGCTGCTTTAAAAGCAGTTTCAGCTTTTCAAACTGCTCCATTTAGAATCCGGGGATATTCATCCCGCCGGTCACTTTCGACATCTCTGCCTGAGCAGATTCATCCGCCTTTCTTTTTGCTTCGTTGAAAGCGCTCATAAGAAGGTCCCTAAGAATCTCCTTCTCCTCCGCCTTCACGACCTCATCATTTATCTCAATATCCGTCACTTCCATTTTGCAGTTCATTCTGACTGTCACCATGCCGCCTCCGACAGAAGCCTCCACCATGATGTCTTTGAGTTTCTCCTGTGCCTCTTCCATCCTTTTCTGCATCTCAGTCGCCTGTTTCATCAATTTCCTCATGTCCACCGAAACCTCCTATTTAATTATCTCTCCGCCAAAATCTTTCATGAGTTTTTCTACATTCGGGTCATCCTCAAGCCTGTTCTTTAGAAGCCTGCTGTATTTTTCGCTGTTGTCAAACTCAAGTTCAATCTTAAGCGCGGGATTGAATTCTTCAATGAGACGGTTCACCTTTTCGGAGTCAATAGTCTTTTTGTATGAAGCCGGCACTTTAAGAAGGTATTTGTTTTCGCTCACATTTTTTTTCTCCGCGCTCTTCAATGCTTCACAGAGGAACCCTTCATCCTTTATGTATAAAAGAAAATCCTCCAGCAGGTTGATCTTCTGTTGATTTGCCGATTCCTCTTTAGCATTTTCAGTTTCCGGCCTTTTATTTTCAGCTCTTCTCTCCTGCTGTGGAGATTGTCTCGGAGAACCGGATTTAAGGAATCTTATTATATCATCAATGTCTTTTGTATCAGCCATCAATGGAATCCTCGATATCTGATTCTCGACAAGAACCCTCTTCTGCGACGCGGTCTTCAGTTTGAAGTTTGTCTCTATCAATTCGCGGGTTATCTGATTAAGAGCTGTGTTTGAGAATTGAGAGGACTGCTTTTTTGCCTTTGCGTAAATACTCTTTTGCAGTATCTGAATATCCTCAGTATTTATTTCATTTTTAATCAGCATAAGCCTGTGAATATAAAATGCAAGCTCAGACACAAATGTTTCAAGGTCATACCCGTTCCTGAGTATGTCATTCAGCCCCGATATCAGTCCGTTTATATTTTTCTCAATGATAAGGTCTGTGTACCCTGCGAAGAAAAAGACATCAAGCCTACCGAACATCAGGTTGACGCTGTCATACGCTATCTTCTGCTGAAGCAGAGCTATCTGGTCAAGTATTGAGAGAGCGTCCCTCATTCCTCCGTCAGCCATCTGTGCTATTAGACTCAAACCGTCAGGTTCAAATTCTATCGACTCCTCCCTGCATATTATCTCGAGCTGACGCACTATTTCCGTTATCGGTATCCTTTTAAAATCAAATCTCTGGCACCGTGAAAGTATTGTCGGTATCACATTGTATGGTTCGGTTGTGGCGAATATGAATTTGACATGCTCCGGCGGCTCCTCAAGAATTTTCAGCAGGGCATTGAATGCCTCTTTTGTCAGCATGTGCACTTCATCGATTATGAATATTTTATAATTGCCCGAGACGGTGACATACTTTGCCTTCTCTCTGAGGTCCCTCACCTCATCTATTCCCCTGTTTGAAGCGCCGTCTATCTCTATGACATCAATATCCCGGCCATCTATGATGTCTCTGCATGAACTGCATTTAAGACACGGCTCTCCCTCTTCGGGATTCTGGCAGTTCATTGCCATAGCCAGAATTCTCGCCGCTGTAGTCTTTCCCACGCCTCTCGGCCCGGAGAAGAGCATCGCATGAGGTATCCTTTTGTTTTTGACTCCTCCGCGGAGAATCTTCACAATCTGATCCTGTCCTATAATGTCCTCAAACCTCTGGGGTCTGTATTTTCTTGCAAATACTACATAAGCCATTTTGTTCCTTTTTTAAAATATAAGCGGCGGAGACAGAGGCTTCTTACTGCTGCTTCCTTTCGGACCTGACAGGGTTGGAAACATATCTCCCCGCAGAGAAATATTAACACAAGAAAGATTAAAATCAATACAGTCATTATGATTAAAATGACGCAGAGGTGTCTGTTTCCGGAACAGCCGGTTTCAATTCCATGCTCATTACATCTATCGAGCCGAAGACTGCATTGGCTTCAATGATAACTGTCTTTGAAAGCGAGTCGGGTGCAGTGGCATAATCTTTACTGCCGAATGAAACCCGCTTGCTGTCCGACAGCTGTGCGGATGCGAATACGGCGGAAGACTTTATCTCGACAGGAATGGAAGGGTTGATGATTATTTCGGCGCTTGAAAATATTACATTCACTTTGTAGGTGCGCACAGTGTCGCACGGAGTCAATGATGTAAAATCAACTGTGCCTGTGCCGAATATCACATTGTAATCATCCTGCTCTCCGCTAACAGTCATTGTTCCAGAGGAGAATATTATTTCCTTTTCTTCACTATGGCTGAACCCTCCGGCGAGCATTGAAATACCGAGGTAAACGAAGAATATTCCAAGAAGAAGCTTGAAAATCGGTATGTTCAGATGAAGCAGATTTTTGATGACCATTAAAACGCCGGCTGAGATTAGTATTACACCCCAGAAGAAACCGGAAAAAACTCCAAAGTTCATTATTGGCTCCTTTTAAGTTTTATTGAAAGAGGTCAACCGAATATTCATCGTATGCAAACAAATCCCTTGAATCGACAAGTTTTCCTTTGCTGTCAAAATACTCTGCTTTTATCTTATCATCATAGTTTGCGTCAGTGTAATATTCCAATTTCACCTTGGCGTAAAGGTTATTCTTGTTTTTAAGCTTCATGTTTTTACCGTACCTCTCTTCTAGGATCTTTCTTGATGAAGAATCGTATTCATATTTGTACATGTGTATTCCCGTTAAATCCTCAGAGGGTTTTCCCTTTTCATCATAGAAGCTTTTTTCAACTTCATATCCATTCTCATCATACTTGTATTTTACAGTTGAAATTCCGTCGGAATTTTTAATTGGTTTTTCATCTGTGCCGAAATAGCTCACCTGAGAGGGCATATAAATATCCTCATAAGTCGTCCTCTCAATTGCATATCCCTGAGCATTATTCACAAGTTTTTTTTCTTTGTCGAAATATTGTTTTTCAATAGGCTGGCCGGATTGGTCATTGAGAACAGTGAAATAGGCGAATCCTCCGGAATTGATTATCAGTTCTTCATCTGCATCATAATACTTTTCGCAAGTAATATAACCAAGGTCATCGTATGTGACGGCATAAACGGCATAGCCGTAATCAGTCATTTTAAGATTGCCGTCTAATCCGTAATTTCTGTATTCGACAGCCCTGCCCGTGGAGTCAAATTTTGCGCAGTATCTGTGCACTCCATAAGAGTCTTCGACAGGCTTCTCATCTATGCCGAAATATGATGTCTCAAGGACATTTCCGTTTTCATCGTTTATATACCTGTAGAATGCATATCCGTTTGAATTAAGCTTGAGTTTTCCGTCCTTTCCGTAGCTCTTCTCCTCAGTGACAAATCCATTCTTGTCATATTTGTACTCGCTCATAAAGTATCCCGACCAGTCTTCAGCGGGTTTCAGATCAACGCCGTAACTCTTTCTCGAAATCATGTTGAAGTCTTTGTCGTAGAGATACTCTATTTTGTGTATCCCGTCGTTTAGGGCAAGCGGATTCATTTTATCGTCATAGTAAGCCTCGGATGTCACATTTCCCTCTTTATCGTAAGAGAGCTTATATGCCGATACTCCGGCCGGGTTGAAAATCCTTTTTCCCTCCGCATCAAACACTTCCTGCCCAATAAGGTCGCCTGCCTTGTTGTATATAAAAAGATAAGATGATATTCCTTCATAATCATTCATTCTCTTTCCGTCTTCTCCGTAAAAGGACATCTCTGTAATTTGCATTGCTTTATCATATTTGTAGCGGGTTTCAAATCTTCCGCGCGAATCGTATATTTTCTCTCCGTCAATATCCTTGGCATAGGATTTCAAAAGTCCGCCCTTGTTGTCATAGACAAACTCATAAGAGTATGCGCCTGCATTGTCCGCCATCTGTTCATTGGTGTCAAAAAAGTGCTTTTCATTAATCCTCAAGCCGTCTTTTATATCATAAACATCCATGTGGATTCCCATATAATTCGGAGTGAGAATGCCATCCATATCAGTGTACTTTCTTGTTTCTGTTGAATCCGTATATTCTATTATGATTACAGCTGTATTGAATCTCCAGTCAAAGGCAGACTTGCCGTTGTATAGATACTCCACCTGTGAGAGCTTTTTTCCGTCATAGGTTAGTTTATAGGCGCCGCCCTTCATTGCGGATTTTTCGTTTACCTGATGCTTTCCTGAAAAATCCCTCTTTGCATCCAAAGTTAAGTATCTGTAGTAGAAAGAATTTTCCGAAAAAACCAAAATCATTGAAATTAGAATAAAAACCGAAAGAAGAGCTTTTTTCATTTATTTTCCTCCTTATTTTCAGGATGTATTTCAGTTTCTTTCATGCGCCTCTTAGAGACCTCTATCATGAACCAAAGATAGACAACAAGTGCCAGCAGAGAGTAGTAGCCGATGAAAGCGCTTGATTTAATGACAAAATTATATGAAAAATGAAGAAGCGCCGGAAAAATAAATGCAGAAATCATGTATGTTTTCCTCAGTTTCTCACCCTCATATTTGGATTTAAAGAAAAAGTATCCCATGGAGATTCCAAACATTGCATGCCCGGGAACGGCAGTCACAGCCCTCATAAACGCCACATTGATAGGATTGGTGAAAATATAAAGGAGATTTTCAGAGAGAGCGAAGCCCAGAGAAATAAGAGTTGCATAGAGTATTCCGTCATACGGTTCGTCGAACTCCCTGTTATTCAGTATTAGAATGACAAATAAAATATATTTTGCGCCCTCTTCAATTATTCCCGGAACAATGCCGGTTATAAAAGCGTCATGTACGGACATACTTTGAAGAAGCTTTTCAAACGGTATTTCAAGAAGAACAATCGGAATAATCGACGCAAAGCCGTACAGAAATGCCTTCATCATAAGCCTGAAAGGTTCTTTCTCGCGCCTGTCGCGCAAGTAAATGAACCTGATTATTATGAGAAACGGAATCAGGCAGACAAGCAGTTTAAAGTAGAATATCATTTGGGCACTTCATAATTTGGAGATTCTTTTGATATTATAACATTGTGCGGGTGGCTCTCCCTGACTCCCGAGTGTGTTATCTTTATGAATTCCTTGTTTCTCTGCAAATCATTTATTGTCCTTGCCCCGCAGTATCCCATTCCTGATTTCACTCCTCCCAAAAGCTGAAATATAACCTCTGAAGCAAGGCCTTTATAGGCGACGCGAGCCACTATCCCTTCTGGAACAAGTTTCTCCGCATCCTCCTGAAAATATCTGTCCTTTGAGCCGGCCATCATAGCATCGATTGAACCCATGCCTCTGTATACTTTAAATTTTCTTCCATCCATAATGAGAGTCTCTCCGGGGGCCTCATCAGTGCCTGCGAGAAGTCCGCCTATCATAACCGAAGATGCTCCTGCGGCGAGTGCTTTGACAATGTCGCCCGAATATACTATGCCACCGTCTGCTATGAACGGCACCTGATTCTTCTTTGCCACCGTCGCGACATCCATTATGGCTGTCAACTGGGGAACACCGATTCCCGCTATTATTCTTGTAGTGCAGATAGAACCGGGTCCAATTCCCACCTTGACTCCGTCAGCGCCTGCCTTTATAAGAGCTTCGGCGGCTTTTGCCGTAGCTATGTTTCCGCCGACAATATCAATGTTGAATTTCTTTTTGAGCTCCCTGACGGCATTTATGACATTTCTGGAATCTCCATGCGCCGTATCAACCATAAGCACATCCACTCCTGCATTAAAGAGTGCGGCGCTTCTGTCGGCAAAATCTTTGCCCACTCCCACTGCCGCTCCAACGCGGAGACGCCCAAGCTTGTCTTTGCATGCATTCGGATGCTCTTCAATATTTAGAATGTCCTTTATCGTGATAAGCCCCGCAAGACGATAATTTTCATCCACTATGGGCAGTTTTTCAACCCTCTCCTCTCTGAATATTTCGCGCGCTTTTTTAAGAGTTATTCCTTTTTTTGCAGTGATGAGTTTTTTTGATGTCATCCTCTCCTTCACTTTTATTTTATAATCATTCTCAAAAAGTATATCCCGTTTTGTTATTATTCCCACAAGTTTATTGTCTTTATCAACAACAGGCAGTCCGGACACATGAAATTCATCCATAAGCTGTTTTGCATGCTTGAGAGTCTCCTCAGGGTGAAGCCGCAGGGGCGATTGTATCATTCCGCTCTCGTACCTTTTTACTTTTTTAACCTCTTCAGATTGTTCTTCAACAGTCATGTTTTTGTGAATTATCCCCATTCCGCCCTCTTTTGCCATGGCTATCGCCATTCTGTGGTCAGTGACAGTATCCATAGCCGAAGAGACAATAGGAATGTTGAGAGAGATATTTTTGGTAAGCATTGTCTTCAATTCAACATCCTTTGCCACCACTTCCGAATGCTGTGGTATTAGAAGAACATCATCAAAAGTCAAACCTTCTTTCATCTGAACCTCCGTATCTTTAATGATATTTTTTCAAAAATTTGATTATCTTCAAATCAAGCATCTTCCTGTCGGCATCAATGTTGACAATCTTCACTACGACTTTGTCTCCCATGGTGATTATGTTTTTTGTGTGGACTCCGGTTATTGAAACCTCATCGTCGCACACTCTGTAGAAATCATCGTCCATATCCCTGTATTTTACAAGACCTTCCACAAATATATCTTTCAATTCTATAAACAGCCCGAATTGCGTCACTGAAGAGACAACTCCTTCATAATCTTTCTGCGGATGTTTTATAAGATAATACATCTTCGCCATTTCGACAGAATCCCTTTCTGCCTTCTCCGCCGCCCATTCCCTCTCTGTAGAATGCTTTGCGATTAGGTCGAGAGAGTCTGTGGGAAAGTATATACCTGCTATTACATTTCGAAGCTGTCTATGGACTATCAGGTCAGGATACCTCCTTATGGGAGATGTGAAATGAGTATAATAGTCAAGCCCGAGTCCGTAATGACCGTCATTGGATGTAGAGTACTTCGCCTTCATCATCGAATGAAGTATCATCTCCCTCACAACGAATCCATTGTCAGTGCGCTCGGTTTTGTCTATTAAACTCTGTATTGATTTCGGAGAAGAATCCTTCAGTTTATATCCGTATGACTTGAGAGATGTTCTGAGATTTGCAAGTTTATCCATATCTGGTTCGGGATGTGTTCTGTAAATTGTTTTTTTTGTTTTTTTATAAAGGTGTGAAGAGACAATATTATTTGCGGCGACCATGAATAGCTCTATCAGCTTATGCGTCTTCAGCTTTTTCTTTTCTCTGATGAGAACCGGTTCATTTGTATCCGAGAGAATGACTTCAACCTCAGGAATGTCAAAATCTATCCTATTGCTTTCAACAGATGCTTTTTGAAGAATTGACGCCGCTTCATGCATCAGAGCAAGCCTCTCTGAGAGGATACTCCTGTCGGGATTATCTATAAGTTTTTCCGCCTCTTCATATGTGAATCTCTTGGCGCTCTTTATGACTGAAGGATAGAGCTCATATTCCGTTATCTTTCCACTCTCGTCAATGTTAAAGGAACATGTGAATGTAAATCTGTCCTCATTTTCTTTGAGACTGCACACTCCATTTGAAAGTATTTCCGGAAGCATGGGAACTGTTTTGTCTATCAGATATACGCTGGTTCCCCTTCTGTATGCCTCTTTGTCGACATTGGAATTCTCTCTGACAAAGTAAGACACATCAGCTATGTGCACTCCTATTTTGAATCCGGATTTTATTTTTTCAACTGAAACCGCGTCATCAAAATCCTTTGCATCAGCAGGGTCTATTGTGAATATTGTATCTCCCCTCAAATCCTTTCTTCCCGAAATATCCGAAAAATCAACATTCATCTCCTCTGCCTCTTTTTGCACGATAGACGGGAATGTTTCGTCAAATCCGTTTTCAATCAGAAGCGTCTTTCCCATCAAGTCAACCTTGTTCTTCGAATCAACAAATTCGACAATCTCTCCTGTGGGGTTCATCTTTGGAGATTCCCAGTCATTCAGGGCGACAATCACCTTCTTTTCAGAGTCCTTCTCCGTCAAGCCCTGCGTGTCTATAAAAATATTTTTCAGTATGCGGCTGTCATCAGGAATGACATAAAAGAATTTTGCTTTATTTTTGAGTGTGCCGATAATTTTCTGAGTGCGCCTCTCAAGTACTGAGACGACCTTTCCCTCTTCTTTAGAGCCGCGAGACGATTTCATTATCTTGACAAGAACCCTGTCTTTGTCCAAGGCTGTTGACATGAGATGCATGGGTATGAATACATCGCTCTTTGAATCATCCCTGATAAGAAACCCGAAGCCCTTTGGATTTACTTCAATTATTCCTGAGACCATCTCCATTGAGGAGGCGTATCCATATTTGCCGTTTTTGAATTGAATCAGTTTTCCTGTAAGAAGAAGATTGGAAAGAATCTTTTCAAATTTTGAATCTGTCGGTTTAAGATGGAGTATTCTGGCTATCTCATCGGCGGATAGAGGTTTTCTGAGCTTATTCTTAAGCAGTTTTTCAACATTGGACAAATCGCTTTCCGAATCTTTGTTTTGTTTGGTTTTTGGAGGAAAATACCCTCTCTGCTTTTCAGATTTCTTTTTGATGCTTGACATTTACATATTTTATAGATTTCAAAAATAAAGTCAAGTGGTGGATAATCATTGTTATCTTTTCCCGGCAGTTTAATTTCTTTCAAGGCTCCACTTGATTTTTAATCAGATAAACAATATAATCGCTGAAATGAAAAAATTAACCGAACAAAAGTATTGGGAATCCAAATACAGAGTCAACAATCCGGACCTGACATTCAGCGCATACAAGTCAAGGCTTCCTTCATTTATCGAGAAACTTCTTGTTCCATACATGCATGACTGCCAGATAAAATTCATAAAAGATAATATTATTCTACCCAAGAATTCAAGGGGTGTTGAAGTGGGCTCTGCGCCGGGATATTTTATCACAGAACTTGCAGAAAAGATGAATTTTGAACCCTACGGAATCGAATACTCGCAGAGCGGAGCGGATTCTAACAAAGAGATTTTCAAAATGCATGGTTATGAAGATAAGAATGTGATAATGTCTGATTTTTTCTCTGAGGATTTCTTAAAGAATCATGAAGATTTCTTTGATATGGTAATCTCCAGAGGTTTCATAGAGCATTTTGATTCCCCCGAGCATGTTATTAAAAATCATTTAAAGATACTTAAGAAGGGCGGCTATCTGGTGCTTATAGTACCCAACAAAACCGGTATTAACAGACGACTCTCACTGTTTTTTAACAGAGATTCTCTTGATATGCACAATCTGAGAATAATGCGCCTGAAAAATTTTGAAAATGCGGTCCCGGCGGATTCAGTGGAAAAGATTTTATCAAGATACTTCGGAATTTTCGACCTCTATCAGTTCAATCCTTCAAAATCAAAAAAAAGAATTCACTTGGCGGCTATGAAACTGCAGAAGCTTCTCTACCTGCTCTACAGAATAAAGCCTGAGAGCATAAATCTTGATTCGCGCATGTTCAGTCCGATGCTTATCTTTATAGGAAGGAGAATTAAATGATTTCGAGCATAAGAGATGCAAACAAGAGAAAGATGACCCTCATTGAAGAGATTTTCAATGCGATAACCCATGGATTAGGAGCTCTTCTGAGCATAGCCGGTCTTGTAATTGCCCTTGTACTCGCCGTGAAGGTCAAAGATATCTATGCCATTGTTTCAAGCGCAATTTACGGCTCCACACTGATTCTTTTATACATGAGCTCTACTCTCTACCATTCTTTTAGGGAAGGAAGAGTGAAGAATCTTTTTAAAATCTTCGACCATGCATCAATCTACATACTAATCGCCGGCACTTATACTCCATATACACTCATATCTCTTCGTGGCGGATGGGGCTGGACAATATTCGGAATAATCTGGGGACTTGCAGTTCTCGGAATACTTTTTAAGGTCTTCTTTGTCCACAGATTCAACTTTGTTTCGACTATAATCTATCTGCTTATGGGCTGGTTTATTATAATAGCCGCTAAGCCTTTATTCACAGCCATTCCGTTTTCTGCGGCTGTTTTTCTTGTAGCGGGAGGATTATGCTACACACTCGGAACTGTATTTTACATATTCGACAGAAAGTTTTTTTTCCACATTATTTGGCATCTCTTTGTTCTTGCAGGTTCAATTCTGCATTTTTTCTCAATAATGCTCATCTTTTAAATGATATTGAAAAACAATTTTTTTTGAGTATTATTGTGCAATGAACTATAAAAAACTCTTTCCATTTTATGACAACAATCCCGGCTCTGTTTATCTTGACACTGCATGCATGGGATTGAAACCGAGAAGAGTTATCGATTCGATAAACAGATATTACACCCATTATTCCACATGCGCCGGAAGGGCTCCATATTCGCTTTCCCGGGATTTATCAACAAAGATTGAGGAATCAAGGGAGTCTGTCGCGGCTCTCATAAATTCAAGGAGCAGAAGAGAAGTAATTTTTACCCGCAACACATCCGAATCGATAAATCTTTTGGCAAATATCTTTCCATTCAAGGAGAACGACAGAGTTATAATCACTGAAAAGGAGCACAATTCCAACCATTGCGTTTGGAAAGAACTCGAAAAGAAGGGAAAGATAAAACTTACTATTCTCGATGTAAATGACGACAACACATTCAATCTCAATCTTTTTGAAGACGAGATGAAAAAGAATGATGTGGCTCTTGTCTCTCTTGTGCACATTTCAAATCTTGACGGAATAGAAAACCCGATAAAGAAGATAGCGGAGATAACCCACAGATACAATTCGTTGCTTCTTGTTGACGGAGCTCAGTCAGTGCCGCATTCAAGAGTGGATGTTCAGGAGCTCGGAATTGATTTTCTCGCATTTTCAATGCACAAGGTTTATGGTCCTACGGGAATAGGCATACTCTTTGTTAAAAACGAGCATTTCGGTGAGCTCTCCCTATACAATGTTGGGGGTGACACGATAAGAAACACATACATTGATAAAGAGACAGAATATCGCTCATATCCTTACAGGTATGAGGCAGGACTTCAGGATTTTGCCAACATATTTGCCTGCAAGGCAGCATGCGATTTTGTGAATGAAATAGGGTATGAGAATATGGATGAGAGAATTGAACCTTTGAACTGCGATTTCAGGGATTTTTTAAAAAGTTATCGGGAAATTGAAATAATAGGAGACTGTGATATTTCATGCGTCAAAGGAATAACAACATTTGTAATAAAGAAATTTACAAGATTTTCGGAAAAAGATATGAGTGTCGGAGAGATTCTCGACAAAAAGCATAAAATAATGCTCCGCACAGGATTTTTCTGCGTCAATCCGTATTTTGACAACAGAGAGAAAAAAAAACTCTTGAATCCGATTCATTATCCGCCTATAAGAGTCTCTTTTGGATTTTACAATGACAAGGATGACCTTGACACTCTCAAAATCGGAATAAGCGAAATTCTTGAATCAGTGAAGGACTGGCCTGTAATATGAGTGATAAAATAAAATCCTGTCTCGCCAAAATAGACTCATCACTCTTCGGAGAACCTGTAAAATATACAAAATCCGCTCTTGGTTCCGTGTGCGATACATCATCCGATTGGAAGGATGTCTTGTCAGTCTATCTTTCAATAGAAAATGATATTATAGTTTCAATGGGAGCAAAGTGCGGTCCCTGCGATCCGCATGCATATATAACGCTTTATGCCCTTATGAAGACACTGCCGGGAATCAGCATCAAGAATTTGGATGCATCTAAAGAGGAGTTGAAGAGAAAGTTTGTAAAAGAATGCGAAATCGAACTCGAGGGAGAGATTCTTGCCCATTATGACAAAATATTCAGAGTCGTGAGCGAGCTTGTGAATGACTATAGAAATTCAAAACCTGTCTGCCAATGCAAAATCAATTTAAAGTAGAAAAGTAATAAAAATCAGAGAAAATACATACTATATAAATGGTGCTGGGTATGAGGTAAAGAAAGTTGAAAAGTGAAAAAGAAGAGTAAATCATATAAATATTTGTTATGATTTCTTATATTTATTACTTCTCTTCTGTTTTACCCCTCAACCTTTTAACTATTTAACCTTTATCCTGTTTTAACCTTTTTACTTTTATACCTTTTCACTCTTTTACTTTTCAACTCTCTATTGTGCGAGCCGACGTTAGGCTCGCAATTACTGAACGAAGTGCGAACCTTTTTTGAGCAAGATTTTCTGCCCTAACGGGCAGAAACCCGCCGCTTTCTACCCCTGCCGCGCCTTTGGCGCGGAAAACAGACGGGTAAAAATTCCTTGCTTCAGCCCTCCCGTGCGCGGGCGACATCAAGAAATTCCATTGACTATTTTTGTTGACTTTTTTCGTTATTTTGTTTATCATTATAAAAGAAAATGAATAAAGTTTAAATTATATTCTATATCTTATAATGTTAAACAAAAATTATGGGAATGTCAAATAAAATCTCTGATAATCTGGAAAAGCTAAGGGAAAAGAAAGGCTACTCTTTGGAAAAGGTGGCTCGGTTTGCGGATTTGTCGCTTAATACCGTTGTTACGGTAGAATCCGACGCAAACCCGAACCCTACTATTGAAACACTAACAAGAATCGCCAAAGCATTAGAGGTAGGCGTTGATGAGTTAATAGAATAATTATGCGATTTATTGGCTGTAAAGAAAATTTACTTGGTTTTATAGAAACCTTTGTCAAACAAAAAGACATAAGGGGCAATACATTTTGCGATCTTTTTGCTGGGACAGGAAGCGTTGCTAAACATTTCAAAAAACTTGGTTATAAAATTATTTCGTCCGACCTTTTATATTTTTCTTATGTCTTGCAAAAAGTTTATATTGAACAAAATCAATATCCAAAATTTGCGAAATTGTTAAAACATTTAAAAATAAACCCCGTAGAGGAAACACTTTTTACTAGCGATAGCCAAAGTGCAAAAGAAATAATCAAATATCTTAACAATTTAGAAGGGGTTGAGGGTTTTATTTATAAAAACTACTCACCGGAAGGCACGCAAGGCCAAACAAATCCGCGTAAATACTTTACTGGTGATAACGCTAAACGGATTGACGCAATAAGAGAAAAGATTGAAGAATGGAAAAAATCAAACTTACTTAATGAGCAAGAGTATTTTTTCTTGCTTGGCGCGCTTATTGAAGCAGTGCCATTTGTCGCAAATATCAGCGGGACTTATTCTGCTTTTCTTAAAGAATGGGACAAGCGAGCGTTTAAGAAACTAACACTTGAAGTGCCAGAAATTATCAAGAGCGATGAAACGCACAAGGTGTTTAATATCAACGGACTAAATGTTTTTGACCAAATAAAAGGGATTGATATTTTATATCTTGATCCGCCTTACAATGAGCGACAATATGCGCCGAACTATCATATTTTAGAAACTATCGCAAAATGGGACAAGCCAAAGATTAAAGGCATTACTGGAATGAGGACTTATGAAGATCAAAAATCCGAATTTTGTAATTCAAAATCTGGCATAAAAGCTCTTGGTGAAATTATTAAAAAAAGCGATTTCAAACATTTGATTTTAAGTTATAACGACGATGGCATCATACCGGAAAATGAAATATTAAAACTATTTAATAATGCCGGAAAAACCGAAGTGGCAGAACAAGATTACCAAAGATACAAAAGTAATAGTAACGGCGATCAGAAAAATGGAGTAAGAGAAAAACTTTATTATCTCAAAAGAATAAACCAGAATAACAAACTTAATGATTTAAGCGGTTCGGAGTGGATTTATTTTTTAAATTCGGTTGATGTAACTCATTACTCAACAAAAGGCACGGACGGCTTTGCTCATCATTTGCGAGGAAAACATCCTTCACCGAAACCGCCTCAATTGATGAAAAAGTTTGTTGATTTTTTCACGAAAGAAAATCAGGTTGTTCTTGATCCGTTTATGGGCGTTGGCGGAACATTGATCGCTTGCTCATTGTCTAACCGAAAAGGAATCGGTATAGATTTATCAAAAGAATATGTTGATTTATACAAAAAAGTTTGCAAAGAACTTAATGTCACCGAACAAACAACGATTGTCGGCAATTCCACAGGAATAGATAAGCTATTAAAGAGGGGCACGACTGTTGATTTTATTCTAACCGATCCGCCATACGGCGAAATGTTAAGTAATAAACGAACGGGACAAAGAAAAAAGAAAACCGGCGTAGCCGTAGCCACGCCATTTACTAACCATGAAACCGATTTGGGAAATATGGAGCGGGAAAATTTTCTTGAATCATTAAAAGAAATAATCGCAAAATCGGCAGAATATCTAAAACCGAAAGGATATATCGCTGTTTTTGTAAAAGATTTACAACCAAAAAATGGCGAGCATAATATGCTCCATGCTTTTATAGCAAATAAATTATTGGAAATTCCAGACATATCTTTTCGGGGTTATAAAATTTGGTATGACGCAACGCAAAAATTATATCCTTTCGGCTATCCGCACGCTTTCGTTGCTAACCAATTTCATCAATTCGTTATGATATTTCGTAAAGAAAAATAACATGAAAAATAATCATTTGTGGATTTTAACCGAAGAAAGACCAAAGCGAGAAGTTGTTGCTAATATTTTGATGATGATTGCGAAAGATCATAAGTTTGCTTGTTTTATTGATACCATTAGAATTTTACCAATTTTAGAAAACGGCAAATTTTCTTTTCTTTACGAAGTGGTTGGTTTTCACTCAAATAAAATTGGTAAGGTTTTTATAAAATCCGTCAGTGGTTTTTCCAGCTTCGTTGATTTTTTGATTTTCTTTCAAGAAAAACAACCAACACCAACAGATATACCAATATACGCGATTGAAGAAACAAAAACCGATGACAAAGAAAGTAGGAATACTGGCGTTTATCAACGCTCGTCAAAATTTGTTTTCTTTGATTTCTACTATCCGAATGTAAAAAAATTGATGCTTTATAACTTACAAATAGAGCAAAAAGAAGTGCCAACGGCTACATATATTTTTGGCACGCGATTATTATTGACTCTTGGCGTTGAAATACTTGGTAAAAAACTAGTGTGGTGTCTCTAACAGTTCTTGACATTTGAGATTTTTTTAAGGATAGACTCGACAGAGGCTGTCCAGATAAAGACTTTTGGGTTTTGATTATGGTTATCGATATACCTGTTAATTGTATTTATAAGCTCTTTGAGGTTTTTGAATGAGCCTCGGCGTATCCTTTTACAGGTGATTTCAGAGAACCATCTCTCAACGAGATTGAGCCATGAGCTTGATGTCGGAGTGAAATGAAG
>JBFXGO010000032.1:0-30695 GCA_050239825.1 bacterium
CTGGAAATATCTTCTCTCCACCTATGCCTCTGTTCATAACATGGTGGTATGCTTCTTTATAAGTAACTCGCGCTCTTCTCATAAGTCATGCCTCCTGTAAATCTAATAATTTACAAATTTACAAGCACCGTCCCCCATATCTCTGACGGTAATTCCGTATATTTATTGCAATCCAATACCGGTGATAATGAATAATCGTGATAACCTGATACTTGATGCATTGATGAATAGTAAACGGGATCATCTGGATTCTCTTTTTTAGTATCATTCCAAGTGAGCCACCCTATCGAATCAACGCCCTCTGCCTTATTTCCATTTAGGAATATTATTGGCATAGAACTTAAATTAACTGAAGTTAATAATATCATAACAATTAGTATTTTCTTCATAAACTCTCCTAAAAGTTAAAGATTAACTTTATAGTATGATTCATCATTTTCGGATATAATTCATCAACTTTATAAATAATATCAGGATAATTGGTACTTGCTTTGAATTGAAAGTACATCTTATAGTCCATTCCTAAATATAAAGATATTCTGTTATCATAAAATGATATTCTAAATCCTGCATTTATTCCTGTTTGATAAAAATATCGGTTGATTATTAAATATGTTCCATCATCTTCACGGTCATACGGGTACGGATTGACTTTTTGTTTGATAAATGTAAATCCATTATTTATTGCAAAATAAATCAAGTTCATCTCTTTTAATATGGTAACATTTAAAGAATTAAATGTAAAAAGATTTAATTTATGATAGTATGATATATAATAAGAGGAATCTTTTTCAAAATATAACTCCCGCACTCTATCAAATGAATTCGAATACTCATAGCTATATCCAATCTTCAACGGAAAGCTCTTTATTAAATTCAAGTTATGACTAATTTCTATCCCATGAAATAAACATATCCAATTACCATAAAGGTAAATGAAATCCGTGGCAGGTCCAAATTCTTGTCCGCCATATATTAAAGCTAGGATTCTCGGATATACTCCCAAGGTATATCCTATGCTAAAGTTTGATTTCCGTTGTTCTTTCTTTTCACCCAAACAACAACATGAAAGCAAACTCTCTTTCTTTTCGTTTTCCTTTTCTTGGTCAATTTTGTTTTCTCCCGTAAATAATGAATCTTTAATTGATGAAGCTGTATCATCTTCAATCTGCAATTCTTTAACATCAATAGTATCGGGTAGAGTAATTGTATCTGCTTGCTGTATTGTATCTGTCTCTGCCTGTGTCTCTGTTTGTAGTTCCCCCTCTGTTGTCTGTCCATATATTCCCAATACTCCAATCATAAGAAACAATGTCATTAGTTTCTTCATCCTGCCTCCTGATTGTATAATCCCATATTAGCACTTCTGAATATAACTGTCAATTCATTCAATAGACTAACTTGAAATGATTAATTCTTTATTCTATCAGAAGAATGACAGAAGGATGCCGGCTGCGACTGCAGAGGCTATTTGTCCTGCGAGATTTGCCCCCATTGCATGCATCAGAAGGTGGTTGTGCTTGTCATACTCCCTTCCCACCATCTGAGAGACCCTTGCGGCGGCAGGAAAGGCAGAGACACCGGCAGAACCTATGAGTGGATTTATTCTGTTTTCTTTTTTCATGAAGAGATTTATAAATTTCACAAATAAAACTCCTCCGACCGTCGAAAATGCAAAAGCAAAACAGCCGAGAATCAGTATTTTCATTGTCTCCCATGTGAGGAACATGTCTCCCCTCGCTGAAGCTCCGACAACTACTCCGATGATAATCGTTGATGTGTCAATTATTGAATTTGCGGCTGTTTTAGCGAGTCTGTCTGTTACACCGCTCTCCTTCAAGAGATTTCCCAAAAACAGCATGCCTATCAAAGGAAGGGAGGCAGGAGCAAGAAGCGCGGATATTATAAATCCCACTATCGGAAATATGACAAGCTCGGCTTTTTTCACAGTTCTTCCGGATTTCATTCTTATAAGCCTGTCTTCTTTGGTTGTCGCAAGTTTCATCAATGGAGGCTGAATTACAGGAACAAGAGCCATGTATGAGTATGCCGCCATGGCTATTGGTCCAAGAAGGTGAGGGGCAAGTTTCATTGCAGTGTAGATGGATGTCGGTCCGTCAGCGCCTCCAATAATTCCTATGGCGGCGCTCTCTTCAAGGGAAAATCCGAGATAGTATGCGCATAGCAGCGAAGCAAATATCCCCACCTGAGCGGCGGCTCCGAGCATGAGCGTTTTGGGATTCGACAGAAGAGCGGTAAAATCAGTCATTGCGCCTATGCCGAGAAAGATCAGCGGAGGAAATATGTTTTTGTGAACCGCCTCAAAGAGAATGTTTAAGAGACTGCCCTCTTCGTAAATATTAACCCCCAAACCCTCTATGAAAGGAATATTTCCTATCAGCATTCCAAATCCTATCGGCAGAAGAAGCATCGGCTCATAATTCTTTTTTATTGCAAGATAAATGAATGTGCATCCTACCGAAAGCATTACAATGTGTTGCCAGCTTAAATGTGCGAAACCTGTGGAATTGATAAAATTGATGATGTTTTCAATAAACATAAGATTATAATATCAATTGGAAATTCTTTGTCAATAGAAATCGGAGAGTCAGTACTCGTCTTCCTCTGTATCCGCCTTGTACTTCTCCCCTCTTTGCCTCTTCCTTTCAAGAACTGAAAGCACCTTTTTCCTCAATCGTATGGATTTCGGCGTTATCTCTATCATCTCATCATCTTTAATGAATTCCATTGCCTTTTCAAGAGTCATCGGAAGAACCGGAGTGAGCATTATTGCGTCGTCTTTTGAGACAGAACGCATATTTGAGAGACGTTTCTCCTTAGTAGGATTCACATTAAGGTCATTGTCCTTGTTGTTCTCTCCGACAATCATCCCCTCATAAACAGGATCGTTTGGAATGATAAAGAGTATTCCTCTGGTTTCAAGGTGCGAGAGAGCATAGGCTATTGCCTTTCCATTGTTCTCCGACACGAGAGAGCCTGTGTGTCTTGTCGGCAAATCTCCCTTGTATTTCTCATACCCGTGCAGATAACCGTTCATTATGCCGGTTCCCCGGGTGTCGGTGAGAAACTCCGAACGGTATCCTATTAAACCTCTTGAGGGTATCAAAAATTCCATTCTCACTCTTCCGGTGGAATTGGTGGACATGTTTGACAAAATTCCCTTTCTTTGAGAAAGCTTTTCCGTCACTATTCCGACATAAGCATCTTCGGTATCAATGAAAATATGCTCTATAGGTTCAAGAAGCTCCTTGTTTTTTTCTCTCATTATCACTTTCGGTCTGCCCACAGTCAGTTCATATCCTTCTCTGCGGATCGTTTCAATCAATATTGCAAGCTGTAGCTCACCGCGTCCTTTAACATTGTATGTATTCGGCGAATCACCCTCCTCAATCTGGATTCCTACATTCTTCAGGGTCTCCTTGAAAAGCCTCTCTTTGAGTTTGCTTGATTGAACATAGCTTCCCTCTCTTCCGGCTAAAGGAGAAGTATTCACTGTAAAGAGCATCGAAACAGTAGGTTCGTCAATCATTATCCTCGGAGCCGCTTTAGGATTATCCCTGTTGCAGATTGTATCTCCTATTCTAACATTCCCTATTCCTGCAAGAATAATAATGTCTCCCTGATCGGCTCCATCTATCTCCTTGAGTTTTATTCCCTCATAGGTCTGAAGATTCAAAACTGTCAGGGCATTTATTTTTTCATCAATGTCAATGCACACGAGATTGTCATTTTTTTTCACACTGCCGTTTATTATTTTGCCTATAGCGAGTCTTCCCAAATAATCCGAATAGCCGAGGTCGCACACAAGCATCTGAAAAACCTCATCCTCCGTATAAACAGGCCCCGGTATGTAATTAATTATCAGATCAAACAAAGGCTTTAAATCCTTTGACTCATCTTCCAGCTTTCTCTTTGCAACTCCGTCTCTGCCCACAGAGTAGAGTATTGGAAAATCAAGTTGTTCATCGGTTGCATCAAGGGTTATAAAGAGTTCGAATATTTCATCAATAACATCTTTGACCCTTGCATCGCTTCTGTCTATTTTGTTTATCAGCACTATTATTTTGAGATTCTTTTCAAGGGCTTTTTTGAGGACGAACCTTGTCTGCGGAAGAGGGCCTTCGGAGGCATCAACGAGAAGTATGGCTCCGTCAGCCATAAAGAGGGCCCTCTCAACCTCGCTCCCGAAATCCGCGTGCCCCGGAGTGTCTATAATATTAATCTTCACATCATCGTAATGAATGGAGCAGTTCTTTGCCGCTATGGTTATGCCCCTCTCTCTCTCAAGGTCAAGCTTATCCATCACCCTCTCTTCAATAACCTGATTTGCGCGAAATGTTCCGCTCTGTTTAAACATAGCGTCAACAAGAGTTGTCTTACCGTGATCAACATGGGCAATTATAGCAAGATTTCTTATTTTGCTGTTGTATGAAATTTTTTTATTCATAATTAGAGTGTAAATATATCATATATTTTTAAATTTGCAATAGCAATATTGACAATTCATAAACCCATGATAATATACAAGCCATGGATAAAAGACATTTAAAGAAAAATTACACTCTCGGCATAGTGAACGGAATTCTTATGAATCTGGTTGATGCTCTGACAGGATCATCGACAATGCTTCCACTATATCTAAGCACTCTGACTCGATCAAGTGTGATAATCGGACTCGGATCATCTCTCCATGAGGCACTCTGGCCTCTCCCGCAGATATTCATGGCTCACTTCCATGAAGGAAAGCCGCTCAAAAAATATGTCTATGACTGGACCGCCTTCATCCGTTCTCTGATGATGTTTGTCCTGGCATTCGTTGTCTTTTTGAATCCTCCAGGTGTTCTTTGGATATTTCTTGCTTCACTCTTTACTTACCATATTTTCGGAGGAATTGCAGGTTTATCTTTTATGGATGTTGTCGGAAAGACGATTGCTCCGAACAAACTCGCTTCATTCTGGGGACTCAGAATTGCTGTAGGAGGGGTTCTATCCGTAGGCGGCGGTTTCGCGGTAAAATATGTTTTAAACAAGTATCAATCGCCCTTTGACTTCTATCTTATCTTCATCTCTGCCGCATTCATAGTTACATTCGGACTCTTCTCTTTCTGCCTCGCAGATGAGCCTCCCGATTCAACTCAAAAAAAGACAAAGAGTTTTCTTGTTTTTTTCAAAGACGGCATAAAGGTTCTTTCAAGAGATAGAAATTTCAGATATCTCTATGCAGTCAGAATGCTTTTAGGCATCACGGCGGCTCTTGAGCCCTTCTATATGATTTTCGCAGTGAGAGAGCTGGGTGTTAGACCCTCCTCCGCAGGATTCATGATCGCCGCAAGAATGTCGGGTCTTGTATTATCAAACTTCCTTTGGAATTTTATAGCGAAAAAGAAATCTCTCAGACATGTTCTTGTGGCAGCTGCCGCTGTCGGATTTTTTCTTCCGGGAATTGCCTATATCTCCAAATTCAATAATTCAATCATCTTTCTTCTCTTTTTCTTTGCCGGAATATTCTATTCCGGGATTCAGGTGGGAGGCCATTCCCTTCTTCTTACAATAGCTACAGATGAAAAGAGACCCACTTACATAGGATTTTTCAATACCATGATAGCCCCTGTCTATTTCGTATCAATAGTGCATGGAGCGCTGATTGACAGATTCTCCTTCTCTTTGCCTTTTGTGTTAGCCTCTGCCGCTTCAGCGGCAGGATTATTGGCCGCTCTAAGACTGCGCAGAATGAACTGATTATTTCAGCATCAGAAACTGTCTGAAAAAAGTATCAGAGCCATCTTTTACAGAGAAGAAAAATTTACCGTTCGGGAGAGTAATTGAAATAGACTGGCGCTCTTTTTGGATTATTCCGTTCAAAACCCTTCTTCCAGACAAATCATATATTGAATACTCGCTGCCCTTACTGAAATTTTTCGTGAGCAGAAAATCCTTTTTCACCTCTATCTCCGGGTTAAAGCTGGTGCTCTTTGACGATATGCGGGTATTCAACTCGTATGTCCCCATCGAATATGATACTCCCGGCACAAGAATATTGTCAATATACACACCCTCATACTGATAAATATCGTTTTCCGAGTAAAACTCAAAAGCAAGGCGCGTGTTTCTGCCTTCAAAAAGAGGATAGTTTGATGCATTGAACAGATATTTTTTGAATGTGCATTCCCTGCCGGATAAGGTTATGACCGGTTCATAGAGAGTGTCAGAATACAAATATACCACCAAATAATCCATTCCGCTCTCAATATCCAAATAAGCGTCAAATCCTATAAAGGAGGTCGTGTCGAAACAGAATGAGTCGGAATAGATGCCTGTTATATAATCCGGCGGATAGGATGCAGATGATTCATACCCGCAGTAGCAAGAATACAAACCGGATAATGACCTGTTGTTGCTCTTATGAAAATATGCTGTGGATGAATCGACTTCAAGTTCTCTTGAATCCTCAAAGTCCATATAAGAAGAATTATAATTGGCAGATACTTTACAACTCTTGGAGTATTGAGACCCTCCGTATGAAAGATTGAAATAGAATAATGCGAATGAAAGAGGAGTGTTAACTGTGAACGGAATAGAAAATGAGATATTCTGTGATCCCGGGAATGTGTCCAGACTCAATGATTCTCCTTCAAATTCAAGAATAACACCGGATAAAAGATTCTTGTTGGATATATTCACTTTAAATTCACCGGTCTCTCCATTCATATAGTTCTGTCTGTCAGGCAGAACATTAAGGATTACGCTCTCTTTTAGATTCCTGCCGTATTGAATGAAGAGTGTATCGCTGTCAACGATGACAGTTATCATGGTGTTATTTGAAGGTTCATTATCCAGAAGACAGAGAAATGAGAGATTTGTTTCCCCTGCTGTCAATAAAATGCTTGTATCTGCATCTGCGCATAAGAGGGTGTCTGAAATCTGAAGAATTGAAATCTCATAAACAGCGGTCGAATCAGTTATGAGCTCTAAATTCAATTCAAGAGACTCTCCATCCATGCGTGTAAACTGGTATCCTTTAAGATAAGCTGTCTTCGTCTTGTTTGCAAGAGGATAAATAACCTCTTGATAGTCTGAAACATCAGGAGAAATAACTCTCAACAATAGAGAGTCGGATCCGTCTATCCTTGCTGAGAAAACATTGTCGTAAGGATATAGAACCTTGCGGGCAACGAGAGTCTCAGAAAAAATTTCAGCATAGATTGAATCCGCAACATTCATTGTAAAAGAGATTATTCCGTTCTTATAGATTGAGTTCTGCTTGTCAAGACCGTAAACAGTCTTTGAGAGAGATAAACTCACCATCGGGTCGCCGAAATAATTTAAAGTGAAAAACTGCCAGCGCCAATCGTTGAGCTCGGATATCTCATATGCAAACTCGTCAAACACATTGTTTATCGCTTCAACAGGATTTGATGTTGTATTGTATAAATTCTTATAAAAAGCAAGATTGTAGATGTCTCCTGTGCCAAAGCCGGGAAAGTAGGGAGTATACCATCCGTATCTGGAGTTTCCGAGATAATATCCTCCACCGTTCGAAAAAAGATAATGAACCGCTATGCAATCGTGGTCGTATCCGGCCGAGAGACATGAGAGGGAATACATAAAAACCGGGAAAGGATTTGTCAATGCATCCATATCAGCAAGAGTCGCGTAACCTGTTCCACTCTGAATCACACTGTAGTTTCCATGTCCGTCATGAGAGATAAACCGCGGCGATTTATTGATGGCTTTGATAAATGTGAAAACACTGAGATTGCCGAGGGATTCATATAGTCTTTTGACTGGAGAAGTAATTGGCACCAAACGCACCATGTTGTCCGCATGTATTCCTCCATCAGTATTTGCATCCAGATATGATGCGACTGCCAAGAATGTGTCAATCGTTATGTTTCTGAAACCAGCGACTTTGTTTAAGAAGTTGTTTACATCCTCTGAGTTTTCAACTGGCACTCGTCCAAGCAGAATGTCCGGGAATATGTCCGCGGAATCCTCAATCTCCCCGTAAATAGTATCATTGTCATAATTCCATGAACCGTCCAGACACGAGTAAAACTTGTCCGTAAGCACTATTTGATCCTCTTCTGAAAGAGATGGAGTTATTAAAACAGGAACATATATTCCGGGTATGTACTCAGAGGTGCCCCCGAGAATCACGCCCTTCAATCCATTGTTTTCATATAAATATTTAATGTATTCTCTTATGTTGTTGATAAATGAATCGGAAGGAGAAGTGAGTGCAATTATATCCTCTACGGAAAGAATGTCGACACTATAATCAGGATAGAAATCTTTATAACCGCTCCATGATGCTTTCAAAGAATCCTCGGTTATTATTAGAATTCTCTTTTCTGCAGAGTTTAGAACTCTGTCAGAGATTAGTTCGTACTGAATTGACAGTTTTCCCTCTCTTGCGGATACTCTGCCGTCCTCATAGAGAAAATTTGCTATATATCCGTAAATAATCGTCTTCCCGTTCTCATAGCCAATATTCACTTCAAAATCATTTTCAGGCAATCTTCCTTTTGATGCAAAGAAAGATGATCTTGGTTTTGGAGCCAAATTCTTAGGCAGAGGATTCTCTCCAGCAATAGGTTTGGCATCCGTCAGAACTTCCCTGCTTGTTTCATAAAAAAGATTTTGGGAAACCAAAGCTCTTCCGTCTATTTCTATTTTGAATTTCATTGCAGGAAGAACCGGACCCGATTCATCCATAAAATAATAGTAATCAGGATTGTAACTGTTTATAAGTGAATTGAAATCAAGATTCTTTTCCGAATTTATAACAATCGTTTCCGAATAGACTGCAAGAATAGAAAATGCAAAAAACATGAGCAGAGAAAGTTTTTTCATCAGACCTCCATTGTTGGATAAATTATAACAGATGAAGGCCTGAAAATCAATTATCTATCAGAGTAAGATATTAAACTTGAAAGAGACCCGGAAGGCAATGGCGAAATTCCAGAAATGAACTCGTCTGCGATGGAAGAATTTTCGTTAACAGTCTTCTTGATATAAGCCGCCTTCCCCTGTTGAAGAGAGAATGCAAATGAGGATATGAATACCATAAGCATGGCAAGACCGAATGCCAACTGCATAACTCTCTTTGGCTTGGCATTTGTTTTAAATTGTGCTGATTCTTCAATTTTTGAATAGAGAGAGGAAGGAACCTCTATGTCGGCAAATCTGACCTCGCTCTTTATACTGAGAAATTCCTTATGCATATTTCTGCAAGAGTCGCATAACAAGAGGTGCTTTTCAATTTCTCTGAACCGATCTTTATCAAGTTCGCCATCAATGTATTTTGAAATTTCAACAGGTTCATAGTGTTTCATAAATTCTCCTTTAATGATTCGCTTGCATTAAGCTCTTTCAAACTCTGTCTGATGTTTTCTCTGGCTCTATAAATAAGAGATTCAACCGCCTTCTCCGATACCTTCATAATTGATGCTATCTCTCTGTATTTCAAATTCTCTTTTTGAGAGAGGATAAACGCCGTCTTCTGATTTTCAGGGAGAAGATTCAAAATCTTCTTTGCCTTTTCATCACGCTCTTTCTCTTCTTTGACTGGTGAATCTTCTGCCACATCCGCGGCGAACTCAATATTTGTCAGCAACTCATCCTTTTTATGTTTTCTTATATATGAAACTGCTGAGTTGGCAGTAATTCTGTATATCCAAGTGGAAAGGGATGATTTTTTTTTGAAACTTT
This sequence comes from bacterium, assembly GCA_050239825.1. Classification (GTDB taxonomy): domain Bacteria; phylum Hydrothermota; class 32-111; order 32-111; family 32-111; genus UBA2202. Next base: position 9,733 of record JBFXGO010000032.1, read on the forward strand.
CCGCCTTCTTATAAAGAATAAGAAAGACCTCCTGAGAGATATCTTCTGCGGCATGGTAATCATAAACATGAGAATAAGAGAGATTGAAAACTCTCTTTGAGTATCTTTTAAAGAGCTCCTTGAACGCTTTCTGGTCATTCCCTGCTACGAGAATTATAAGCTGTTCGTCACTCTGAGTTGAATAGTCCATAAGTTCAGGCGGGGCAAATGCCCCGCCCTCTCTGTGTGTTTTATTTACTGCAATTTCCGCAGTCTTCCATATTGTTTTGCCCGTTATTTCCATATTTCATGCCCTTCTCATTCTTCATCTTCATTCCCACTCTCTTCATGTCGAAGAGTTTCTGCTGATCCTTTGTAAGGATATTTCTTATCTGAAAATGGTGTGAAATCTTCGCTTTCTGAATCTCTGTATCAATTTTGCCGAGTTCTTCCACTGCGGAGAGAGCCTTCTTTTCGTCAATATTGATCTGCATGGCTTCGTGAAGGTCAATCATCTTCAAAGCGGATTTATAACGAAGTTCCGCCATTTTCTTTTGATGATTTAACCCAATCTTCTCGATCTTTGCAATCTGGTCATCTGTAAGGTCGGGAATATTCATTATTCCTCCCGACTGATGCTCCATCATCATTCCCATGCCCTTGCCATCGCCCTGCATCGAACAGTCACCGTTCTTGGCGGATATCGGCATCATAAGAAGAACCGACACCAACGCAAACATACCTGTTAATGTTAGAAAACGTTTCATTGTGCCTCCTATTTTTTATTTGTTGTTTTCAAGTTATTCATATGCTGGATTCTTTTTTCAAGAAAATCCATCAGTATTATTCTTTCTGATTCCGGAAGTTCCTTTCTCAAACGGATCATATTTCTGACAACATTTTTCTCCATATCCTTCTGAATATTTGAAATGGTTATAAGAATTGAGTCAACCTTATGCGTATCAGGGTTCTCACTCTTTAGAACATCAAATAAACTCTCTCTTGCATTTTCAACTGCTATTATGTATGGTTTATTTGATCTTCCTACAGAATCCATCATCATGCGAAACCTCTCAAAATGCTCGCCCTTTCCCTCAAATTCGTGAGGCGGACAAGGCATATCTGGTTTATGTGTATTTAGAAATATTATTGAAGAGAGAAAACCGACATTTATTCCTACGCTTATTGCCAGAATTATATAAAGAATCTTTTCTTTCATTTTTTCTCCTTTTGCATTTTAGACGCTCAATTTTCTCCCTCCCCTCGCTTTTCTTCTTTCCCTATAGGGACGGAGTATGGTTTATAGTTTATTATTTTTCTTCAAGTTGTTGTATAAAGATATGATAGAGCTGTATTTTAAAGTTTTAAATGGATAAATCGCATTGATTTCTTTAAATGATAATCCCGCCTTTTCCCTCAAATTTACGAGAAGCCTGTTTCTTAATATCAGATTTCTTTCCAAATCTTTTATTGTCACTTCATTTACGTACAAAAACTCATCAATCACATCTTTCTTGCTTCTAAATTTCGAATTGATTCTCATGTTCGGTGCTTCCGATACATTCTTTTCCTCTCTTCTATCAAACTTTTTCTCTACAGTTTTGACAAAATCAGACTCCCCAATTATATCGCCAAATTTTGTTTTTATGCATGACATTGTTTTGCCTATCCAACTGCTTAAAAGTAATTTAAAATTGTCTTCATTTTGGAAAATATCGCAAACAAATCGTGTTTCTACCCAATCGTTTTCTTTTTGTTTAAAATATATATTGATTGTTGAAAATTGATAATCAAAAGCATTATCGACTATTCCGGCGCGATACGGATTTAAAAGAGTATAAATTATTGCAATTTTCAAGTATTGATCATTTTGAATAATTTTTGAATAATACCTATCTTGAAGTACATAACCATGCGATTTGTCAAGACTTCTATAAAAAGCAGCAAAAGTGCCATTAACATCCCTCATGAATTTATCCATTTTATTACTGGTATTTTGAATTATAAGGTGATAATGATTATCCATTATACAATAAGCAAATAATTTTATTCCTCGTAATTTTGAGTATTTTTTTAGAAGTCCGATCAAATAATTTTTGCAGAAAGCTTCTTTTAGAATAGGTTTTCCTTCAAGAGCTCTGCAAGTAATGTGATGGTAAGCACCATCAAATGTTACACGTGCCTTTCTCATTCACACCTCCATAGTATAAACCATACTCCGTCCCTATAGCTAAAGTACGGAGAGGCCGGGATTTGAACCCGGGGTAACGGTATAACCACTACAACGGATTAGCAATCCGCCGCCTTAGACCGCTCGGCCACCTCTCCATGACTCGTCCCCATTATAAGGAATAAGAATAAAATGTCAATTAAAATTTCTAAAAATAGAGCTCAAATTCATAGGGATGAGGCCTCTTATTCATTTCAAGAGATTCTTTTTCTTTATATTCAATATATGAGTCAATTGTTTGTTTTGAGAATACGCCTCCCTTAAGCAAATACTCATTGTCATCCTTCAAAGCCTTTAATGCTTCGTTGAGAGAGGTCGGGCAAGAATCAACCTTTTCAAGCATTCTCTTGTCTGCCTTTTCAATGTTTATGTCAAATGGCCCAAAATTGTTATCTTTCAAAGAGATTTTGTTCTTCACTCCGTCAATCCCTGCCATTAGCATTGCGGCGCAAGCAAGATAAGGATTGGCAGTTGCATCAGGCGGACGAAACTCTATCCTTTTTTCATTTTCGCTTGTAGCGTATTTGGGAATTCTTATGGCAGACGACCTGTTCGCCAGAGAGTAAAACAATTTTACCGGCGCTTCAAATCCAGGAACAAGCCGTTTATACGAATTTGTTGAAGGATTGGTGAATGCAAGGAGAGACCTTCCATGCTTTAAAAGACCTGCAACATAATACTCTGCGAATTTCGAAAGTCCCCCGTACTCTTTCCCGTAAAAAAGGTTCTTATTGTCTTTGAAAATATGCTGATGATAGTGCATACCTGTTCCCGGCATATTGTACATGGGTTTCGGCATAAAAGTGGCCGACATGCTGTTTTGATACGCAATCATCTTTATAAAATATTTTATTATCTGAATATTATCTCCGGTTTTCATAAGAGGATACCTCTTTATTTCAATTTCATTCTGACCGGCGCCTACTTCATGATGGTGATATATCAGATCAATGCCATAATCAAGAATAGCTTTTGAAATCTGAGATCTCAACGACTGAAATTTATCCTTTGGAGGCATAGAATGGTATCCCTGCTTTTTCTGCAGGAACTCTCCGGTCTCATTGATATTCTCTCCTCCCATTGGCATATTCGCTTCATACGACTCAATTCTGCATTCTGTGATGTTTTCACTATTTTTAACACTCACTCTGTCAAATATGTAGAATTCAAACTCGGGACCAAACAGAATGTCATCCCCCAATTTTTCCTTTCTAAGGTAATTTTCGGCTCTCTCTGAAATACCCCTCGGGTCTCTTTCATAATCATACCTTGTATCCGCCTCTTTTATGTTGCAGAAAAAGGAGAGTGTCGGTTCATCCGTAAAAGGCTCTTCAAATGCGCTCTTCTCATCAATCATCAAAACCATGTCGCCCCCTTCCACAGATTTGAATCCTGGACAACTCGAAGAGTCAAAACCCACTCCATACTTTCTGACTTCATCAATATTTTTTATAGGCAGGGTTATATGGTGCATACCTCCTATCAGATCCGTGAATTTAAGATCTATCCATTTGTATTTTTCTAAGTTATTTTTCTGCCGCATCTTATTTTTCGCCATCTTTACCTCCGTTTGTGTTTGATAATTATAATAAAAAATGTGTATAATTGCAAGTGCATATAAACAAATCCGTCTTATGTTTGTCTTATATATCAAAACACAGGAGGCATGATGAAAAAAAGGTTTTTCTTAGTTCTTTTCACGGTCATCTTCGCAATATCCAATACCGCGGCTCCGCTTATTCCCCTCTTGATTACCGCTCAGGATGATGTTAAATTAATTGAAATGACAAGCGAACCGGTTCTTGAGGGCGATGGCAACGGAGATGAAAACGGCGGGGGCGGCGATAAGGATAAAGATAAAGATAAGGATAAGGATAAGGATAAAATCAAAGATGAGGATAATGATGAGAACAATGGTGATGGTAATGATGACAAGGAGAAGAACAAGGACAAAGATAAAGATAAGGGAAAGGAAAAAGTGAAGGATGACGATAAAGATAAAGATAAAGACAAAGACAAAGACAAGGATAAAGATAAAGATAAGGATAAGGACGATAACAATGGAAAAAAGAAAGAACCTCCAAAGAATAAGGATGACAATGGAAATAATGGAAATAATGGTAATAATGGGAATAACGGGAATAACGGGAATAACGGCAATAATGGGAATAATGGGAATAACGGCAATAATGGGAATAACGGAAATAATGGGAATAACGGAAATAACGGAAATAATGGTAATAACGGAAACCATTATGGATGGAGAAACAGGTGGAGAGACGGTGGCAGCACAAATGATTGGTGTTGTGCCGGGTGCGCGGCCGGAAGCTGCTTAAACTTGGTCGGAAGTGTTGGAGTTACTGGAGCAGCTTGTCTGGTTCCGTCAACTCACAAATCAACAAATGTAACTATGAGTATACTGGGCGGTCTTGCCGGAGCTATAATAAATACTGTTATAATTGCTATAATTGTAGATCAGATAAAGAACTGATTATTTCTTTCTGATAAACCATTCGCCTACTTGTGCGATACGCACTTTGGCAAATTCTTGAAAAAAGTAAAGAGCCTCTCTCAGCCTTTTTGAGCGGGGCTCTTTTATGAAAAAGAGCGGCACTTCCGCTGTCCATCTGGCAATACCTGTGATTCCGAAAAGCACCTGTTCGCTTGTGAGACTCAATCCAAAAATCTCCATGGGTTTTGGCGTGAAAATGCTTGAAATAAGCATCGTCAGCATCATTGATATTCCGGTAACAGCGCCATAGATGCCTGAATAGATGCCTCTCTTGTTTTCGGGGGCAATCGATAAAACAAAATTCGTTGCAACAATACCTGCTCCGGACCACATTATGCCGGATGAGAATGCCTCAATAAAAATCATCCAATATGAGTTCTCATTTGCAAAGAGCCAAATAAGCGGATTTATTCCTCCGATAACCACGGCTATCCTCATTGCCGTCTTGTTTCCAAATCTGTCAATAAATTTTCCCCAAGGTTTAAGAGCTAAGAGAGATGCCATCGTGCTTATAGTGCCGTATATCTGTATTTCAACCATGCTCATCTTCAGTACTTTTATCATAAAGGGCTGCCAGAACGGCGAACCAATGCCTACCGCGCACATCCACCAAAAACCATAGAGAAGAAATCTTCTGAAATTTTTGTCTTTGAAAGGTTCCAGATACATTTGAAGAGCATTTCCTGTCTCAATGCTCTTTTTCTTTTCAGGCTGCAGGCTAAGTATGAATATGCCGATTATCCCAGCAAGAGCCGCGAATGAGAATATAAATATGAAGGCATAATTCAGATTTGAGCTTCTGAATAAAGTTGGATTATTAAAGACAAAAAGGAGTTTTTTTGAAAGAACTCCGGGGTCTCTATCAAACATATCTATAAACAGACTGAAGCAGTACCCGGTGAAGAGCCCAACCAAGAGGAGAAGCTGCGACCTTGATGAAAAGAATCTTCCTCTTATGCCTATCGGAACCATATCTGAAATCCAAGCGACCCAAAGATTTGCGCTCATCGCCTGTAGAGCATTGCTAAGGAAGAAGAGAATAAGAAACGGCGCAACTCCCTCGGTGCCGACAAATAGAATCGACACAAAACCGAATGCAAACGAAAGAGCTCTCCCGACGAGAGCAAGGTTCAACACCATCCTCTTTCTTGAGTCCGAATTTTTGGCAATAACTGCTCCGAAGATCTGAAAAACCTGCGACAGTTGTCCCAAAGCGGAGAGCATTCCAAAATGTATGGGCAAGGCGTTCAGTGAAACCATGAATTTGGTTACAAATATGCTTCCCATCCCCGAAAGGGAGGTATATACCTGCGCAAATGCTCCGTCTAAATAGGATATTCTGAAAGTGCGTCTTGTTCTGCTTTCTCTTCTTTTCATTGTATATAAAATATAGATTTTTATGCTTATGTCAATACAATATGTATCAATTAACAAGTTTAAAGCATTTTTCATTTGACTTGAATTTTTTTTTAATGTATATATTATTTATGCAGAATGCAAAAATAACTCTTCTTTATTCATCTCTCTCCAGAGGAAACACAAGCAAAATAGCTCAGGTAATTGCCAGAGAAATGAAATGCGACCTTATGCGTACAGCGGATATATCGCTTTCTTCACTTAAAAAATACGACCTGATAGGATTCGGCTCCGGCATATATCATGGACTGCCGCATAAAAAGCTCATTGAAGCTATTGAATCGCTACCTGATGATTTTAGAGGCAGGCACGCATTTATTTTTTGCACAAGCCGTTTCTGCAGAAAATCATACTTGGATAAATTCAGAGAGGCAATTGAAAGAAAGGGATTTATCGTGCTTGGAGAATATCAGTCAAGAGGATTTTATACAAATAACTTGTTTAAATTTTTCGGAGGAATTAATAAAGGCAGACCAAATTCGTATGACTATATGGATGCGGCTGAGTTTGCCCAAAATATACTTAATCTATATAATGAAAAAATCAACAAGTCTTGATATTATCACCGGCCTCTTCGTTGCAGTGCTTATCATATCCAACATTGTCTCTGTTAAGGTTTTAAAGTTCGGTCCCTTCACTTTTGACGGAGGCACACTCATCTTTCCTCTTGCCTATATTTTCGGCGATATACTTACAGAGGTGTACGGATATGAAAGGTCGAAACGAGTAATCTGGATAGGATTCTTTTCTTGCCTGCTGATGTCTCTGACATTTTTCATTGTGGGTTATCTTCCTGCAGATGCAGGATGGCCGCTTCAGAATTCGTATAATGACATACTCGGATTTGTACCCAGAATAGTTCTTGCCTCCCTGCTCGCTTATCTTTTCGGAGAATTTTCAAACTCATTCATTCTTTCAAAAATGAAAATTATGACAAAAGGCAGATTTCTTTTTCTGCGCACTATTGGGTCAACATTAGTGGGCCAGATATTCGACACAGGTATATTCGTTTTTGCCGCTTTCGCCGGTATATATGAGGTAAAATTGCTTGTTTCAATTGCAGTTTCAAATTACATATTCAAGGTTGTTGTAGAGACAATAATGACTCCTCTTACATACATGACAATCAACCGCCTCAAAAGAAAGGATGATTCGGATGTATATGATGACAAGGTCTCATACAATCCGTTTAAATTCTCTCAGTCATCTTCCGACTGAAAAATAATTGAATCCCATTTTTTTCATTATGTGCGGCTCATAAGTATTTCTTCCGTCAAAGAAAATCGAACCTTTCATAAGCTTTTTCATTTTCTTCAAATCGGCGTTCTTGAACTCAGCCCATTCAGTTACCAATATAGCTATATCAGCTCCCTTAACGCATTCATAAGCATTGTCTGCAAATGCAACGGTTTTACCGAGAGTTTTTTTTGCATTTTCCATCGCAACCGGGTCGTAAACCGTCAATAGAGCTTTCTCCTTTAAAAGAAGCTTTATGAGTTTCAATGAAGGAGACTCCCTAAGGTCGTCCGTATCCGGTTTGAAAGAGAGTCCTAGGACTGCCACTCTGCTGTTTTTAAGACGCGCTGTCTTTTTTATTCTACCGAAAAATCTCTCTATCCTGCTTTCATTGACTCTCTTCACTTCCCTGAGAATTGAAAAATCATAACCGAATTCCCTGGCTGTGAATATAAGTGAACCCACATCTTTTGGGAAGCAAGAACCGCCATAACCGATACCTGCATTCAAAAACTGCCTTCCGATCCTTTTATCCAATCCTATGCCTTCGGCAATCTCCTCAACATCCGAATCAGTCAACTCCGCAATGTCAGCCAGAGAATTTATGAATGAAATCTTCGTCGCAAGGAATGAATTGGATGCATATTTTATAAGTTCGGCGCTTTTGAGTTTGGTGACTTTTACCACTGTATTCATATCCTGGTATATTTCAACCACCTTCATTGCGGCCGCAGTATTTTCAGCGCCTATTATAACTCTGTCAGGATGAAGGGTATCACCTATCGCCTGTCCTTCCCTCAAAAATTCGGGATTTGACACCACATCGAATTTATACTTTTTTTTCTGATTTTGCTTTATTATTCTTTCGACAAGATTACCTGTTCCGACGGGAACTGTGGATTTATTGACAACGACTTTGTACCCGTTCATCCATACGGCGATATCCTTAGCAACTGCCTTGACGCTTCCGAGATTTGTCTGCCAGTTTTCTTTCGGCATTGTGTCGACAGCAATCATTATCAGATCTGATTTCTGCACGGCTTCCTTTATGTCGTATGTGTAGGAGAGTCTGCCTTCATCATGATTCTTTGCAGCCATCTCTTTAAGACCCGGTTCGTAAATTGGCATTATTCCCTTTTTGAGATTATCTATCTTTTTTTTATCCTTGTCCATGCAAATTACATTGTGTCCGAGATGCGCAAAGACAACACCCGTAACCAGGCCCACATAACCTGTGCCGATAACTGATATTTTCATAGTTTCTCTCCTATCTGAAGACTATTTCCCAATTATAGGGTATTTTTTTAGTATTGAACGGGATGCGGATTTCATCCGGGTTAGCCGCATCGTAAGGTTCGGTGATTGTCGATATGACAATGCTCTCCTTCTCACTTATGCATTTCCAGCCATGATATACTCCGCAAGGGATCTTTATAAGAGAATAATTGTATTCGCCTATAAAGTATTCCTCTATCTTACCATATGTGGGACTCTTCTCTCTGTCATCGAACAGAACCATCTTTATCATTCCGCTTACGCACACAACATAGTCAATCTGTTTTTTATGACAATGCCATGCCTTCACAACCTGCGGATAATTTGTGGTCATATAAACCTGTCCGAATTTCGTGAAAAATTCGTCATCGTTTCTTACAAGCTCCATCACTCTGCCTCTCTCATCGCAGTGCGCTTTCAGCTCCTTGACAACAGCTCCTTCTATCATTATGCCTCCTTATTTTTTTACAATGTTATATGCTATCTTGTAAAGGTGGAAATTGATTCTCTCATAATCATTCAGCAGGTCAAGGTGCAAAGTGGATGTTTCAATAGATTCCTTCAATCCCTCTTTCAGGCGCTTTATATGATTATTATGCAGATCATTCAAAACAGATAGGACATATTCTCTTCTCTTCAAAACCTCGTTTGCCGCCTTTTCATCGTACAATGTGAGAGCGGAGATAGTCATCTCATAGGTCTTCATTACTTCTGAATAAAACATCTTCAGTTCCTGAAAACCTTCTTCAGAAAAATAATAATTGTTGTCTATTTTCTTCTTCACAGATGTCATTATATTTTTACTGATAACATCGCCGATATGTTCAATCTCATCAACTATGTATAGCATGTCCTGTGTTTTTTTAGATACCTGGTCTGAAGCATCTTCGGTATATATTGAAACTAAAAACATTGTTATTGACTTCTCATATTCATCTATAGTATTGTCCTCCTGTATTGTCTCCTTAAGAAGAATAGAATCATTTGTTTTTAAAACTAAAAATGATTTCTCTATCATCTCCCCAGCCAATTCCATCATTGAAATTATGTCTCTAAGACCTTTAGATAAAGCCACTGTGGGATTCTTAACAATATTCTCCCTGACCATCTTTTCGCCGTCTTTTGAAATCGCCGAAACCTTTATAAATTTGGAAAAATAATTTATGAGAGGAAGCATAATTATTATAATCAATGCAAAAAGAAGATTGTATGCAAGATGTGTATTCGCAATGCCTCTCGCGGAGAGCACATTATCCGTGAGTATAGCTTGATACTTTATCATCGCGAATATGAAGATGACCGATGCAATAATCTTTGATGTTATGTTGATTGAAGTCAGATATCTCGCCTTCTCATCGCCTTTAAGTCCGGCAAAAGCGGAGGTGAATGATGTTCCGAGATTTGAAGCCGCGACCATAACTATTATTGCCCGATAGTCGGATATTCCGGAGAGGAAGAGTCCTATAACCAAAGCTACAATGACTGCTGAAGAATGCACTAAAAAAGTAAAGAATGCTGTAAAGACAAATAGAATCGGTAGATTTCTATTCATAAGTTTTATGGCATTTTCAAACATCTGCGTGTTCTCGAGAGGAAGCATGGTATTTGCCATCATTTGTATAGCATAAAATATTAAACCGAAACCCATTATTGACATTCCTAAATACTTCATTTTTTTTGATTTTTCATCAATATAGAATCCCAGAATTATCATAACAAGCGAGAAGAATGATATATCAAAAGCTATGAGCTGGACTATAAGGGAAGTGCCAATTGCAGAACCAGCGAACATATAGACCGCTCCGGCTATAGATATAAGTCCATCCGATACAAATGAAATCACCATTACTGAAAATAGAGTTGATGACTGCATCATAAGAGTGAGCACTATTCCCGAAAGAAAGCCTTTGATGTTAGATCCGGTAAGATTCCATAAGATTTCTTTAAGCCTATATCCGGATATCCTTGATATTCCCTTAGATGAGAACCTTAAGCCCAGCATGAAGAGAACCAGTCCGAAGAGCATTTGGAGCACAACCACCCAAACCTTCGGGGATTCCTCTATCTTAACAGAAAAATTTAAAACCTTTTCTTTTTCTTTTGAAAGAACTTCTATATGATATTCACCCGCTTCAATTTTGCGTGGATCGATTTCTATTCTTGATATTCCCAGAGAATCACGGATTATGGGAAGCGTATCAGACCCATTTCCCCAAAATACAAAATATGATGTGTCATCCGGAGAGATGAATTTAAGATTAAAGGGATTATCCATTTTTCCTTTAACGGAATTGTTATTTGATATATCATTGCTCTCCGGGTCGGTCAGATACTGATAATCGGCTGAAAACAGATTCAATGCGGCCAAACAAGCAATGATAAGAAAAATTCTATTCATTCGTGAATTGGTCCTTCGTGAATTGCCTGAATTCTCCGGGAACCATCTTAAAAACTTTAAGATTTCCAATGGAGATCCTCGCCAGAGAGATCACCGGATGCCCTACAGCTTTAAGAATGTTCCTTATCTCATGATTCTTCCCATGCGTAATATAAACTTCTATCTCTGATTTGTCCTTTGATTCATAATAGTGCTTTTCCACAATCTTATCCACTTTCAGAAGAGTGTTTTCAACATAAAGCCCCTTTTTCATCCTTTCAATCTCACCCTCTTTGACTCTTCCAAAAACAAGGGCATGATATACTTTTTTGACTTTATTTTTCGGATGAGTCAGATAGTTTATGAATTCGCCGTCATCGGTGAGAATTATCAAACCCTCAGTATTGCAGTCAAGCCGTCCGGCAGGTCTGAGATGAGCAAACTTCTTCGGTATCAGGTCCATCACAGTCTCCCTTCCCTTGTCATCGTTTCTGGTGGTAATTATGCCCTTGGGTTTGTTGAGAATAATGTATGTAAAATGAGTCTTATTCAAATTGACTTTTTCACTGTCAATCTCTATCTCATCTCCTTCGTCGACAAACATTCCGAGCTCGGCGATCTTTCTGTTAACAGAAACTCTGTGTTCTCCAATCAGTTTGTCCACTGCGCGGCGGGATAGGCCGGTTGCATTAGACAAAAATTTGTTAATCCTCTCTTTCATTGAATAAATTCTCCTGCTTTGGGGTTTCTCCGGCTATCTCTTCTATTGATGGAAGCTCCCTGAGCGATGAAATCTTGAAGTAAGTCAAAAATTTCTTTGTAGTATGGTAAAGCGATGGCTTCCCCGGAAGGTCAGCACTGCCTCTTCTGGTTACGAGGTCCCTGTCAAGCAGAGTCTTTATCACTCCGTCGCAGTTGACTCCTCTGATATCCTCAACCTCTTGTTTTGTAAGGGGCTGTTTATAAGCTATTATAGCGAGTGTCTCAAGAGCCGGTGTACTGAGTCGCGACATTTTTCTATTGCCGTAAAATTTTTCAAGAATCTCTGCGAATTGTGGTTTTGTAACCATTTGGTACCCTCCCGCAGAATCAATTATCATTATTCCCGACTCAGGAACATTGTACTTCTCCTTCAGAAATTCAATCACCTGAAGAAATAGTGTGCGGTCTATCCCCAATAATTTTATCAAAGCATCCCTTTCGACAGGTTCAGATGATGAGAATAATATAGCTTCGACTTCAGGAATTAATCTTTCCATTTAATCCTCCACAACGCTAATTTTGTTGTTAAAACCCTTCATTACCAGCCCCTTAAGCTCCAGCTGAGTCAGTGTGGCCGCAGTCACTGCGTAAGGAAGTTCGTTTGATTTCATCATTTCATTGATATCCCTGTATTTCTTCACCATTTGAAATACTATCTCCTCCTCTTCGGTAAGTTTTGTTTTCACATGTTTTTTCAGTGAAATTCCGGGCAGAAGGTCTTTCGTATATATAGGGATTGCACCTCTGTAAATTGCATAATTCGGCGCATAAGAAAGTTTGTTTGTAATCTCGCCCGGAAGTGCATACACCTGCTTTTGAAGCTTTAAAGCATGTGACAGAGTGCTCAATGTTCCGCTTTTCATGGCTCCCTGAGTTATTATAACAATATCTGATATTGCGGCTATTATGTGATTTCTCTGAATGAAATTAAGTTTCATTGCTTTTATATACGGAGAATACTCTGTTAATAGCAATCCGTTTTCTTTGACTTCATCCCTCAATTTTTCATTGGAGGCAGGGTATATGTTCGCAAATCCGCCGGGCAGAACTCCTATTGTCGGTATGTTGTTCTCGAGAGATGCAGTGTGTACGAGAGAATCAATACCTTCAGCGAATCCGCTTACAGTGGCTATCTCCCTGTTTCTGTACCTTCTGATTATATCTGTCACAGCTCTCACGGCATACTCGTCGGGTTTTCTCGTTCCAACAATTCCTATTCTGAATTTTCTGAGAGACTCTCTCTTTCCAAGTCCGAAAAAAATATTTGGTATCAGTTTTGATTGAGATATTCTGGGAATTTCAGACGGTTTTAGAGTGAAAACTTTGTTTCTTTCCATGTAATCCAATGATTTTTGAACATACGACTTGTTCATTGAATGCAGGTCAATCTGCTCTTCTACAATCTTCATCATCTGAGAATCATCCGCCATATATCTCCCTGAATAGAATTGATTCTATTCCGCCATTGTCATTTTTGAGGAGCGATGCAAAGGTATATTCAACTTCTAATTTTTCAATCCCTTTTACTTCAATCTTCTTTGTTTTAAGAAGGTCTGTCTTGTTGAATATTACTATCCGCTTTTTTCTTAAAAGTTTTCTGTCATAGTTTTCAAGCTCCTTTGAGAGGACTTTGTAAGTTTCAACAGGGTCTTTATCTGTTATGTCTATTATGAATAAAATCACATTCACCCTGCTGATGTGTTTTAAGAATCTGTTGCCCAGACCTTTCCCTTCCGAAGCACCTTCAATAATTCCGGGAATGTCTGCCACTCTTATCACCTTTGTTCCATCCGAAAGAATCCCTAAATTAGGTTCAAGCGTAGTGAACGGATAGTCCGCAATTTTAGGATTTGCATGGGTTACGGACTTCAGAAATGTTGATTTTCCGGCATTCGGAAGACCGACAAGACCTACATCGGCTATGAGCCGCAGTTCAAGAAGTATCTCCTCCTCCTCGCCGTCCCTTCCCTTTTCCGTGCGTCTGGGCGCGCGGTTTATTGAGGATTTGAAATGCACATTGCCTCTACCGCCTCTGCCGCCTTTTAGAAATATATATTCGCCTTCCAGTATCTCCAAAAGTTCATTTCCGTCTTTATCGGTGACTATCGTTCCGGGCGGAACCATTATCACGGCGTCTTTTCCGTCCCTCCCGAATTTTTTCTGGTCCATTCCGTCCTCTCCGTCCTCAGCTCTGAAATGGTGTTTGTACCGAAGATGGTTGAGTGTGAACATTGAGCGGTCAACTCTGAATATGACATGCCCTCCTCTTCCTCCGTCTCCTCCGTCAGGGCCTCCACGAGGTATGTACTTCTCTCTCCTGAATGAAGCCGAACCGTCTCCTCCTTTTCCTGATTTGAGAAACAGGGTGACTCTGTCTATATATCTGCTTTTCATGTATATTTTTTTACAAAATCATTTATTCGGGTCAATCCCTTCTTTATCTCATCAAGAGATGCGGCGTATGAGATTCTAAGCCAGCCCTCCGCTCCGAAAGCTCCGCCCGGGATTACCGCAACATTGTACCCTTCAAGGAGTTTCGTGCATACTGCCTCTGAATCAGGATACCTGTCCCTGTTCTCTTCAATAATTTTTCTAAAATCCAAAAAGAGATAAAAGGCACCCATAGGTTCAATGAAATCCACATTTTTCACTTTCTTCATGTAATCAAGAACAAACTCGCGCCTCTTGGCAAATTCCGAAATCATCTTGCCCGCAACCGACGGGTCTGTCTTCAATGCGGCTATTGCGGCTTTTTGTGAAATCGATGAAGGACAAGATGTGGAATGAGTCTGCACCATCAATGTTTTCTCAACGAGCTTTTTCTCTCCTCCAAGAAAACCGATTCTCCAGCCTGTCATCGCATAAGTTTTAGACAATCCGTTGACTGTGAATGTAAGATTCTTTATATCATCATTGAAAGAAGCAATTGAATAATGTTTGTGGGGAGGATAAATGATTTTTTCATAAATTTCATCTGATATGCAGTATATTCCATGTTTGACTACAAGATATGCAAAGTCCCTCAGTTCGTTTTCGGAATAGACGACTCCTGTAGGATTATTGGGTGAATTTATAATTATCATTCTCGTCTTTGAAGTTATCTTTTCCTCAATTCTCTTTACATTCAGCTTGAAATTATCAAGAGAGGTGTCTACTATAACCGGGACGGCTCCGGTCATCTTTATCATCTCGATATATGAAACCCAGAACGGAGCCAGTATGATTACTTCGCTGTCTTCATCGCACAGGGCCTGTAGCACATTATATATTGACTGCTTGGCGCCTGTTGAGACAATTATGTTCTCGTTTTTGTAATCAATGGAATTGTCTTTTTTGAATTTTTCGCAGACAAGTTCAAGAAGCTCTGAAACACCCCTCACCGGAGTATAACCTGTAAATCCGTCCTTTATAGCTTTTATAGCATAATCCTTAATCTCGTCCGGAGTGTCGAAATCAGGCTCTCCAGCCGCAAGTATCGCAACATCCGCGCCTCTGTTTTTCATAGATTTTGCCAGAGCGGTTATTTTAAGAGTGGATGAGTCACCCACATTGGCAAATCTCTTCGATATCTTCATTTATAACTCCTTTTTAAAATAATATTTTATTATATCAGAAAACTTATTTATATCAAGAGCGGGGATATGAGAAGGGAGACCTGCACTTTGGTCTCCCTTTTGTCAATTACATATTTAATGCTGACCGGATAAATCCGTAAAACAGCGGAGACGGAGATACTATTGATGATTTGAATTCAGGATGCGCCTGCGTTCCCACGAAAAAAGCATGTGAAGGGAGTTCTATGAACTCCATCAGTTTCTCATTTTTAGTAAGATTGTGGTAACCTGAAAATACTAAGCCCGCGTTGCTTATCGCACTGACAAAATCATTGTTCACTTCATATCTGTGTCTGTGCCTTTCAAGAACCGTGGGTTTAGATTCCTCTGTAATGCCCAATCTGAATGAGTTCTCTTTGTCTCTCTTCATTTCTGCTATTTGTTTTGCATCCTCTTCCAACCTCTTCGTCTCTTTATAGAGTGAGTAAACCTGAGATCCCTTGTTCAAAATCGCCGCATAAGCTCCAAGACGCATTGAACCGCCGTATCTGTTGTGTTTGATAAGGGCTTCCTGCGATTTTATGAAATTTATCACAGGATAATCTGTTTCAGGATCAATCTCTATTGAATTGGCATTTTTCATTCCGCATACATTTCTTGCATACTCTACAACAGCCAGCTGAAGTCCGAAGCATAAACCCAGGAATGGAACATTGTGTTCACGGGCGTATTTGATTGTCTTTATCTTGCCCTCCACTCCTTCTTTTCCGAAACCTCCGGGAATAATAAATCCCTTGTACTTTTTAAGGTCCTTCTCCTTGAATTTCCCGCACTGAACATCCTGAGCGGAGAGCCAATGTATGTTGACTCCGCAATTATTTTTTGCGCCGGCATGCTCAACCGCCTGAGCCACAGAAATATAGGAATCCTTTAACGAGAAATCCCCTATGTTGAGATACTTTCCCACCATTGCGATGTCGACATTCTTTGGAGGATTTTCAATTATATTCACTGATTTGCGCCATAGAGACCAATTTGGTTTTGTTTTTTTCCTGAGGTTAAACTCCTTTAATATTTTTTCTCCGAGATTGTCCTTTTCAAAATTCATCGGACACTTGTAGAGAGTGTCGATATCCGGAGCTGAAATCACATGCTCAGAGTCTATGTTTCCGTATATTTCTATCTTTTTCTTCCTCACATTGTCAAGCGATTCATTTGCTCTGCACAGTATGAAATCCGGAAATATTCCGTGTTCGGAGAGCATCTTTATAGCCTGCTGAGTGGGCTTCGTCTTCATCTCTCCGATGTGGCGCGGCGTGGGCAGAAATGTTATCAGCACATGCTTGACATTTTCATCGCCCACCTCTCTTTCCAGACTCTTGACAGCGAAGAGATAGGGGATATTTTCATAATCCCCTATCGTTCCGCCTATTTCAACCATGACAAAATCGAACCCTTTGCCTGCTTCCTTGATCCTCGTCTTTATTTCATTTGAGATGTGAGGTATAAGCTGCACTGTCTGACCGAGGAATCTTCCTTTTCTTTCGTCTTCAATTACCTTTGCATAGACCTGGCCGGTTGTGATGTTGTTCTTCCTGCTGAAATGCTGGCCGAGGAACCTCTCATAATTTCCGAGGTCCTGATCAATTTCTCCGCCGTCATCCGTTACCCACACCTCTCCATGCTCCGTAGGACGAAGAGTTCCTGCGTCAAAATTGATATAGGGGTCTATTTTTACTGCTGAGACCTTGAAGCCGTAATTTTTAAGTATCAGGCCGATTGATGCAGTGGCAATACCCTTGCCAACACCGCTCATCACTCCGCCGGTGACGATAATGAATTTAGGAAATTGGTTCGATTTCATCTTTCACCTTATTCCATTTTGTCGCTGAATATTATTCTTCTCCTCTCTTTGTCTATGTCAACCACTTTCAGCTCAATCTCGGCTCCTTTCACATAGTCATCAGAGAGATTATCCGACTGCTTCGATATGAGGCGCTGCGGTATAAGACCCTTTATTTTTTCATTGACCTCTACATGAACATTCTTGTCCTTTACTTCAAAAATAACTCCCTTTACTATGTCACCCTCATTGTAATCATCAATGGGGTCCTTCTGAAGCTGTTTGATTCCAAGAGAGATTCTCTTCTTTTCAGGGTCAATATTGACTATGAGGCAGTCCACATCGTCTCCTACTTTATAGACATCCTCAATTTTTGAAACTTTGGCATCCCATGAGACATTTGAAATGTGAAGCAAACCTTCAATGCTTGGAGCTATCTCTACGAATGCTCCAAACTTGGTCAGCTTGGTTATCTTGCCGTTCACTCTTTCGCCAACCGTGAATTTATCCCATGGATTGTCAGCCACCTGCTTGAGTCCGAGCGAGATTCTTTCATTCTTTTTGTCGATTGAAAGGACTATTGATTCAATCTCGTCGCCGACATGTAGTATTTCAGACGGATGCTTCAGATGCTGTGTCCATGACATCTCTGAAATGTGAATCAAACCTTCGACTCCCTTTTCAAGTTCGACAAAAGCGCCGTACTCTTCAAGAGAGACTATTCTGCCTTTCACTTTCGTGCCTATGGAGTATTTATTCTCTATGTTCTCCCAAGGATATGGTGTAAGCTGTTTGAGGCCAAGGGATATTCTTCCCTTCTCCTTATTTATTGCAGTGACCATAACCTTTATCTTTTCATTCATGGTAAGAAGTTCTGAAGGGTGAACTATTCTGCCCCATGACATGTCAGTAATGTAAAGGAGTCCGTCTATTCCCCGTTCAATTTCAATGAATGCTCCGAATTCTGTTATATTCTTCACTATTCCTTCAACTACATCGCCCTGCTTGAGGTTCTTTATGAATTCCAGTTTCTTATTCTCTTTCTCGCTTTCAAGTATCACTCTTCTTGAAACCACTATGTTTCTGCGTTTGTAATTGAGCTTAATAACTCTGAAATCCGTCTTCACATTTAGAAGTTTGTCCATATCGACTACAGGCTGAAGGTCGATCTGTGAACCGGGCAAAAATGCCTCAACACCCATCAGATCTACAATCATACCGCCCTTTACTCTCTTCCTGATGATTCCGTCTATGTTTGTCCTATTTTCGAACGAATCATTTATCTTCGGCCAAAGTTTTATAAACTGCGCCTTTTTGAGAGAGATATCTGCAAATCCGTCTTCATTTTCAAAACCCTCTATGAAAACAGAAACAATTTCGCCTATCTTCAAATTCTCCGGTTCGCTGAACTCTGATAAAGGAATAACTCCCTCTGATTTCAAGCCGACATCGATAATAACATCCTTCTCCGTTATTCTAACCACTCTTCCGTCTATGACCCTCATATCCTCCTTTTCATCTTTCGTTCCAAGGTCAAGGTCATACCTGTTGAAGGATTTCTCATACATCTCCTTCAACTGTTCTTTTGTGTACTCCTGCTCTTCTGCAAACAGGTTCTTAACGTTTTCTGTCATTTTTCAGTTCCTCCTTATATATTTTTTTTATGTTTGTTTTAACATCATTTACTATCCAGTCAGGAGTTGATGCTCCTGCGGCTATTCCGATGCTCTTCACGCCTTTCAGCATTGATTTTTTAATCTCCTTTTCTGTCTCAATATGATATGTGTGTGTGGCGATTCTCCTGCAGAGTGTATAGAGTCTTTTTGTATTTCCGCTGTTTTTTCCCCCGACAATCAGCATCAGGTCAACTTTTTCTGCGAGGGCAATAGCCGCCTCTTGCCTCTGAGAAGTGGCACTGCAAATCGTATTGATTACGAGAACCTCTTTGAAATAGTCCATAACGAGACAAACCATTGCCTTGAAATTCTCGATTGACTGGGTTGTCTGAGAAACAATACCGACCTTTTGGCCTTTCAGGATTTTTATCTTCTCAATTTCTTCAGCATTCTCAATAACGATGGCATCCTTCACTTGACTCTTTAAAGCAAGAACTTCAGGATGATTGTTCTCTCCAACAATTATCACATTGTAGCCGTTTTTTCTGAGCTTCTTCACATAGTTCTGAGCCCTTGAAACAAATGGGCATGTAGCGTCAATCACATCAAGATTTGACGACTTCAGCTTTTCAAGAAGATTTTTTTCAACGCCGTGCGTTCTAAGCACGACCGTGCCTTCCTCAATATTCTTTATGTCATCAAGCGGAGTTACTCCTCTTTCCTTTAGTTTGTCAACCGTCTGAGGGTTGTGAATTATCGGTCCAAGAGTGTAGATTGGTTTCTTTTTGCTTGTTTTTGCCACATCGTCAATTATGTTCATTGCTCTCTTTACTCCAAAACAGAATCCAGAATGCTTTGCAATATAAACTTTAATCATCCAATATTCCTATCTCTTTCATCATGATCTGCGTGGCAAGGCGCGAGTTGGAGGAGTTTGCCCTCAGAGGAGGAAATTCAAGCGGATCTCCGAATTTTATCTCCATCCTGTTTATTCTCAGAAGCTGAGTGATAAACGGTTTATCCATATTCTTCATAAAGACGGGTATTACCTTTGCGCGGCTTTTAAGAGCCAAAAACCCGGCTCCGGGCTTTCCTTCGAGAAGCTCATTGGTCTTATTCCTTGTTCCCTCAGGAAATATAATTATATAATCTCCTTTTTCGAGGAGACCCAGAGTGTAATTGATTGCGCTTAAATCCAATCCATCTCTCTGAAGAGGTATGGAATGAAGTATCTTGAGTATTCTTGTAAATAGAGGATGTATATTGAAGAGCTCACTCTTTGCAAGCCCGTGCACATCATTCGAATGCCTGAATGAATATACAAGAGCTCCGAGAGCAGGCGGATCATTGAACGACCTGTGGTTGGCGACGAAAATCAAAGGCCTGTCCTTGGTCTTTATTTTTCCGACAACTTTTACGCCTAGAAAATAGAAGTAGTAGAAGTAAATCAGGAAATAGAGTGCGTTAAACGCAATCCTTGAGCTCCTGCGCCTTGGAAACGACAAATTTAATCTGTTCCTCCTTACTCAGTCTTGTAGTATCAATCAAGATGGCATCAGAAGCCATCTTCAAAGGTGCGTGCGTCCTTGATTTATCGCGTTCGTCCCGCTCTTCAATCTGGCGCTTTATATCTTCAAGGTTTGCCTCGACATTCCTTTCGGAATATTCAAGAAACCGTCTCTTTGCTCTCTCCTCAATCGTGCAGTCCATGTAGAACTTAAGCTGGGCGTTTGGAAAGACAACTGTTCCAATGTCCCTTCCCTCTGCCACAAGAGATGTGTTCTTCGAAATCCTCCTCTGCTCCTCCACAAGAAAGTCCCTTACGGATTTCAGAGTGGAGACCTTGGAGGCCATCTGCGACATCTTCTCATTTCTGATTTCATCGGAAACATCCTTTCCGTTGAGGAATATTCTTCTCTCACCGTCTATGTTTTCGAAATTAATCTTTATCTCCGCGAGAATCGGCTTTATTTTCTCCTCATCGAGAGTGTCGCCGAGCTTTGAAAGAACGAAAAGCCCCACTGCCCTGTACATTGCGCCTGTGTCCAGATAGATGACCTTCAAAATCTGAGCGACCCTTTTCGCTGTCGTGGTCTTGCCCGACCCTGCAGGTCCGTCTATGGCAATTATAAAGGACATAGGAGATGAATTATACGGAAAAAT
>JBFXGO010000033.1:0-30105 GCA_050239825.1 bacterium
ATTGTCAAGAGCTTAGAAGAGACCCCTTGAAAGCAATTGAGTTTTTGATGTCACGAAAATATTCATTGAAGCAGACCAAAAGAAAATTTATAAAAATTTGTAAGGCGTCAGCATAGATTGGACATAACAGGTCTTTTGTTAAGGTGTGAATTCGTATAGAATAAACCTTAAACGGATGGCATAGGCGGCTTTCTTGCAGAAAGAGTCTCCTTTTCATTAATCTTATTATATACCACTCCTAATATTTTTACACAACTTCTATTATACTTTCGCCACAATACTTCATATATTGACATAATAGGCAATATGTGCAAAATAGGGGATAACATTTAAGGATAATTATATTTAAGGAGAAAAAATGGAGAAACCTACATTCAAGGACTTGGGTCTTTCTGAAAACGCAATAGCGGCGATTGAAAAAAAAGGATTCGAAGAACCCACTGATATTCAGGTGAAGACAATACCGCTTCTTCTCGCCGGCGAGAATGACATAGTTGCTCAGGCGCAGACAGGAACAGGAAAGACAGCGGCATTTGGATTGCCCATACTTGATATGCTTGAACCCGGCAGTCTTGCTCCCGGAGCTATCATTCTAACACCTACAAGAGAACTTGCGATACAGGTTTCAGAAGAAATAAACTCCTTAAAGGGAAAAAAGAAATTCTCCGTGCTTCCTATTTACGGAGGCCAATCCATGGAGATGCAACTTCGCAGTCTGAAAAAGGGTGTGGACATAGTTGTTGGAACTCCCGGCAGGGTAATTGACCATATCAACAGAAGAACTCTGAATCTGAGCGAAGTGAAATTTTTTGTTTTGGATGAAGCCGACGAAATGCTTAACATGGGTTTTATAGAGGATGTTGAATTGATTCTCAAGCAGGCTACTTCGGAGAAGAAGACACTTCTCTTTTCTGCCACAATACCCGAAAGAATAAGGATTCTGTCAAAAAAATACTTGAAAAATCCGAAGACAATCGTCATTCAAAAAACCCAGCTGACCACAGACCTTACAGAGCAGATTTATTTTGAAGTCGCAGATTATGACAGATTTGAAGCGCTCTGCAGAATAATAGATATGGAAAAGGATTTTTACGGTTTGATATTCTGCAGGACAAAGGTGGATGTGGACAATCTCTCCAACAAACTCATCGACAGAGGATATGGAGCAGAGGCGCTCCATGGAGACATTTCTCAGTATCAGAGAGAGAGAGTGCTAGCAAAATTCAAGAATAAGAGGGTGAACATACTTGTGGCGACCGATGTAGCGGCGAGGGGAATAGACATCATAGAGTTGTCCCATGTGATAAACTATTCTCTTCCGCAGGATCCGGAATCATATGTGCACAGGATAGGAAGAACCGGCAGAGCCGGAAAAGAGGGAATAGCAGTCACATTTATCACTCCGGCAGAGTACAGAAATCTTGTTTATATCAAACATGTGGCAAATACTGAGATAAGAAGGGGAAAGCTTCCGGCAGTCAGCGATATTATTCTTACAAAGAAAGAAAGATTGAAGAGCGAACTGAAAGAAATAATCGAAGAGAACAAACATATTGAGTATTCGGAGATAGCGCGCTCTCTGCTTGATTCGGAATTTTCGGCAGAAGAGGTCCTCTCTGCTATAATAAAACATACACTTAGCAGTGAGTTTGATAAATCAACCTACACAGAGATAAAACCTCCGACCGTAGATAAAAAAGGCTCCACACGCCTCTTCATTGCTCTTGGCAAGGCGAATAAATTCACAGAGTCAAAACTTGCCGATTACATAAGCAATGAGACGGGAATAAAGAGAAATCTCATAAGAGATATAAAGGTGCTTGACGCATTTTCATTTATCACTGTTCCATTTGAAGAGGCTGAAACTATAATCTCAATATTCAAGCAGAGAAAGGAGAGGGGAAAATCCCTCATTGCCAGAGCGAAGGAGCGTCCGAGAAGCAGATGACAGATAAAATTCTTTTATTGAAAAGAACTGCGACCCGAGAAGAGGCTGAAATAGCAAAAGCTCTTCTTGAGGCGAACGGTATCAGAGTTATTTTGAAATCAGATGATGCGTCAGGATTTTATCCGCAGATGGATTTCTCGCAGGGAGTAAGAATATTTGTTGACGAGAGTGACCTTGATTCAGCCCAAGAGCTACTTAGCACAATCACAGATAATCAAGATGAAGGCATCTAAATCAGGGAAGAACATATATGTCGGAACAAGCGGATACTATTTTGATGATTGGATAGGAGCCGCATATCCCCCAAATACAAAGAAGAGCGGAATGCTCGAGGAATATCTTAAGCTCGGATTCGACGCACTTGAATTGAATTTCACATTTTATAAAATTGCCGATGCCAAGCAGTTGGCAGGATTTTCCTCAAAGGCGCAGGATGATTTTGCATTCATTATTAAGGCGTACAAAAAAGCAACACACGAGAAGGCTGACAAGAGCCTGCTTGATACGTTGACAGATAATTACCATGCGGGAAACACGAACGGAAATTTCAGAGGCATCCTTCTCCAGTTTCCCGAATCTTTCCGCAAAACAAAGGAGAATACGGATTATCTGCTCTTTATAAGAGAGAGAATGAAGGATTTAAACCTCTTTGTTGAATTCAGAAGAAATGACTGGATGAACAACGAAACATTCAAGTTTCTTCGTGAAAACAACCTGCTGTATGCCGCGGCAGACCTTCCTCAAATCGGAAATCTGCCAAAAAAGACAATTGAAACTACTGGAGACTCATCCTATCTAAGGCTTCACGGGCGCAACAAAGAGTGGTATTCTGCCGCAGACAGATACGATTATCTTTACAGCATGGTGGAGATTGATGAATTTAACTGCGATGTTATAAAGCTTATGAACAAAACAGTCAATTCTTTTGTTTTCTTCAACAATTGTCACGGCGGATTTGCCGTAAAGAATGCTCTTATGCTGAAAGAAGCGGTTTTAAAGGGCGGACAATGATAAGAAGCATTCTCTTTTCTCTTGTTCTGATGGCTCTCTCCTCCTGTTTTATGGGCATGCCGAGAAACAATGTGTATGAGGAGTACATGTATGTGCAGAGAAAGAGCGAATACTCAAAGAGCGTAATAAACGAAGATATGCAGAGGGATATTCTTCTTGTGCTGAAAAATCATAAGGTTCCCTATGGAGTAGTTCTCGTGGCAGATGTGAGGGATGGAAGAATACTCGCCGCAGAAGAGCATTCAGAACGCGGATATGATAAGGGAGAGTATATAAACAAACCTCTTGCCGCAGCCTCCATATTTAAAATAGTAACTCTCGGAACGGCTATAGGAACAGGAATCTTCAATGCGAAGGATGAAGTGAAATTTTATGACAGGCCATATTCGGAGCTGAATAAATACATGAGTTTGCGAAAGAACCGCTCTTACGGCGCGAAAACAACGGTTGAGAATGCGATAGCTCTCTCGAACAATTCAGCATTTGCAGAGATAGGTCTTCGATTAAACAGAAAATCGCTTTATGAATATGCTGACAAGTTTCTCTTTTCCCAGACAACGATAAACGGCATGAAAACAGGATACATAGAAAAGCCGAAGGATTCAACAGACCTTATACGTCTCTGCTCGGGTTTGAAGTTCTCCTATATGTCCCCTTTTCAGGCATTGATGATGGCAATGGCTGTGGGAAATGGCGGAGAACTCAAAGTGCCCTATATAAACAGCGCTGATTCAAAGAAGAGTTTTCATATGATAAAAAAAACGGTAGCCGATGGTATTCTTGATGCAATGTCATCAACCACTACATCCGGCACCTCAAGAAAACAATTTTCGGCAAATCCTGATATTGCCAAACACACATATGCGAAGACCGGCTCTTTGTACGGAAACTCTCCCGACGGATACTACAATTGGTTTGTCGGAATCTATGACGGCAAAAAATCAAGATACGCAGTAATAGTGTTGACTGTGAATGACCCGAAATGGTCTGTGAAAGCAAATTATATAGCTTATAAATCAATAGAATTCATAAGAAAATATGAAGAGAATTGAAGAGACATCGTTTGTTTTGTCCAGGGTTGTAAGGGAGATTGAAAACCTCCTCCCTTCGCGTATAGAGTCCGCATATCTTTCAAAAGAGAGGAGACTGAACATAAAGACGGAAAAATTCAACATAATTATAAACTGCGACAATCAGAATCCTCTTCTCTTTATATCAAAGAATCTTGATGAGAAAGCAAAAAACAGCTTTACTGAGAATCTCTCAATGAATTTGAAAGGATTGAAAATCGTCTCCGCGGAACAGATAGAAAGAGACAGAATTGTAAAGCTCTCTCTGACTCGGGAAATAACTCTCAATATAGAAGTGATACCTTTAAGATTTAATGCAATAATAACCGAGCGTGGAATTGTGAAGAGTTTATATTCATATAAGAAGCAGAGGGACGGGAGTTTGAAACTCAAAATAGGGAGTGTTTATTCGCCTGAAGCGAGAGTTGGTGGAATTCTTGATAGCATGAGCGTGCTTGAAAAACAGATATTTGAAGAGAATTGTATGACAGAAAAGGATATTGAAGAAGAGAGAGACCTTTTCTTGATGACAGACAACAAAAAATTTTATGTACTGTTCAAAGAGATAGAGGGAATGACAAGATTGTTAGTGTCAAAGAGCGCATCGGAGCTTCTTGAAGAGGCGTTTCATAGAACAAGCAGAGAAGAGAATGAAAGAGATGAAATAGGGAGGCGCCACAGCATAGAGGTTAAGATTGCCGGAATAAAGAAAAAGCTCTCTCAATTGAAAAATGAAGAATTGATTTCTCAAGAGGCGGATGAAATAAAAGAGATGGCTGAGACACTGAAGGCAAATCTTTTCAGAGTAAACGAAGAGAATTCCTTTGAATCGGTGCTGAAACCGGGAAAAGTTATAAATTATGATTTCAGCGGCAGAGAGAAGCCGATGAGCATGGTGAAATCACTCTTTGAGAAATACAAGGAGAAAAAGAGATTCGCAGAGCAGACGAATTCCATCCGGAAAAAGCTTGAAGGAGAAATAGAGAAACTTGAATACGAAATATCAAATTGCTGTGGAGTCGGCAAAGAGGGGAACAGTGATGAAGAATCAATTCCCGGGAGGATCTTTTCATCTCCGAATAATTTCAAAGTGATAAGCGGCAGAAGCGCTTCAGAAAATGATGAACTGACAATGAATGTGGCTAAGAAAGATGATCTCTTTTTTCATGCCAGAGAGGCAAAGGGCAGTCATGTTATATTGAAAGCCGCAGGAAGAATACCCATGAAGGAGGATATTCAATTCGCAGCTTCGATAGCGGCATACTACTCTGCGGGAAAACACTCAAATCTTGTCTGCGTCTCTTATACTGAAAAGAGAAATGTGGTAAAGAGGAGAAACTCTCCGAAGGGAGAGGTTGTTATGCTCAAAGAAAAGACAATTTTCGTTTGTCCGTCAAGCGGCAGAAAATAAGAAAAAGGAGAAACAATGAAAAAAATGTTTGTGTTGCTTTTATTTATCCTATCATGTACAGCTCTTTTTGCCGAGTATGAACATATTTTAAAGTATGAATCAAAGGTAAACATAAATGATGACGGTTCGCTACTTGTGAGAGAGAGGATAAAGGTTTATTCTGAAGGTTCTCTTATACAGCATGGAATATACAGGGATTTCCCCCTTAATTATATAGATAAAAGGAATAACAGGTATAAGGTTGATTTTGAGATTGTGTCAGTAAACAGGAATGGAGAGAAGGAACCCTTTTTTACAAAGCATTTGGGCAATGGAATCAGAATATACATAGGAGACAAGAATATATTTTTGACTCCCGGATACCATGAATATGAAATAACCTTTTCAACAGACAGACAGATAGGTTTTTTTGAGAAGTTTGACGAACTCTATTGGAATGTAACAGGAAACGGTTGGGTCTTTCAGATGGACACTGTGATGTGTACAATAGTTCTTCCCGAGAAGGCAAACATTGAAAATTCCGCATTTGCCGGATATACGGGATACAGGGGAGAGACTGGGGAAGACTATCAAGTGAGAGTGGACACACTGCTAAACGCAATTACATTTTTTTCGACCAGACCGCTTGCGGCAAGTGAGGGGCTTACAGTGGCGGTCAGCTTCGATAAAGGCGCTGTCAGAGAACCGGATGCATCAAAAAAAATCTTTTATCTTTTAAGAGATAATGCCGACCTTCTGATAGGTGTTATAGGATTTTTCCTAATACTCATCTTTCTTGTCGTGATGTGGAGAAGAGTGGGAAAAGACCCGGACAGGGGGACTACTATACCCCAGTTTGAGCCTCCAGCCGGAATATCGCCCGGAGATGCGAGATTCATAAAGAGAATGACTTTCGACAATAAAATAATAGTGGCGGAAATAGTGAACCTTGCTGTGAAAAAACATGTGAGAATAGAGAAAGAGAAGAAGAACTATGTAATTATAAAGGATGAGGGAAAAGAAAAACTCACAGAAAGCGAAGAGAAGATAAGAGATTATCTCTTTATGTATTCTGACAGAGTCGTTCTCCAGCAGAAAAATCATGTTGAGATAGCATCTCTCGTGTCGAACATTCAGAAAGAAATGAAGAAAAGAAATGAAGGAGATTATTTCAAAAACAATTTCGGAGAGTCCGGAGCCGGCTGTTTCTTCTCTGTGCTTCTCATAGTTCTTATATTCCTGATATCCCCCTTAAAACCGATTATGGGTGTCATATTTTCTCTGCTCTACACATTCTTTGCCTTCGGAGTGTGGGCGGCTATGTCAGCTGTGAGGAAAAAAAGCGCAGAGGCGGGGAAGAGGTTCTCCTTCGGAAAGGGAATCGGATTGATTTTCCGTCTTCTCTTTGCCGCTCTTCTTGTATTTCTCTTTTTAATTGCCACTTATTTCATTTTCTTTTCAAATGCGGGAAGCATATTCCACAAGCCATTTGTAAACATTGTCTTTGTATCTCTCTTTGCTCTCAACATTATATTCTTC
Source organism: bacterium (assembly GCA_050239825.1). Classification (GTDB taxonomy): domain Bacteria; phylum Hydrothermota; class 32-111; order 32-111; family 32-111; genus UBA2202. The sequence goes on from JBFXGO010000033.1 coordinate 6,959, forward strand.
AACATAATGCGGACATATACCTTAAAAGGTATGGAGATCTTGCAAAAAATTGAAGGATTCAAAATGTATCTTGATTCGACTGAAGATGGTCAGAACGGGCTTACAAGGGACATAGCAATGAATCAGGACCTGTTCGAAAAATACCTGCCGTATGCGATTGCCCTTGATGCTGAGAGTTCTTGGGTGAAGAAATTTGAGGAGGCATTGTCGGTTTCCGAGCAGACAAAAGGAGTTGCATACTATCCAATTTGGTACCATGCCGACAGTTTCAACATGAATTCTTTTGCTTCTTCATTCTCATCATCAATGTCAAGCGCGATTTCATCATCCTCTCAGGCGCCCGGTTCGTCAAGCGGTTCCGGAGGAGGAGGCTCCTCGGGTGGCGGCGGCGGTGGAGGTGGCGGCGGCGGATGGTAAGCTGGTGTGGCGTCTCCAACAGTTCTTGATATTTGAGATTTGATTAATGAAGACGACACATTTCTCTCGGTATGCTGATAGCATAGAAAGATAATGTGTGGAGCAGACAAATCGAAAAATCTGTTAAAATCGTTTATGGTATGCTTAAAGGGGTAAAAAAAATATTGTAGCGATTATATATTATACCTTTTAGGGTGTAGAAAATTGTTGATTATATTATAATGGATATAAATTAATGCCGATAAAATAATATCCTCTTGACATTATATTTATTAGGGTATAAAATATTGTTATGGAAATAAAAAACACATTTAAATCTCTTCGAAAACAAGCAAACCTTACTCAAGTAGAACTTGCGAAGAAGTCAGGTGTTGGGTTGAGGTTTGTCAGGAATGTGGAGCAGGGCAAAAAGACAATGCGGATGGACAAGGTTAACAAGGTGCTCTCTCTCTTCGGTTATCATCTCGAGGCAGTCAGAAATGAAAAAGAATAGAAAGGGAATTGTCTATTTCAAGGATGCTGAGGTCGGCGTTATTGAAGAGAGGGAAGACGGCTATAGGTTTACATACTCTGATGAATATCTTAAAAACGGAATTCCCATATCCGTCAATTTTCCTCTTACCAAAAGGACATACGAATCAAAGAGGCTCTTTGTCTTCTTTAAAACACTTCTTCCTGAGGGTTGGTACAGGGACATAACGGGCTCGATGCTGAAACTTGACAAAGATGATGATTTCGGCTTCCTTGTAAAAACATGCAAGAATGCGATAGGCGCTGTCTCTGTAAAGGAGATGGAGTGAACAATCGCTGCATATCATGCGGACTTCTTTTGAAGGGTGAAAAGTTCATGCATGAGAAGTGCATAAAGAGTCTCTTTTCCGTTTCAAAAATCCCCTCTGTCGGATTCTCTCTCAAAGAGATTTCCGTAAAGGCTCAGGAATGCGTCGGAAAGCTTTCAATATCAGGAGTCCGGCCGAAACTCTCTGCGAAAATAAATAGAAAAAATGCGAAAGTTGAGATTGTTCATACGGGAGGTAGATTTATTATCAAGCCGCAGACCGACAGGTTTCCCCAAATGCCTGAAAACGAAAATTTGTGCATGACAATTTTTGAAATAGCCGGAATAAAGACTGCCCTACACGGAATAATACCTCTTGCAGACAATTCAAACGCGTACATCGTGAGGCGCTTTGACAGGGAGGGGAATGAAAAAATTCACTTTGAGGACATGCAGTCCGTTCTTGACGAAGATGACAAATACGAAGGAAGCGCGGAAAAGATAGGAGACGCGATAAAATCACATGCAAAATTTCCCGGGCTTGAAATTCAAAATTTTTTCAAGATTGTTATAATGAACTTCATTGTAGGAAACGGGGATGCGCATCTTAAAAATTACGGATTCATATACGAAGACGACGGCAATAAAATTCTTTCTCCCTGCTATGATATTGTCTCTTCCAAGCTTGTCATAAGGAAGGAGGAAGACAGCGCTTTAACCATAAACGGCAAAAAGAACAAGCTGAAGGCAGGCGATTTTCATAAGCTGGCCGAAGCAATGGGAATCGATGAACGAATCTCTTTGAACATAATCAAAGAAATAACTGAAGTCAGGGATACAATAATAAGTTTTGTTGAAGACTATCCGTTCATGTATGACATGAAAAGAGATTGCATCAAAATTCTACAGGACGGATATGAAAGAATCAACAGTTGAAAATAGTCCTTCTTTCTTGACCTGACTGAGTATTTTTGATAAAATTAAAAGATAATTGAAAATTTTGGAGGTTTTGATGAAAGAAATATTATCAGGAAATGAAGCTGTTGCACGGGGAGCATTCGAAGGAGGACTCCATTTTGCATGCGCGTATCCGGGCACTCCGTCAACAGAGATTCTAGAGAATATAGCAAAATACAGAGAGATTCACTCCCATTGGTCTGTGAATGAGAAGACGGCTTTGGAGACTGCTCTCGGAGCATCATTCGGAGGAATGCGCTCTCTTGTGGCAATGAAACATGTGGGTCTAAATGTCGCCGCCGACCCTTTCTTTTCTGCGGGTTATATAGGAGCTACCGGAGGATTTGTAATAATCACAGCGGATGATCCGGGAATGCACTCTTCGCAGAATGAGCAGGACAACAGGAATTATGCCAGAGCGGCGAAGATTCCCATGCTTGAGCCATCCGATTCTCAGGAAGCAAAAGATTTCACCAAAATTGCGCTGACAATGAGCGAGGAGTTTGATACTCCCGTGCTTTTAAGACTAACGACGAGAATCTCCCACTCAAAATCGATAGTTGAACTGGCAGACAGGGAGATTGTTGAGGTAAAGGGTTATGAAAAGAATGTAAAGAAGAATCTAGTGATGCCGGCTCATGCAAGACTCCTTCATAAGAAGGTTGAAGAGAGGCTTCTAAAGCTTAAAGAGCTTTCAAATGATTTCAAATACAATTTCATTGAATACAAAGACAAGAAGGTCGGAGTAATAACATCGGGAATATCGTACCAGTATGTTAAAGAGGCGCTGCCCTCTGCATCGGTTCTCAAAATATCCCTAACCTGGCCTCTTCCAAACAGACTGATAAAGGAATTTGCCGATAATGTGGAGAATCTTTATGTGGTTGAGGAGAATGACCCGTTTATAGAGACCGAAGTGAAGGCGATGGGCATTAGAATAACAGGAAAGGATATAATACCGATAGTCGGCGAACTCAATCAGCGCATTGTGAAGGAGAGCTTTAAGGAGGTTGAAAAATATTCTCTGAAAGAGACTGCGGAAAAATCTCCCGCGCGTCCGCCTGCTCTCTGTCCCGGATGCCCTCACACCGCTGTATTTCACGCGATCAACAAACTGAAGCTGATTGCCACAGGAGATATAGGCTGTTATACTCTCGGAGCGCTTCCTCCTCTTAATGCAATGGATACATGTGTAGATATGGGAGCATCTATAACCAATGCTCTGGGTCTAGAATATGCCCTTAGGGGAAAAGACAAGAGGAAGATAGTCGCTGTCATCGGAGATTCGACTTTTTACCATTCGGGAATCACCGGGCTTATAGATTTGGTTTATAATAAAGGCACATCGACAGTAATTATTCTTGACAATTCGATAACTGCCATGACAGGGCATCAGGAGAATCCCGGTACGGGGAAAAATCTCATGGGAGAGAATGCTCCAAAATTCAATCTGGAAAATCTCGTTAAAGGGCTCGGCATAGATGATGTCTATACAGTTGACGCATATGACCTTGAAGCTGTGACCAATCTCATAAAGCGCGAAACAGAGAGAGAAAAGCCATCTGTCATAATCGCAAGAAGACCCTGTATACTTCTTCCGGAAATGAAGAAGAAGGTCTTCGATAAATATGAAATTATAGAGGAAAAATGCACCGGTTGTCAGCTGTGCGTCAAGCTAGGATGCCCTGCAATCTCTTTTGACAAGGAAAAGAAGAAAGCCCGCATAAACTCTTCTCTCTGCGTCGGATGCTCCCTCTGCTTCCAAGTGTGTAAGGTCGGAGCAATAAAAAAGGTTCAAGGAGAATAAAATGAATACCAAGATAATAATTGCCGGAGTGGGCGGACAAGGAATACTTCTTGCAAGCGACATACTCTGCAAAGTCGCCATGAAGGCCGGTTATGACGCGAAGAAGAGCGAGGTACACGGCATGAGCCAGAGAGGCGGAGATGTAGTTTCTCATGTCATCTTCGGCGATAAGGTCTATTCGCCGCTCATTTCATACGATGAAGCGGACATCATTCTCTCATTCGAGCAGGTTGAGGCATTGAGGAATATTGATTACCTGAAGAAGGATGGAGTGATAATTGTCAACAGTATGAAGATACTGCCTCTTCCCGTTGCCTCCGGACTCGCCGATTATCCGAAGGATGCCATCGGTGAAGTCAAAAAATTTGCAAAAAACACAATTGTGATTGATGCCGAAGCAATAGCCAAAGAGCTTGGAAATACAAGAGTCATGAATGTCGTTCTTCTTGGAGTGATGGCAAAGAATGTGAAGAATATTAAAAAAGAGATCTGGATTGATGCTCTAAAAGAGAGTGTGCCTCATAAGACGATAGATGTAAATCTTAAAGCATTTGAAAGGGGATACGATTTTTCGTAAAAAATGAAGATTCTCTACGGAGTCTCAGGCCACGGCAACGGCCACATAACAAGAAGCGCCTATATAATCAAGCTTCTTGAATCAAAGGGACACAGAATAAAGGTTCTGACATACGGACAGGGAATAAAATATATAGAGGCATCCAAAGAGAAATTTGATTATGTCGACATTTCAGGGTTTGATATTTACTATAGAGACGGATTTGTAAGGAATTATAAAACATTCTATGAATTTGTCAAAAGACTTCCCCTCAATTCGGCGAAACAGCTTTTTATATTTTTCAAAGTTGTTTACGACTTCAAACCCCATATTGTAATTTCGGATTTTGAGCCATTTTCGCAGATTCTTGCAAAATCAATAGGGATTCCACTTGTTGACATTGACAACAATATTGCAGTAAATATTTTGAAAGACAATCCCAATCCTTCATCTTATTCCGAAAAGTTTTATACAAAGGCAACTGTAAATCTTTTCGTGAGAAAAGCAAAATACCACTTCCTTCTTGCATTTGCTCCTGAACACATCGAAGTTGACGAGGACAAAAAGTACAAATTGATAATAGTGCCCCCGATAATAAGAAACGAAATTATAGAGGCAAGAAAAAAAGTTGAAGACAGAAAATTCATACTTGTTTATCAAACATCAGACAGCATGGTTAAAAGAATAATGAAACTGACAAAAAGGTTCGACAATATCAAATTCATTGCTTACAAAGTGGCGATGGAAGAGACAGAGAATCTGAAGGTAAAGCAGTTTTCAAACACCGAATTTATAAATGACCTTGCATTATGTTCGGGTGTTATAACAAACGGGGGATTCACGCTTATAAGCGAAGCGATTTATCTCGGAAAACCGATATACTCTGTGCCGATAAAAGGCCAGTATGAACAGAGAGTGAATGGCTTTTTAGTTGAAAAAATGGGGTATGGGCTGACAAGCAACAGTTTCGAAGAGGAGAGATTCGAAACATTCATCAATAACATTGAATCCTACAAAAAGAATCTTTCGCTTTATTTTCAGGACGGAAACAGAGAGTTCGAAAAGAAGCTTTTTTCCGCTTTGAATCTTGTAAATAAAAACCTTCCCAGAAGATACTATGATGTCATAATAGCATCCCTGATACCGATAATTCAGATAAATGCACTTAAATTCTTTTTCTCAAGAATAATTCCTATTTACAAACAGCAGATGGTGAAACTTAGGAGCAGATTTTAATCTGCAGATGATTCTATCTTTTTTTTTAGGGATTCTATTTTTTTATAATACCATTTCAAAGCATTTTCATTGTCACCGAGGCTCTCATATGCCGAAGCCATCTCCTCTTCAGGCAGATTTTCCTCGACTGTCTTTTCAAACTTCTTCTTTTTGGAGTATAATTTTTCAAGAATCTCATATACATTTTCCTCCACATACTTCTCTTCAATAAGTCTATAGCATAGCTCTTCAGATTCGTCATTTCTATTCATAGCTTCAAGAGAGAGAGCCTTCAGATACATTACCTTTAACTTGTTCTCCTCATTCTCGATGTCTTGGAGTATGTTTAACGCTTCGTCAAAGAGGTTTTGCTTAATGAGAATCTTTGCCGCAGTGAGGGTCTTGAACATTGTCACATCTCTGACTGCTGTTCTTCCGAACCCTTCATGCAGTAAAGGTCAAAGCGGAAATTGTTTTCTTTGTGCACAGAACATTTCTTGCATTTGCATCCTCTGTCTTCAGTCACGCAAATGCTTCCCGATATCATGGAAAGACAGTGGCCTCCGCCCTCGCCGCACTCAGAGTGGGAGGGGCATTTCCCGCACAAGCACCTCTTCAGCGCCTCTTTCTCACTCATTGTTTTATTTTCCATTTTTTTAGTCATTCAGACTCCTTTATAAACATTATAGCTTCAGTAAAAAAAAAGTCAATTTACATAATAAAAAAGGGGGCATGAAGCCCCCTTTTTTAAAAAGCGTATCTTCTATTTTAAAATGTCAAATCTGTGCTTTTCCGTCTTGTTGAGAAGAAGATAGTATGTTCCATTAGGCAGTTTTTTTGTATCAATAGCACGGAGATTATCACACCCGGCAATTCTCTTTCCGGTTATATCGTAAAGAGCTATATTAGAAATGAGATTGTCTGTAATGTATATTATGCCGTTGGAAAGAAAAGGCTCCGCATATGAAGAGACCACACTGCTTTTTGCAATTACATTCTTCTCAGTCATGGTGAATGCGACAACCTGATAATCGAATTTTCCGAGTTGGTCTAATCTATCCCTGTACTCGCCTTTCACTGCATGGCTTTCATATATTATTTCATTGTTTCTTAAAATCTGTATTCCGACATAGTGGGCAGAGCAATCATACTTGATTGTTGATACATGGTCATCGGCATTGTAATCTATTGACGAATTTGCATACATTGCTTCAGTGAATGTTGCAGTTGTCTGTCCGTAGATGAAATTGGTCCATGGCCAGCAGGCTCCATTTGTAGATCCGTTGTATGCAGAGCTTGCTCCCCAAGGGTGTGTCGCCGCGTCATACTCTGCTTCAAAATAGTATATGTTTGCATCATCCGGAAGGTATATACCGAGTCCGTGGGAATTGTTGAATCCGAACTGCCAGTCCTCAGGATTCATTTTATCAATTTTATTCATTATATTTACTGCATATCCCTTGACTCTTGCGCCTATAGTGCCGTTTGCATTGAGAAGATAACAGAAATGGTATATATCCTTAAAATCTTCGTAGAAGGTTCCTGATGACATCTCCTGTGCTCCATCTATGCATGTTTGCACATCTGAAGCAGACCTTCCGTTTTCATCAAGAATGAGATACTGGGCAAGAGAGAATATCTGGCTTTTCAGATAAACGAACTCAGCCCTTGATATTCCATTTGTCTCTTTGTAGTCATTTATAACATTGTATGTCAGAGTGTTTGCTGTTGATGTTCCATAGTAATTCTTGTAGTCATTTACTATCAAATGACCGAGCCATGCGTGAGAGGTGGGAGCGCTTGTGGCAAGGGAGAGGACAAAATCATCATAGTACCAGCCGGCGAAGGGTATGTTCGCCTCTGAAACCACCATCATATCGCACAGGTCATACATATCCCACAGAACCTCCATGTATGACATAACGCACATGTCACACCCGATAAAATAAAGATTTTTTCCAAGCTGTGCCTTTACTCCGGCAAGTGCCTCGCGCCACTCTCCGGATGCTCCGCTCATGAAATCATCGGCTGTTTCATCGCTCATTCCTCCCTTAGAAGGCATATCTGTCTTTCCCCATCCGGCTCCATGGTTCCACATGACGAGTCCGTAATTTGTCGCCTTGTAATTTTTGTCAACCCAATCAGCGAAATTGATCAGAGTCTGCGGGTCCGCCATATTCAACTCGCCGGGAGTTACTGAAGCGATGTCATTTATTATGCCGTCCGTTCCATTGCCCCCGCCCGAGAGATGATAGTACCTTGTGTCTGACCTCGTTCCCCCCTCATCGACATAACCTCCGTAGGAAGGATGACCGTCGACGCAGATTAAGATGTCAAGATTGGAAGTCAAACTCCCGTAGGCATTCTCTATCTCGTCTATATCATCATTGATTGCGCTTGAAAGGTTATTGTCTCCGCATATATAAATAAGCAGAGCGAATGGTTTGGCTTGAACAATGGAAAACATACAAATCAATAAAACAACAAACAAAAAAAACTTTTTCATCTCACCTCCTTTTTTATTCAATGTAATTATTAGCATAAAATGTGCTAAATATAAACTATAAATATACTTATAACATAACCTGCAAAATTAATTTTGTATCTTTTATTTAAATATGTGCAAATTTTGCCCTCGATTATAAAAGAACGAATAATATGCATTTTTTACTGATTTTCAGCTAATTTTCATTGATTTATTTATAAGAATATGATATAATAAAATATTATGGATAATAGTGATAGAGAGAGATTTGAAGAGGCTTTGAAAAGAGATAAATTCTCATACAATGAGAAATTCAAAGGGTTTGCTCCTAATAAAAAAAGAAATGGAAATGCCGAAAAAAGAGTTGACCTTCACAAAGCAACCAGAGAGAGAGCAGAGGAGATTATTGTGACTGCTTTGAAAAGCAATGCTTACTCAAAAACCGCCAAAATAGTCTTGATTTGCGGGAGAGGCATTCACTCTGAAGGAGAGCCTGTTTTGAGAAGACATGCGGAAGAGGTTCTTTTAAAGATGAAAGAGTATTATGAGAAGTATAGTGTGGATTTAAACAACAATATAACAGTTTACTTGAGGGAAAGATGAAAAAAATAATTCTTATTATTTTAACCGCAGTTTTGATTTTAACCGGATGTTCGGATGCCGTCAATGAAGGCTCGAAAACAGCCAAGAAGGCTCTGGAGCTTCCCGACAGAGCAGAGGTGATTTCAGACCTCGTCAAAATACGCAACAGCGTAAATTTGTATTATACGGAAAAGGGATATTTTCCCGAGAGTATTCAGGATCTGAATCTGGATTTGTACTGTCCGACGGAGGATTATAACTATGATTTTGAAACAGGGTCGGTCAAGCATAAAGATTTTTCTCAATTATAAGGAGTTTTAATGGACATCAGCAGGAACAGAATCGTAGATATTCTCATTGAAGATGAGATGAAATCCTCTTATGTTGATTACGCAATGTCCGTAATCATCGCAAGAGCTCTTCCGGATGTGAGGGACGGGTTGAAACCTGTCCATAGGAGAATACTCTTTGCCATGAAGGAGCTCGGACTCTATCACAACAAGCCGTTCAAGAAGTGCGCGGCTGTAGTGGGAGATGTGCTCGGAAAATACCATCCCCACGGAGACCTCGCCGTTTATGATTCAATGGTGAGAATGGTTCAGGATTTTTCTCTCCGCTATCCGATGATAAATGGTCAGGGAAATTTCGGTTCTGTTGACGGAGACAGCGCCGCGGCTTACAGATACACAGAAGCTAAGCTTGCAAAGATAGCCGAAGAGATGCTTGTCGACATAGACAAGGATACAGTTGATTTCATGCCGAACTTTGACGGCTCTTATGATGAGCCCACGGTGCTTCCGTCAAAGATTCCCAATCTACTCGCCAATGGAGCGTCGGGAATAGCAGTCGGAATGGCTACAAACATACCGCCTCACAATCTCAACGAACTCATTGACGGAATAATAGCATATATAAACAACACAGAGATAACCACAGAAGGTTTGATGAAGTTTATAAAGGGTCCGGATTTCCCGACAGGCGGAATCATCCAGGGAGTTTCAGGCATCAGAAAGGCTTATGAAACCGGAAAGGGACAGATAACAATCAAGGGAAAAGTGAAATTTGAAACAAAGAAGAATGAGAGGGAGCAGATAGTCATAACGGAGATTCCATATCAGGTGAACAAAACCAACCTGATAGAGAAGATAGCAGACCTTGTAAATCAGAAGGTGATAGAGGACATCGCAGACATAAGGGATGAGAGCGACAGGGACGGCATGCGCATAGTTATTGTTCTGAAAAAGAATGCGGAGAGGTCTGTTGTGCTGAATCAGCTCTACAAGCATACGACATTGAAATCATCATTCTCGATTATGCTGATATGCCTTGTAAGAAATCAGCCGAAAGTGCTGACATTAAAGGATATCATTGTAAATTATGTGGCGCACCGTGAACAGGTGATAAAGAGGCGCACTCAATTTGAGATGAGAAAAGCTGAAGAGAGAGCTCATATAGTCGAAGGCCTCAAGATAGCCGTATCGAATATCGATGAAGTGGTAAAGATAATCAAAACAGCATCCGATATTGCGGATGCAAGCGCAAAACTGCAGAAAAGATTCTCCCTAACGGAAATACAGGCAGGCGCAATTCTGGACATGAAGCTGTCACGGCTCACAGGCCTCGAAAGGTCCAAACTTGATGCAGAGTATGAAGAGCTTATTAAGCTCATTGAAAAGCTGAAATTCATTTTATCGAGCGAAAAGAACATACTGGCCGTTGTAAAGGATGAGCTTCTGCAGGTAAAGAAGGAGTATGGCGACGAGAGACGCACAGAGATAGTTCTTTCAGAGGATGAGGACTTTGAAGTAGAAGACCTTATAGCCGATGAGAATGTAATAGTGACAATAACGCATCAGGGATACATAAAGAGACAGTCCATAAGCGCGTACAGAAAGCAGGGGCGCGGAGGAAAAGGTATAATAGGCCTTACAACCAAGGATGACGATTTTGCCGAAAATCTCTTTGTGGCTTCCACGCACCAGTATATTCTCTTCTTTACAACAAAGGGAAAGGTCTACTGGCTGAAGGTTTTCCAGATACCTGAGGGAGGACGCACATCCAAAGGGCGCGCCATAGTAAATCTTCTCGAACTTGAGAAGGGCGAGGAGATAAGGGGCAGTGTTCCCGTAAGGGATTTTGACGACAAGCATTTTGTATTCATAATAACGAAAAACGGAACAGCGAAGAAGACCGATCTGACAGCATTCTCCAATCCGAGAAAGGGCGGAATAATTGCTATAACGATAAATGAGGATGACAATGTCGCAGATGTCGCTCTCACAGACGGAACAAATGATGTGATAATGGTGACAAAGTGGGGAATGGCGATACGATTCAGCGAAGAAGAGGTGCGGTCAATGGGGCGCGGAGCTGCCGGAGTTAAGGCAATCAGCCTCGACAAAGAGGATGAGGTCATAAGCATGGTAGTGGTAAAGCGCGAATCAGCACTCTTCATTGCTACTGAAAACGGATTTGGCAAGCGTTCCGACATGAATGAGTACAGAAAGTCCCACAGAGGCGGAAAGGGTGTTATTACAATTAAAACAAACGAGAGGAACGGAGCGGTTGTTGACGCAATAGAGGTACTTGAAAATGAAGAACTTCTTTTCATAGCCCAGTCCGGACAGATGATGCGCATTTCGGTTAATGACATGCGAGTAATAGGAAGAAACACGGGCGGCGTGAGACTCATGAATCTGGCGGAGAATGACAAACTGATAGATGTTGCCATAGTGGCGGACGAAAATATCAACGGAGCATCTGCTAACGGAGCTTTGGAGACTGATGACTCTTCAGCAGATGAAGAGGTAAATGAGGAGGGTGATGGACAGTAGAGAGCTTCTCTCTTCGATAAACAAAAGGATAAAAGAGAACATCTCCAGTGTTGTGATAGGCCAGGAGGATGTCATTGAAAGCGTTCTTCTGACTCTCATGTGCAACTCGCATTCCATTATAGTGGGAGTGCCGGGTCTTGCGAAAACACTCATTATCAAGCTTCTTTCAAAATCGATAGATGCCTCATACAGCAGAGTTCAATTCACTCCGGATTTGATGCCTTCCGATATTACCGGCACCATTGTCTTTGACAAGGAGAGAGAGAAGAGCTCCTTTCTCTTTGTAAAAGGACCCATATTCGCCAACATTCTGCTCGCCGATGAAATAAACAGAACTCCTCCCAAGACTCAATCTGCGCTTCTTCAGGCAATGGAGGAGAGATTTGTCACCGCAGAATCAAAGGAGTACAGTCTGCCTTCGCCGTTTAATGTGTTTGCAACACAGAATCCCATAGAACAGGAGGGTACATACCCTCTGCCGGAAGCTCAACTTGACAGGTTTATGTTTCAGATAGAGATAGATTATCCCTCGTTTGATGCTGAGAAAAGAATTCTCTCCGAAAGGGTCATAAATGAAGAGTTCAAAGTAAAGCAGGGTATTGTAAAACTTTCGGAAATAATAGCTGCTCAAGCTTATGTGGAGAAGGCGACAGCGGCTTCCAATATACATGAAACGGTTGTTAAGATGCTTAGAAACTCAAGGCCGGATACTACAAAGAGCCGAATTGTAAAGGAGTATGTGAAATGGGGTCTCAGTCCGCGCGCCGGAATTTTTCTCATAGCCGCGGCAAAGGCAAAGGCACTGCTTGACAACAGGCTGACTCCTGACATGGAAGATCTTAGAAGCCTTGCGTATATAGTTTTCAAGCACAGAATAATTCTCTCATTTAAGGGAGAGATGGAAAACACAGACAAGAGAGAAATAATAGATGAAATTATCAAAGAATCTTTTTAGTGTCTTTTTTCTTATTCTGCTTTTTGCATCATTGGTTTATGCGGAAGAGGATTTTGACTACAAGATAAAAGAGAATGAGACCAAGCTCTCCGATATAAAACGGCAGCTTCAACTAATAAAAACAAAAAAGGATTCCTTGAAGGCTGAGGAGACTCAGACTCTTCTCACTCTCAACAGAATGGATGAGGAGATTTATCTGACCGATCTTCTTATAAAACAGCTTGAAAAGAGAAACACTCTGCTGACTCTAAAAGTGGATACGCTCTCAAAAGAGATTCTATCTCTTGAAGCGGATTTAGCAAAGAGGCGGGAGGTTCTTAAAGTGAGGGTGAGGGACATTTACAAGAGGGGAAAGATAAATACATTTGAACTGATATTTACGGCAGAATCTTTTGCAGACCTCTCTCAAAGGGTGAAGTATCTCTCTGTGATTGCAAAACAGGATAAAAGACTCTATGACAAAGTAAAAAAACTGCAGATGCTTTTGACTCAGAGAATGAAAGACATAAAAACATCGAGTGAAGACCTTGTTAAAGTCAAAGGTGAAGTGGAAGCCGAGAAATCAAAACTTCAAAACGACATTGACACAAAGAAGAGGTTCCTTAAACAGCTTTCGTCGGAACAGCAGAAACAAACGAACATTGAGAGCGAACTTAAAAGGTCTGAGGAATCTCTGCAGTACCTTATAAACAAACTTAGAGTGGCTCAAAAGAAGATAGATAAGAAGAGAGATGTAAAAGAGGGATCTCACTACTTTGACAAGAACAGGGGCAAAATTATATGGCCTGCTTCAGGAAAAATAATCTCAGGATTCGGAACCGTGAGGCATCCGAAGTATCAGACAAAAACATTAAACAACGGAATAGACATACTTGTCTCGATAGGAGACCCGATATTTGCGGTTTATGACGGTGATGTGATTTATGCGGACAAGTTTTTAGGATACGGGAATGTGATAATGATAGACCATGGCAACGGATACTACACACTCTATTCGCATCTATCGTCAATCGATGTAGTAATAAATCAGCCGGTTTTGATGGGTGAAGTTATAGGGAAGGGCGGAGACACCGGCTCACTCTCCGGACCCATGCTGCATTTTGAAGTGAGAAAGGACGGAAAGCCCCTTAATCCGACAAACTATTTAAAGAAGAAATAATGTTTGAAAATATAGCTGGCCACAAAAATATCAAAGAGTATCTTGAAAAAGCATTGAAAGAGAACCGGTGCGCCCATGCATATTTGTTTGCTGGAGCTCCGAGGGTTGGTAAATTCTCTATGGCTCTCGAATTCGCATGCCAAATAATGGGAGAGAAATTCAGAAAGGATATATACTTGTTCAGGCATCCTGATTTTGTAGTTGCATTCCCGTTTCTAAAGAAAGATGTTAAACTTTCGGACACTTACCTCAATGCGCTTTCTTTGCTATTGCAGGAGAAATTAGGGAAGAGCAAAGAAAGAACAAATCTCTTCTCTTATTCGGGAAACGAGACTATACCAGTCGATGTTGTGAGGGAGATTATTCAGGTAGCCTCGTCAAAAACATACATTTCGGAAAAGAGAGTTGTTATTGTTAAGAATGCCGAGATGATGAGGAAAGAGGCGGCAAATACATTTTTGAAAATTCTTGAGGAGCCTCCGAAATCGACAATGTTCATACTTACTGCAGACAATATCAACGGAGTAATTCCCACAATAGTGTCGAGATGCCAGATTATGAAATTCGGATATCTGAGCGGCGAAGACATTACAAAGCATCTTCTCTCTTTGGGAAAATCACCGGAGGAAGTTAAAAGGTTAGTGTATCTGATGGACGGAAGCATGAACGATGCTCTCTGTAGAGGGAGTGTGCTGGACAGGGACGAAGTTGTATCAGCTTTTCTTGCCGATGACAGGGAAGCTCTCTTCAAGCTTCTGTTCAAATCTTCAAAAAAACAGGAAGACAAATCCTCTGTCCTGATATTTCTGAAGATAATCTATAAATATTTAAGCGATTCTCTCCTCTGCGGAGAATCAAAGTTTGAAAGAGAAGAAGCGGAGAGGATAATGGATGAGATACTTCTTGCAGAGAGGGATCTTAAACTCAACTTTCAGCCAAACCATGTGGTGAATTACATTTTGGATGCATCATATAAAAAAGATGAGGTGACAAATGTTCGGTAGAATAGAATTCAGAGGATACGAGAGGGCTCTCTTTGAGATCCCTACAAACATAGATGTGGAAGAGGGCAGATATGTGATATGCCAACATGAACAGGGAATGGATATTGGACTGCTTCTGAAAATTTATCCGTATGATTATGAAAAGCCGCTCGGAAAAATCCTGAGGAAAGCGACAGACGACGATATGCGTCTGAAAAGGTCAAATCAGCTGAAGGAGAAGGATTCGTACGAGGCTGCTTTTAAAAAAATTGAGGAAAATAATCTCAACATAAAACTTGTCGACATAGAGATTCATTTTGACGGACAGCATATGACCTTCTATTTTATTTCAGAGAGAAGAATTGATTTCAGGCAGTTGGTTAAATCCCTTGCATCATACTTCCACACAAGGATAAGAATGAAGCAGATTGGAATAAGGGACCATGCAAAGAGAATCGGAGGATACGGACCGTGCGGACAGGAGATGTGCTGTAAAAGATTTTTAAGCAATTTCGAGGCAATAACTCTACAGACTCTCAAAGACCAAAACCTCTCTATGACTCCGCAGAAGGTCTCAGGCATGTGCGGCAGGCTCATGTGCTGTCTCATGTATGAGATGGATTTTTACGATGAAGTCTCCAAAAAATTTCCCCCTCTCAACACCCATGTCTCCATGGAAAAATACGGAGAGGGAAAGATAGTCAAAATAGATATTTACAATGACAGAGTCTCTGTCCAGTATGAAAAGGTTGAGGAGAACGGAGGCCTTCTGACACACACTCTTGAAGAGTTCAATTCTTTAAAGAAGAAAAAATGGTCGTTTATACCTAAAGTTGAAGAGAAAAATGAGGAGGAGAAATGACAAGGTACATGGTGACTGCCGCTCTGCCGTATGCAAACGGACCCATTCACATAGGACACCTTGCAGGCTGCTATCTCCCTGCGGATATATTTGTCAGATATATGAAACTTAAGGGTGAAGATGTTTTATTTATCTGCGGGTCAGATGAACATGGGGTGCCGATTACCATAAAAGCAGAGGAGATGAAGAAGACTCCTCAACAGGTGGTAGATTATTACCATGACATAATGGAGAAATCATTCAGGGAATTTGGAGTGGAGTTTGACAATTTTTCCAAGACATCCATTTCTCTTCACCATAAAAATGCGCAGGAGTTTTTTTTAAAGCTCAATGAAAAGGGCTATATATCAAAAAAGATTGAAAAACAGTATTTTTGCGAGAAATGCAGGAGATTCCTTCCTGACAGGTATGTGGAGGGCACATGTCCCCACTGCAAATCTGAAGGAGCGAGGGGAGACCAGTGCGACGCATGCGGCAAAGTAATAGACAATGTGTCATTGATTTCTCCGAAATGCAAACTGTGCGGAGCCAATCCTGTTATCCGCGATACCGAGCACTTTTATCTTGACCTGGACAAGTTTCAGGACAAACTCAAGGAGTATCTGGAGGGCAGAACTTGGTGGAAAGAAAATGTGAGGGAGTTTTCTCTCGGTTGGTTGAAGGACGGACTCAAGCCAAGGGCTATAACACGCGACATTGATTGGGGAGTTAAGGTTCCTATTGAAGGGTATGACGGAAAGGTTCTCTATGTCTGGTTTGACGCCCCCATAGGATATATATCATCAACGATGGAATATTTCAACAGACAGAACAAACCTGATGAATGGAAAAAATGGTGGACAGATGAGAATTCTAAGGTTATTCATTTTCTTGGAAAGGATAATATTGTATTTCATGCTGTCATCTGGCCTGCGATGCTGATGGGAATGGGAGGCTATAATCTGCCTTTTGACATACCCGCAAACGAGTATCTCAATCTTGAGGGAAAGAAACTCTCAACATCAAGAAACTGGGCTGTGTGGCTTGACGATTATCTGACACGGCACAAACCGGATGTTCTGAGATATGCTCTGGCATCAACTCTGCCGGAATCGAAGGACACGGATTTCTCATGGACAGAACTTCAGCAGAGGAATAACGGAGAACTTGCCGACATTTACGGCAACTTCATAAACAGAACAATTCAATTTATAACAAAGTACAACAACGGTTTGGTGTCGGAAAATCCCTCTCTCAAAGATGAGGACAGGGATTTTTTGGATTTGATTAACGGCAAAATATCAGTCATCGGAAAATCGATTGAAGATTATTCAATAAGAAAAGCCGCTTATGAATTCATGGACATTGCAAGAGAGGCAAACAAATACTTCACGGTGCAGGAGCCTTGGGTTCTTGGCAAGAAAGACAGAGAGCGTCTCGGTACTGTTCTTTATGTCTGCATGAAGGCAGTGACAGCGCTTGCGTGCGCCGGAGAACCATTTATACCCTTTGCATCAAAGAAACTGCAGAAATTCCTCTCAATAGACCGATTTACATGGGACTCAATAGGCGGTATAGAGCCACCGAAGAATATTGCGGGAAAGGAGCTTGAAATTCTTTTTGTTAAAATTGAGGACTCTGTCATTGAAGATGAAAAATCCCGGCTCGGCAGAAAGAATGAACAGCAAATTGAAAATAAAACAGTATCAGATGAAATCGCAATAGAGGATTTTAAAAAAGTCGCTCTTGTCGTAGCAAAGGTTTTAAAGGCAGAAAAGGTTCAGGGAGCAGACAAGCTCTTAAAACTCTCACTTGACCTCGGAACTGAAAAGCGCGAGATAGTTGCCGGAGTTGCTCTCCACTATAAACCGGAAGAATTGGAGAACAGAAAGATTGTCATAGTGAAGAATCTGAAACCTGCAAAACTACGCGGAATAATGTCGCAGGGAATGCTTCTTGCGGCATCGAGCAGTGACAAGAGCAGAGTTAAAATTCTCTTTCCGGACGAATCATGCGAACCCGGCGATACTATTGGCTAATCCGTTTACAGATACTCACACCCACCTTCAGATGGAGGAATTCAATTTCAAGGCGAACAGAGAGTCTCTCTGTTCGGAGATGATAAAAAACAACCTCTTAATTGTAAATGATGTCGGATATGATCTGAAAAGCAGTGCCGATGCCCTTGATATTGAACTTGGCGACGGATTCGAACATTATGCTTTTGCGGGTGTTCATCCGCATTATTCTGAGAAGACACTTGACTGCGAGATTGAAAAGCTTGAAGAGCTTCTTAAAAAGGGCAGATTCTCTGGAGTCGGAGAGGTTGGAATCGACAGGTGGTGGCACAAAGATGAGGCTGTAATAAAACGGCAGAAAGATGTTTTTGAAATGCAGCTGGATATTGCCTCCCGCCTCTCTCTTCCTGTAATGCTTCATGTAAGAAATGCATACGATGAGGCATTCGAAATTTTAAAAGGATATAAAAACCTCACCGTGGAATTTCATTCTTTCACGGGAACAAAAGAAGAGCTTGAGCATATCTGCGACAACGGCTACTATTTCGGAATCAATGGGGTAATTACATTTAAAAATACTCATCTGAGAGAGAGTCTCAGCAGGGAGCATTTAAACCTCCTTCTCATAGAATCGGATGCTCCATACCTCTCTCCTGTTCCCTACAGAGGTAGAAGAAATATGCCGTATTATATAGTGGAAACATACAAGGCTATATCATCCATTCTCGATATTGACCTTGAAAAACTGAAAGAGACTGTCAGATATAATTTTTATGATTTCATCTCGAAAGAATACTAAAAGCAGAGTGCGGTTTTCCCAGCATTTTCTAAATGATGCAAATGTTCTAATCAGAATAAGCGAAAATTTAACTGACATTTCGGGGAAAACAGTTGTTGAAGTGGGTCCGGGAAGAGGAGCTCTCACGAGGGTTATTTCGGAAAAACAGCCGAAGAGTCTAATTCTTATCGAGAAGGACCCGTCTATGGCTGAAAATTTGAAAAAGATGTTTGAAAAGATTGAAATAGTGAACATTGACGCGCTGGATTATGAGTTGAAATCTGAGATATTTGTTTCCTCAGTGCCTTACAGCGTGACGCGTGAAATACTTCTTCTTCTATGCAGGTCAAACAGCATAAAAACTGCTTTCCTCATAATTCAAAAAGAGGTGGCGGAAAAAATAACCAATGAAAAACCGCTTCCCATATCTGTCTATGTAAGGAGATTCTTTTCCGCTGAAAAAATATTTGATATTAAAAAGAATTCATTTACCCCGCCGCCGAATGTTATCTCATCATTTGTGAAACTTAAAAGGAAACGAATGTATGAAAGTATGTGCGGAGAGTACTGGAATTTTCTGACCCTTACATTCAGCAGAAAAAACCGTTTGGCAAAAGGATTCGGTGAAGAGTATGCAGGAAAGAGAATTTATGAATTGAGCGAAGATGACCTATGGAGAATTTATGCTGACAAGCACATTCATACACATTGAAGGCATAAGCTACAGAAACGAGAGGCATCTTTGGGAGCACGGCATCAAGACCTGGTGGGATGTGATTGACAGAAGTCAGCATCTTCCCTTCTCCGAAGAGAAAAACTTTCTTCTCTCCGAGGAGGTTAGAAAGTCTGTCCGTGAATTCATGAAAGACAATATATTATATTTCAGCGGCAGGCTTCCCCACAAGGAATGGTGGAGATTTTTGGGGCATTACAAAAAAGAGATAGGCTATGTTGATATCGAGACAAACATGCAGGGAATAATCACGATTGTGGGACTCTATATAGGCGGAAGATTCTTTTATTTCAAAGCAGGGGATGATACTCTTATTCTTGAAAAGATGATGTCGCTTCCCAAAATACTTGTCTCTTTTAACGGCACCGCATTTGATATTCCGAAGATAAAGGCAGAGTATCCGCATGTGGAATTGCCTGAAATCCATTTTGACCTTCTAAAAGTGACAAAATCAGTGGGATGGTATGGAGGGCTCAAAAAAATAGAGGAGAGCCTTCATATAAAGAGGCCTGACAATGTGAGGCACATGAACGGCTATAATGCAATACTTCTCTGGGACCAATACAGAAACGGGTCTCAGGAGGCATTGAAGACTCTTCTTGACTATAATAAGTATGATGTGCTGAATCTTGAAATACTATTGGACATGTTCATAAAAGAGAAAAAATTCCTCACCCTATCTTAAAAAAAACTTTTTAAATCCTTTCTTATTCTTCTCTTCCTCTTTCTCATCATTCTTTATAATCTCTTCTTCCTTTATCTGTTTGTCAAGGTCGCTTAAAAGGTCGGTCAACTGCTGTTCCTTTTCCTCGACAGTCACAAGTCCGCTCGAAATAAGACCGTAAAAAACCTTTGCCGTCTGAAACTCCGACTGATTCACTCTCTTTGCAATATCTTTTATTGTAGATTGGTTGTCGACAAAAGTGAGTATTTTCCACTCTTCTGATGTGAGTTTGATGTTTTCAGTGTCTGTCTCCGGATTCTCGACAATCTTGACGAGTAGGTCAAGAGATGGTATCAGCTTCTCAATCTGCTTCCATTCATCAATGCTCCTTGCGGCTTCAAGCATCAGATGCTGTATTGGAAGGTTTATGGTCTTTCTTTCGCTGTTTATATCGGGAGAAAATTTGAATGTGCCGTCAGAGAGCATCAAGATTTTATGAATTGCGTTTTCTCCGGTTCTGTCGGATGTTTCTGCATGTGTGACTGCTCCGTTTTCAAAATATATTCTTCCGAAATCGTCGGCTCCCTTTATCTCAAGACAGCCGTCCTTCTTGTTCATGTTGATAAGCTGAAGTATGTCGGTGATTTCAAAATCTTTTAAACTGCCCTGAAGTCCGCTCAATCTGTCCTCCGTTAGAACATATAAGTTAAACTTATAGAATTATCTTTTCCAAGATTGTATGTATATGGAGAAAATGCATAATCAATCCTGAGTTTTTCTGTCTTCATTCCCACACCGAGAGAGAAAAATCTTGTCGGGTCATTGAAAACATAGCCGCCTCTAATAGTGAAATTTCCGAGTATTTCAAATTCATCGGAAAATGACAATTTATATTTCTGGTCATTGACCTTTATGAAATCAGCCATTACTGTCGTATTCATATTATCTGAAATTTTAATATACTCCCTGACTCCTGCCCGGAGAGTAAAAGGCGGGATTATGTAATCAATGTCGCCTTCATCATAGCGCACTCTTCCACCCATATTCAAGAGAGAGACTCCCACAGAGAATCCCTTTACTTTTTCAAAGTCCATGAGAAGTCCTGCTCCTCCCACAAATGCGGTCTTCGAAAGGTCGTATGAAATCTCGGAGATTGATCTTCCCAAAAGTCCGATATAGATTCCATTCACAATCTCTTTTGAATATGCAATACCCACTGAGAAAGAGGAGAATCTGTAAAGACCTAAATGGTCGCTGGTGGGGAATTCATTTCTGAGAGGAATTGTATCGGAAGATGAATATCCTGTGGAGATTGACAAAACACCGCTTAAAAGAGGCATCTGTATGCTGACAAATGATATATTAAGAGCGGATAATGAGTATCTGTATGAGAATGCGGCGCTCTTTTCAGTCATGAATGCAGGAGCGGCCGGATTGATGAGAAAGTTTGAAGGGCTTTCATATCCTGCTGTTCCCGCGTCCCCCAATGAAATAGAGACAGGGTCAGGTGCAGTCTTTAAAAAGGAGAAGCCGACATTTATGGATTGAGCATTAAAAAACTCATCCAATGTCAGAGAGTGGATTGATACATATATAAAAATAAATAAGATAAACAATCTTTTCATAACTTCTTATATTAACGCATATAATATCTTTGTCAAGAGTATTATATATTATGGAGATTAGTCTTTGAAATTGACATTCAGAAGGATTTCTGTGTCCGAAGAATTGTTAGAATTCATATCTTTAGGTCTGCCTTCATGATTCTGCATTCCTCCCTCTTTGGGAGGCATCGTGCCCTGCTGAATGGGTTTGCCCTTGTTTTCAAAACCATCTCCGCCTCCGGGCTGTTCCGGCCTCGTATTTCCATTTGGTTTGCCGGATGATTTTGATACAAAGAGAAATGAGACTGCCTTGTCCGTTTCTGTTCTGACAAAAGGCAGTTGAATCTCAATGTCCAATATGGATTTGTTGCTTGTGTGGCGCATAAACGCTTTTACTTTATTTTTTAATGATAGGGGAAAATCCGAAGAGACAGTGAGTTCTTTCGGTTCTTCATTTATAGAGAATTCATTTAAGGAATCAGCATCCATTGGAGGAGTTGGTGAAAACTTATCAAAAGGAATGGGAGGAAGAATGCTGATTTCGGATTTTCCCCTCTTTGTATTGAAGGAGACTGTCATACCCGATCTTTCTATATTCATATAATCTTTTCTGTCTGTTATTCTGACACACAAAACTATTGATGAATCATCATACTGTGAAGCAAAATAGTAATTGCACTTGTCCGCTCCTATAAAATCAATATTCTGCCAGTCTGTCAAATATCCGTCAACATTAAAACTATCGGATTTTGTGCTGTCTATCTTTATCTCCTGCCTGCATGAGGAAAATAAAAGCATAATCAATAAAAACGAAAAAGCCGGAGTAAAATACTTCTTCATTGATTCTCCTTTAACTGTTTAGACGCAGAAAAATATACTTTCCCTCGCAATTAGTTAGAATGATGTCTTTTTTGTATATTGACTTACATCAAAAATGATGTATCATGATGGTTATGAAGAAAAAATGGGTAATACTATATTTTGAAGACAAAAACAGAATATGTGATATTGATTGTTTTTTAGACGGCCTGAAAGAGAAGGAGAGAGCAAAAGCGATTGCGTGGATTGACAAGCTTGGAGAAGAGGGAAATGAACTGAAGAGACCATTTGCAGATTATCTGCAGAAAGGCATTTATGAGTTGAGGATATCTTTAAACCAAAAGAATGTAAGAATTCTGTATTTCTTTGTCTTTAAGAATTTTATAATACTAAGCCATGTTTTTAGGAAAAATACAAAAAGAGTGCCTGAAAAGGAAATTGCGAGAGCTATTTTAAATAAAGCTAAATTCTTGTCGGAACAAACAGAGACAGAAATAAGGAGAAAATATGAAGAGTCATAATGACAGAGTGAAGAAGGAGATGAAGAGCAAAACATTCTGCAAAGAGTATGAAATAGAGAAGAGAAGAGTTGAGATAGCCTGCAGAATAGCAGAATTAAGGGAAAAGAAGGATTTGACACAGGCTGAACTTGCAAGAAAAGCGCATATCACACAACAACAGCTCTCAAAGATTGAGAATGCAAAAAATTGCAATATTGATTTGCTGTTCAAGGTGTGCATAGCGCTTGATACAAATCTTGAAATGGTATCGGAAGATGGAAGATGGGGACGGTGCTTGACATCTTGACATTTTCAGAAGAAAGTAGTATAAAAAGGGTATGAGAAGGGCACGAATAAAATATGAAGGTTCATACCATCATGTTATGAACAGGGGTCTTAACCGAGAGAATGTTTTTCCTAATATAAAAGCGAAGCAGCATTTCATAGAATTACTGAAGGAGC
>JBFXGO010000034.1:0-28479 GCA_050239825.1 bacterium
CGTACATATCTCTCTATCTGCTCTCGCTCCGCTTCTGTTAAAACTATTCGCTCTGATATGTTCATGCTTCATATTATATCATACTCTTTGTTAAATGTCAAGAGATTTATGCGACACCACACTAGATTAAACTAAAAATACTTTTTTACCTGTTATTCTAACATTACTTTTAGAATTGCCATTTTTCATTTTTCAAAAAATCTTCAAGTCCAATGCAATCAATTTCAAAATGCTTACAAACATTTGGTATTTTTGCGGCATTTGGCTTATACTCCTCTTGTGTAACTACCACAAATTTCTTTATCTTAGCTTTTGCAATTACGAAAGGGTCAGCAACGGGAGTTCCTTTCAATACTGATTTTCTACTTATTAATTCGCTGAAACGATTAATCTTGAATATTTCTCTTACAAATTCCGCTTCTTCACTCGTTGGTACCTGAAATATAGATTCTCTCTCTCTACACCATTTTATATAATTAAATTTTTCACCTTGATAGGATTCTAATTCCAATTTTACTTCCCTTACAGATATTATTTTTTCATCATCAAGGTAATTATCAAATCTATCCCAAAATGTTCTAAACGAGTCTTTAAAATAACTCCTTGAAATGACAATGAATACACTTGTGTCAAAAACATACATTATAGGTTACTCTCTATTTTGTGTATAAATTTCTCTTTTATAGTCATATATTCACTTGCTTGCGTGTAGCTAATTTTGTTCTGATAAAGATTTCTTAACACAAGTTCCATATATTTTTTTCCGAGATACTGCTTTTTATTGGCGTAATAATCTCCTCCGCTTGTCTTAGCCTTTTTCTTAGGCATAGTCATCCGTATCTCTTCTTTTATTTTTAAAAATCCATTATTATTTATTTTCCCAATGATTAGTAATTTTCTTAATATTACATCGTTACTAACTTTATATGTTAAAGACAATCTATTTACAAGTTCATAATCTATTTTTACTTTATCAGTTTGATTTTCAAAATCATCTGTAGGAACCAACAATTCTGCAGTAAGTTCATTTACTTTTCTCTCTACTTCATTATTATCAACAGTTTCAATATTCTCTCCATCAATAACACTAAATTTATTTGTAACTAAATGCATTAACTCATGAACGAGAGTGAATATTTGCCTATTTAGTGGCATTGAGTTATTCAAATATATTATTGGATATTTTTGATCATATATGCAAAAACCAGATATATCATCATATTTGAATGAATCTTTAAAAACAAAAACTCCACAATTTTGAATTTTATTACGCCATAATTCCAAGGCTTCTCTATATGTTTTCAATTTGCTAATTTCTTGCAAGGATACTCCTATTGTCCTTCTCACCTCATCAACCGATTTGTTTGAAAACAATTGCTCTAATTTAGATTCCATGTAATCTTTTTCAGTTGATAATTCCTTTATATTGATTTGCATTTCTTCTGCTTTTCGAAGAATTTTTATAAAACTCGTGGGATAACTTTTCTCATCTTCTTGTGAAAGCATTCTGAATGATTTCAGGATATCGTCTTTAAAAGGAATTTCATCAAGAAAAAATATGACTATCGGTCGTCTATATATTTGATAAGCTAATTTTTCTAATTGAGAATATGTCGGATAGGCATCATTATTGACATTCTCCCAATCTTCAACAGTCTTTTCTTTTATACTCATTTTTTTTGCAACTGTTGTCAATGAAAGATTGAGACTCTCTCTTGCCCATAATAAATTATTTTTATTTATAGCTAAAGTGATTGATTTCATATAAATATTATATACATAAATGAATATTCAAGTCAATACTACAACTATCTTTGTATCTATCAAAATAATAAGAAAATTAGTTTTATTTGATTTTCTTTCAGAATGTTCATTTTCATTCTTTTTACCCCAAGATTTAAGAAGGGACAGTTTATACTGTCCCTTCTTTTAAATAATTGACTCGCTCACGAAGTAAGGCGCATTAATCAAATTACATGAATACTTATCAGAATTTCGGCATGAGGCCTTTGAACATGTCCTGAACATTCACATCCGATTTCAGCTTCTCGGGGTCAAACAGGTCATCTGAAAGCTCTATGTTTATCTTCATTGTTTTTATCTCTACTTCGCTCATCAGTTTCTCTTTTTCATATATTGAATACTTGCACGGCATTTTGTATCCCTCTATTGTCTTAACATCCGTGTAAATTGTTGTCAGCTTCTCTTCATCAATACTTGTGACGCTCTTCATCGGATATAACCCTGCTTTATTTATCCACATCCTGTTTGTTTCCACACCCTCTTCTTTTTCAACCAGTATGTAGCAATTCTGTCCGTCTATTTTCTCGTCTCCCACATACTCCATATCTTCAACTTCCTCCCACCATTGACCGTCTTTCTCGCTCTCATACTTTTCAGCGTCTTTTCCTGACATCTTCTGTTTTCCCACCATGGGCAGAAGAGTCCAGATGTCCTTTCCATCATAGAGAACGGTTGTCACCATCGGCGGCTGACCCTCTTCCAGAGGGATTGACATTTCTATTCTGAATTTGTCATTCTTTCTGTGCATTTTGCTGTTCGTCACTATCTTGTCTTTCTCATTTATGACAGTTATTGTCTGATCCATCTCCATTGTCTTTATCTGTTTTTCAGCTCCATTGTACTCTGCCTTTATTTTATTCAGGATATCCGCCGTTGTTTCAGAAAAGCTCAAAACAAACAATCCTGTGAGAGCGATGAGAATCAAAACTATTTTTTTCATTTAAACCTCCAAATGTAATTGCTTTTGACCAAATATAAAACTTATTTTTAAGTATAACATATAATCACTAATTTTCAATATGCAGTTTTAAAAGGAATAGTGAAAACTTCCTGAAACAGAGAGATAATTTGATTTTACATCACTTGAATTAAAAAAGAATGTTTCAGAAAGAAACATTTTAAAGGAAAACATTTTTAAAGAAAGAAGCATGCCCGAACCTGCAACATACCTGCTCTTGGCGAATGATGTTGTATCATCGTTAAATTCAGCTGACAGAGAAAATTCCGGACTCAATAGATTAAAGAGATTGTTGTACCATGTTTTTATGCAGTACCTGTTTGAAGTTATGTCTTTTGCATTTCCCTTAGTTTCCCTTCCGGAGATGGTAAATCCCGTATATAAATCCCGGTATATGCCTGAACTCGCATCAAGAACAAAGCTTCCTGTGGAAAAGTTATTGCTGTCATCCTCTGTGAGTTTGTAATTCAATTGATCCATCATAAGCGCCAATCTTGTCTTCGCATTAAAAATAAAGAAGTCACCGGAGATTACTGACCGGAAGCCGTACATTCTCTGATTGAAACTCTGTAAATCGTTTGTCATATTATTCCAGAGTTTGTCCATGTAGGTTATTGAAACTATCGGCAGATTTTTTTGTGAGAAGAGCATAAAAAAGTCCATGCTCCTTTTTTCAGGTGTTCTTAAGTTCAAAGAGAGCGAATCTTTCTCGTATGAGAGATTTGCATCAGCTCCCAAAATAAGCCTATCCATAAAAAGCGGAGAGTCAAATTTGAAAGATAATATTCTTCTGCCGGACTCTGAGGGAAGCAGATAAAACGCTTCAAAATTGTCTGAGACATCGGAAAACTGAAGAAACATATTCAGATACCGCGAAAATATCCTGCCGCTTATTCTTTGGGAGTAAGCCGCAAAGAGCGAATCATTGAATTCGATATTCCAGCCGCTCAGATTGCTTTTTGTCGAGTCGGGAACAAATCTTCTCAATGAAGCGAATCCGCCGCTGTATGTGAGAACAGCTTTTTCATCAAAGAGAGAGAGCTTGTGTGAATGCGAAAGAACAATATCATCATTTTTATATAATTCATTCTCAGCAAGTGAATCATCTGCAAATCTTTTGACTTTTATTTCAGAATCCCACACTCGGCTTTTGAATTTTGCTGATAATTGGGTTGTTGTTTTGCTCTTCTCTGAGTTAAGAGCATAAATTTTATCATTCAAACTTCCGATTCCGAAAGAAAATCTTAAATTCCATATTGAGGCGGATGCTTTAACTCCAAGATATGGAATACCGTTGTCAAAACAATTTTCACAGAATGGTTTTATGATACCAGCCTCAACCGATTGAGAATAAAATCCCACTGCCGCATAATAATCCTCAAGCATGTTTTTTGATTTTTCCGAAGTATTCCCCAAAACAGCATTCAATTTATAATAGAATGAAGAGAGACCGCCATAGAGTGAAAGAAGCAGACTGCCCCTGTAATAAGAATCAATGCGACTTTCATAACCCGAATAAGCGGACAATTTGCCATTGAAGAGACTCTTAAAGAGAGCCGAAGAAGCAAAATTGAAATAGTATGTTTTTAAAAGAATTCCATCATTTATCACATCAAATCTATACCTGCGCGGCTGAAAAATTCTTCCGGGATTGTATGTCAGAAGCTTCTTTCCCACCATGCATTTTTCAGTTACATCCTCGCCATCGACAATAAGATTCAACTCTCCTGCTTTTCCCTCAATATATACCGCAAAAAGAAAATCCTCAGCTGTAAGATTTGTCTCTGATGAGGGAGAGAGAAGTATTGCGTCATTTTTTTTATAGACATCCTCCTTCTTTCGCGTCACCTTATTCTTAAGTCTGTCCGCAGGAAGCTTCGGAAAGATAAAAAGTTCGTTATCCTTTCGCGTCACCTCAAAATAGTAATAGAAATCGGATTTCGGAAGGATGTTAAATGGCACTGAAACAGAAGCTGTTTTGTCATTCATTTCCATTTCATACCTTTGCTCTTTGTCTGACTGCGATTCCGAAATAACAAGGAAGATTTCTTTTACTGAGAAGTAGCCCTCATTGATTTTAAGAACCATGCTGAAATTCTCTTCCTCATAAAGCTCATCTATTAAAGCATGAGCGACCTTAATCTCCTGAGAAAATGCTGCAAGAGACAAAACAAGAAACAATGCAGAGACAACCTTTTTCATCTCACCTCAAGAGTTATTCTTTTCTTTTGTGACTTCTGATTCTCCATCTCTATCTCAATGGTTTCATAATCATTTTCAATGATTGATTCAATTATCTCACCTTCTGATGCAATCATTTTATAGGGAGTTGCCTCTTTCAAAATAATTCCCATCTCTTTGCTTTTAAGATTCGCCTCTCCGTGCGCATTTTCTATTCTGCACTCTCCTTTTATGCACACAACCCTCACCGTATCACCTGAAGAGTGAACATAGAGCGCTGCTGAATCAGCTTCTATTACGGATTCTTTTGCATCAATCCTAAGAATGCTATTTGATACTGATGCAAGAACGGAACCCTTGACAAGAGAGACCGCCTTCTCGTAAATGCCTCCGAATGAGAACATTGAAACAGATGCTTCGCTCTCTCCGCCAAAGAGAAGAAATCCGTCATTATCTATGAATCTCATTTTCATGTATCCGTTTCCCAAAGTTATCATTCTGTCATTCTGCCGGATAATGTCTCCCCTCTTTATGAGCTCCAACTCTCCATCGGTAAACTTCGCCGCCTCTCCCTTTGATTTTTCCACAAATCCGGTCTCTTCTGTCTGAGAGAAGCATATCAGCGGAATGACAATCGATAAAAAAACAACCATCCGTACTGTCAATTCTGCCTCACTCTTGTTTTTATTCTTTTGGAAGTTCTGATTGCATTGAGAATCTCAAGAAGCTCTCTGTTGGTGGGAATAATGCCGTTTATGCTTATAGAGCCATTGAATGAATAACCCTCCTCCACAGCGTTTTTGTACTCTTCGCTTTCCTCGAATATTAAAGAGACAAGATGCCTCCTGTAATCAGATTTCTGTTGCAAAGAGTAGGACAGAATTTTGAAATATCCGCAGCTACTTCTTTCCTCTTTTGCTTCACCATTATCCGTATTTACACCCTCAATAAACCAGGCATACAGCACACCTTCGGAGAATTGATAATCCGCATAGTGATAAGATGCGTCTGTGACATCCGATTTGTATAAAGGAAAAGAATTATAGATCTCGTTTTTAGAATAGTAATCTCTTACTTCCACAATCTTGAGCGTGCAGACGCCGGAGCTTTTAAAAATGAAAAGGGGGTTTTCAATGGGGGCACAGTCCTTTGAAGAGAGCGGATAAAATATTTCAGGTCCTGTAGAGGACTGAGAAAAGAGAAGCAGGGATGATGATAAAATCAGAGATAAAAAAAATATAATGCGTGTTTTATTCATCTTTTGATATAAGCGACATAAAAAGCAGGTCCACATACTTTCCGTCTTTGAATGAGTGCTTTTTAAACCTTCCTTCAAGCTTAAATCCGAGTTTTTTGTACATGCTGACAGCTTTCCTGTTGAAGGCATATACTTCAAGACACACTTTATGCACTTGAAGATTTTTGAAGGCATAATCAATCAGAAGTTTTGAAGATTCATAGCCGAACCCCTTTCCCTGAAATTCCGGGGATATGCTTATGGTGAGCATAGTTCTTCTGTTATGCCAGCTGAAATCGTGAAGAAGTATTGCTCCGGCTCTTTCACCTGACTTCTTATCTGAAATTATCAGAAAGATCTCCTTCTTTCTATTCATGGACTGAATCGTCTCCAATATCGCCTCCTGATTTCTCGGAAACCTCTCAGCCAGATTTTTTCTTATATCATCCGAATTTATAAGGTTCTCGACAAAACCGAGATCCGCCTTTGATGCTGGGCTCAGAATGCATTTTTTTCCTGAGAGAAATACCGCTCTTTTTTTCATACAATCTCCGCCTTAAAAAGAGGGGGCGTTTAGCCCCCCCTATTTATGTGTTTCAGTTAACCTTTACTATCTTATGAAGTTTGCTGTACCTTTGGTTGTCGGTACCGTTAATAATGACTCTGATGAAGTAGATTCCGTTTGCAAGATTCTTGCCTGAATCAGATTTTCCATTCAGAGAGAACTGATGGAATCCTTTGTCAAGGAGACCCTTAAAGATGGTCTTTACTGCTCTTCCCGACGCGTCATAGACGACTATCTCGGCATTTGACAGAAGAGGAACTTCAAGCGTGAGAATCTCTTTCCCGCTGAAAGAAATCTCTGAAGATGTCTTCACATTGAATATTTTAGCAACAGGCGCCTTTGAAACCTCGGCATCGGCTATTCCTGCGGCTGAGTTTATTCTGAAGGAATCAGAGACATAGTAAATGAAACTGTTCGAACTGCTTGTCAGCTTCATCCTGCAATTCTGAGAAGAGTAGCCGGCCGGCACAGTCCATTCATAGTTTCCTGCATTGGTCAGGTTGGCGACTATGTTTGTATATTGAACTCCTCCGTCATAAGACAAGTCAAGGTTGACCTGTGTGATAGAGCCCAGAGTAGTCCATGTGACAAAGTACTTCTTTGTTGTGTTGAAACTGTCAGCAAGTGCAGGCGAAGTAAATGTCACTATAGGTTTGGTGATGATGAATGTGTCTGATACTGCGAAAATGTCTGCCTGTGCGGAATTTCCTATCTTGATAAGGGCAGAATCCGATGAGGCGATTGCAGGCACAGTCCATTCGTATGAGCCGTCATTGGTTTCACCTGTCGCAATCGTGTTCCACTGGACTCCTCCGTCCGTTGAGTACCACAGATTCGCGCTGGTGAATGTTCCTTTAGTCCTCCATGTGAGGAAGTATTTTCTCCCTGCAATAAATGTGTCCGTAGATGTCGGGCAGGTTATTGTCATATTTTGGGGAAGTATCGTGAACTGGCTTGACACATCATTAACAAGAGAGTTGGCGGGATTGGAAATCCTCACAAGACACTCTGTTGAATTTGCCGAAGGCAGAGTCCACTCATAGTAGCCGTTGTTCGTTGCAGATGTGGCTATGTATGTCCAATCGGTTCCGTTGTTGAGCGAGTACTCTATGTCAACCGTGGAAAGGGTGCCGTTCCATCTCCATGTGATATAGTATTTGTTTCCAGATAGATATTGGTCCCCGCTTATCGGAGAAAGAATATCTATCGTCTGCGAAGGAATTGTGAAGAGAGGGCTGGTTCCGTAAACATCAGTGCTTGAATAGTTAATCACCTGCACAAGACAATTAACTGAAGGAGTGTTTGGAACTGTCCACTCATAACTGCCAGTGTTTGAAAGATTGTCGGTTATTAGATTCCAGTCAGTCCCTCCATTATACGAATACTGCAGACGCA
Organism: bacterium; assembly: GCA_050239825.1. Classification (GTDB taxonomy): domain Bacteria; phylum Hydrothermota; class 32-111; order 32-111; family 32-111; genus UBA2202. The sequence goes on from JBFXGO010000034.1 coordinate 8,140, forward strand.
CTGTGGCTATGGAGCCTACATTTGACCATGTCAGATAATATTTCCTTCCGATAATCCAGTTGTCTCCTGCAAGAGGGGAATTCACAAGGATTGACTGCGGCACTATGCTGAATAAGGAGCTTTCTCCCAAAATATTCTCATTGGCAGAATTGGTTACTCTTACTATACACTGTGCTGAAACTGCATTTGGAACAGTCCATTCATAGCTGCCGGTATTGGCAAGATTTGAAGAGAGAAGATTCCATGTCGAACCATTGTTGACAGAATAATAGACATTGACATTTGCCACAGTTCCGTCGGTAAGCCATGTGACATAGTACTTTCTGCTTACTACGAACTGGTCTCCTAATTTCGGAGAAATCACATTGATGTTTTGAGAGATAATCTCAAATGTGTCGCTCGATTTCTCAACTGCGGCATTTGATGCATTGGAAACATTTATCATTGCATTTGATGAGGCGGCCGCTGTTGTCGGTACTGTCCATTCGTAATATTTTGCATTTGCCGTTGATTCGACCAAAGGATTCCACACCGCACCTCCATCAAGAGAGTACTGCAGTTTTACATTGGCTATAGAACCGTTATTTCTCCATGTAATGCCATACTTCCTTGTCAGCATCCATGAGGATGATGAAACAGGAGATGTGATTTCAATCGTCTGCGGCACTATGGCAAAAGTGTCTGAGATGTCATTCATTGAGGCATTCGCTGAATTTGAAATTCTTATCAAACCTGAAGCTGTTACATAGTCGGGCACAGTCCATTCATAGTTTTTCGTATTCGCAGTTCCTGCTGATATGGCAGTCCAGTTTGACCCGCCGTCGATTGAGTATTCAATGACAACATTGGAGATAGTTCCCGTATTTGTCCATGTTATATAGTATTTCGACCCTACTACCATGTTGTCTGTATTCACAGGAGATGTAACATTAATTGATTGAGGGATTATTTCAAATTGAGCGGATGAGGCATTTACGGTTGTTCTGACTTTATTTGTGAGTTTGACCCTGCAGAGTGAACTTGAAACTGAGGGAATCGGATTCCATTCAAGATATTGATTTCCCGCAGGAATTGATGAGGAAATTACATTCCAGCTAAAACCGTCATCAGTAGAATATTCCGCTGTCAGAGTGTCAATCACACCTGTATAATCCCATGTTATGTATTTCCTTGCTGTTGCCGTATATGACTCCGCCGAGTATTGCGATGTCACATTGAGAGTCTGGGGAACTATTGTGAATGCCGGTCCGAATCCAAGCACTGAAGAATTCTCATATCCGGCGATGCGCACCAAGCAGTTTGAAGACGGAGTATTTGGCACTGTCCATTTGAATGTTTTCAATGAAGCTTGAACAGTATCTATAGGAGTATATGTCGCGCCTCCGTCTGTAGAATATGAAATCACAACGCTGTCAGCCGCACCCATTGTTGACTGCCATGTGATGTACCTCTTGTTTCCTATAACCAGTGTATCCTGATTTTCGGGTGAAAAGACGCTTATCATAGGATAGTTTATTGCGAACTGGTTTGAAACAGCATTGACTGAAATATTGCTTGAATTGGAGACTCTCACCAAGGAAGTTAAAGATGATGCATTGGGAACTGTCCACTCATAGTATTTATTGTTTCCCGTCGTGGCAATTGATTGCCATACGCCTCCTCCGTTTAGAGAATACTCAAGGTCAACATTCGAGAATGACCCGGAATTGTCCCACACGATAAAATACTTTTTGCCTGCTGTCCACTGAGTTGAGGATACAGGAGAAAGGATATTTATAGTCTGCGGAGCTATTGTGAATATGCCGCTGTTTGAATACGATGATGTCATCCTCAGATAATAAACCTGTATCATTGCTTCAGATGTCGGTACATTCGGAATTGTCCATTCATAGTACTGAGTCGAAGCGGCAAGAGTGTCAAGCTGTGTCCACGAGGATCCTCCGTTGGATGAGTATGCCACTACAACAGAATCTCCAGTTCCTCCCATGTAATCCCAGGTAACCATGCATTTATCTCCGATTATATAGGATTCAGAGGCGAGTGGCGAAGTGACCTCTATGTTTTTGTTGATTATGGCAAACCTCTGAGAAATGCCGAATGATGATGAGAGGTTTTTGTTGGATACCCTTATTCTGCCGTTTGCCGTAATTGTGTTCGGAGCAGTAAATGAGTAGGATCGGGTTGATGCCAATACCTTGACAGGCGAGTTCCATGAAACTCCGTCATCTGTTGAATACTCAATTATCACCGTATCAATTATGCCGTCATACCTCCATGATACTCTGTATGCTTTTCCCGCTACAAGGGATTCCGCAAGAGTAGGATATGTGACAGCAATTGTCTGCGGAAGAATTTCAAACATGGAGCTTGTGTTGAATATGGTTGTGTCTGTGTCATAAGCCACCCTTACAACTGCGGAATCTGTGTCAAATGTAGGAAGAGACCATAAGTAATTCTGCGAATTTGAAACAGAGTTGCTTATTGAAGTCCAGTTTGCTCCGTTGTTTGTAGAGTATGTCAGTTTCACATTATTGAACTTTCCCGTGTAATCCCAGGTTATATAATAGCCTCTGCCTGAAATCCAGTCTGATGCAGTATTGGGAGATGTTATGGTGACTGCAGGCTTGATTATTGTGAATGTATCCGAAATTACTGATACATTGCTGTTCTTCGTATCAAAAACCTTCACAAGAACGCTTGATGAAGGATAATTGGGAATAGTCCATTTGTAATTTCTGTTGTTTTCCATCACTCCGAGAGATGTCCAATCTGTTCCTCCGTTTACGGAATACTGAACCTGCACTGAATCGACTCCTCCTTCATTGTACCAAGTGACATAATAATCTCTTCCCACTATAAAGGTGTCGGTTGCTATAGGGTATGTGAGATAGATTTTCTGCGGTTTTACAATGAAGACCTCGGATGTCTCCGAGACAGCCGAATTTTCATAGTCGTCAATTCTTATTCTGACATTATTTGATGGAATGTTCGGTATCTTCCATTCATAATTGCCGTCATTCGGTGTAGAGGTTATTATGGGCACCCATGTGGAACCGTCTGCGCAGTAATAAATCTGAGCCAAATTGCATGTTCCAAAATCCATAAACCAGTTAATATTGTATTTTCTTCCAACATAGAGCTCTTTTGATGAATTTGGCGTAATAATTCCGAGTTCCTGCTTCTTGACTGTATAGGGTCCTCTCATATCGGAAGCTACCAAACTGCCTGCGGAATCAAATCCCTGTATGTAAAAATAAAAGCTATTTGAAACAGCATCATGCGGAACTGTGAAAAGTGTGTTGCCGTCTATATTATTTAAAACTCCGGCAAAGTACCAAGGCAGACCATTGTATGTATAATAAAACTCCACCGAGTCAATTCCGCTCAGAGTATCAAGGAACCATGTCATGTAATATGATTCATCTACATACAGAGTATCTGTTATATTTGGAAAGAGTATTTTGACGCTATCGGTTATCAAGATGTCGGATGCAAATAAAAATGTGTCTGAAACATCGTAAAGATGACCTGTATTGTCGTCATAAATACTGATTATTCCATGTTCGCCGTTGCTTACAAGAAGTGTATCTACCAGCCAGGAAAATTTTTCCGTATTTGACATGGTTGCAATATTTGTCGAGACAGCTTTCTCTACATTCTTAAGTATAATATCAACTTGATATATGTATCCTCTGCTGTGCCATTCTATGGGCAACTTTTCATTTATAAATGCAGTGTCTCCTGTATCAGGATTTGTAATTTCAAATTCAGAGTCAGTATACCCAAAAACAGCATCGGATGTGTCATCTGCTGCTCCATCCCAAGCTGAGAAAATCCTGAACATATAGCTGTTCATCGGAAACAGTGTGTCTATAAAATTATAATTTCCATCATTAATCTCTTTTATTTTGATAGGATTGTAATTGATTCCTCCGTCTGAGGAATACTGTATTCCGACCGTATCGGGTCCGCCCACCCAATCCCAGATTATCTCCTGCGGCTCGCCGGGATAATAGACCTCTCCTCCGTTTGCCTCCACGATTGTGTATTCCGGTCTCACTATGGAAAATCTTTCGGAAACGGAGTAGATAGAATCGTCGGCTGTGCTTGTCAGTTTTATCCAGCATGTGTCTGAGATATAATTCGGCGCAGTGAACACGAAGCTTCCCGTATTCAATGTCGAAGCTGTCAAGAAATAATTCTGCACTACTCCCGAAACCTTGTAAAAAAGCTCAATAATAACACTGTCAACAGCGCCTGTATAATTCCAGTGTATCGGATACTTCAATCCCTGAATCAGCTGTTTTCCGCTGTCCGGGTCAAATATGGTGAATGTCGGTTTGAGTATTGTGAAATTCGCCGCGCTGACATCGAAACTGTTGATATCAGCCAGATTGGTAATCCTTACGCGCGCCTGTGTTGTAGCGTCATTCGGGACCTTCCACACATACGCTCCATCATTGGTTTCGCTTAAATCAATATCCTTCCATGTTGAACCGCCGTTTATTGAATACTCAAGCTTGACATTGGCAATGCTTCCTGTCCAGTTCCAGTGAATAGGAGAATACTCTCCGACAACCAGATTCTCTCCTCCATTAGGTGTGGCGATGTCGATAATCGGAGTGGTCACAGCAAAGACATTGTTCGACATGTCCGCGCACACTACGGCTGCGGCATCCGAAACTCTTATCCTGAAAGAATCGGATGTTGACACAGGAGATGTCCAAGAGTAGTTGCCTGTATTTGATACGGATGCGATTATTGTATTCCATGAAAATCCATTGTTTGTCGAATATTCAAGTTTTACATTGGATATTGTGCCGTTGTTAGTCCAGTTGATTGGTATGATATCGCCTGAAGTGAATGTTTCTCCTCCATCCGGCGATGTAAGATTTATCGCGGGATAAACCGTTACCGTGTTGTTGTTGGAGACATCAGATGTATTCACATCCGTCGTGCTTGTAATTCTAACGGTGAGTGTTGATGTGAAGAGACCTGATGGAATTGTCCAATTGTATGCACCGTCATTTGCAGTTGATGCAATGATTGTATTCCAGTTCGTATTGTCCGTCGAATACTCTATCTTCACATTTGTGAAAACCCCTGTCCATGACCATCTCACAGGGTATGTCTCTCCTATTGTCAATGTATCATTTCCATTTGGTGTCAGTAGAGTCAGTGTCGGAGATGAAACCGTGAAATTAGCATTTGTCACATCAAATGTATTCGCGGCATCGACATTGTTGGATACTCTGAAGAGACATTGAGTTGAAACTGCAGTGGCTGGAACCTGCCAGATGTAAGAGCCATCGTTGGTCGTATCGGCTGTCGTCAGCTTCGTCCATGTTGAACCGTTATTCAGTGAATACTCAAGTTTCACATAATTAAAACTTCCGGTTGATGTCCATTCTATCGGGTAATATTCTCCCACTGTGAAATTTTCTCCTCCGTTTGGAGTGACAATTGTCACAGATGCAGGAGAGATTGTAAACGCGGATGAAGAGGCATCCCAAGTCAGCGCATCGGCCGCATTGGAGATTCTCACTCTGCAGAGCGAGGATATTGTGCTTGGAACTGTCCACGAGTATGTTCCTTCATTTGCATAGGAGTTTGAAATCACATTCCAAACAGATCCGTCATCCGTGGAATACTCAATCTTCACATTTGCGAACTCTCCTGTATAAGACCAGTTGATCGGCTGAACCTGGCCTGAGATGAAGGTTTCTCCCCCATCCGGAGTGAGGAGTGTTATTACAGCCCTGTTTATTGTGAATGTGTTGTTTGAAACATCAAATGAATTGAGTGAATCCGAAGTGTTTTTTACTCTTATTCTGCATAGAGCCGAAGGCGTATTGGGCACTGTGAATATGTAATCGCCTGTATTTGAAGTCGAAGATACTATGCTCGTGTATGTCGCTCCGTCATCAATGGAATATTCAATCTTAACATTTGAGAATGAACCGTCCCAATTCCAGTGGATTGCCGCCTTTTCTCCGGCAGTCAACACTTCGCCACCGTTTAAAGAAGTCAGAGTTATTGCAGGAGGAAGAAGTGTAAAGTCTGCGTCGGATATATCTGTTGAAAGCGCATCCGAAATGTTTGTCAGACGAATTCTGCATTGAGTGGATCCCAAAAGAGTCGACGGCACAGCCCAGTTGTATGAACCGTCATTTGTATCATTGGCCGATACCGTAAACCATGTCGCTCCTCCGTCATTTGAATAGTCAATCTTTATTCTGCTGAAATTTCCGAGCCATGTCCAGTGTATGGGATATGTCTCGCCTATCTTTAACGACTCTCCTCCGTTTAAAGAAGTAATTGTAATTTCAGCCGACTCGACAGTGAATACAGCATTGGAGACATCAAACGCCGCAGCGTCAGAGGCATTTGTGATTCTTACAAGATAATTGACGGATGGCGAGTTCGGAAGAGTCCACACATAAACTCCGTCATTTGCCGTATTCGATGCTATTGAGGTCCAAGTCGATCCACCGTTTACGGAATAGTCAATATTGACATTCGCAACTGTTCCTGAAGTAGTCCAGTGTATCGCCTGAGAATTGCCAGCCATAAGATTCTCTCCGCCGTTCGGAGAAACAACAGTTATGCCGGTTCTCGCTATTGAGAAATCTGTGTCGCTTATATCATTGGCATTTGCATCAAGAACATTTGAAACTCTGATTCTGCAAAGACTTGAAACAGCATTGGGAACAGTCCAGATATATGAACCGTCATTTGCAGTTGTAGTGACTATCGTAGTCCAGCTTGTGCCACTGTTTATAGAGTATTCGATTTTTGCATTAACAAAAGATCCTGTCCAATTCCAATGTATCGGATACTCTTCGCCTATAATAAGAGATTCTCCTCCATTTGGAGTGATAACGCCTATGCCCGAAGTGACAAGAGTGCTGTTTCCGTTTGATAGATCAAAGCAGTTTGCATCAGCTACATTTGTAATCTTTACCCTGAGTTGATTTGTAGGCGCATTAGGCACTGTCCACAGGTATGAGCCATCATTGGCGGTTGATGAAATTATGGTAATCCAATTTGTGCCGCCATCGATTGAATATTCAAGGCGCACATTAGCAATTGTGCCTTCCCAGTTCCAGCTTATGTTGGCGCCTGACCCTGCAATAAATGTCTCTCCTCCGTTTGGAGAGAGAAGGGTCAATCCTGTAGAAAGTATTGAAAATCTGGAGTCTGAAAGATCAAAGCATGCAGGATTGGCGGTATTTGTTATTTTCAAAAGGCAGTTGTCCGACGGATTTATCGTCGGTATGAGCCAATAATAGCTTCCATCATTTAAAGTTGTTGCGGCAATTGATGTCCAGATTGAACCGCTGTCTGCAGAGTATTCTATCTTTACATTCGCAAAACTCCCCTCATAGCTCCAGTAGACCGGATAATACTTTCCTGTTGTCAACCCCTCTCCTCCGTTTGGAGAGGTTATGGTAATAGTGTTGGTGGCTATTTCAAATATACTGCCGCTTGTGCCGAAGCAGTTCGGGTCTGTGGTGCTTGTGATTCTTATTCTGCAGTTTGTGGACGGGAAATTCGGAACAGTCCAGATATATTCGCCATCATTGGCTGTTGTGCTGACAATGCTTGTCCAGTTTGTTCCGTCATCAATGGTATATTCTATTTTTACATTTGCGAATGCTCCTGTCCAATCCCAGTGAATCGGATAAGATTCTCCTATCCTCAGCACATTTCCTCCGTCAGGCTTCTTAATGTCGATTAAGGGTGTCTGTATTGTAAAAAATGTGTCGCTTATGTCATAATTCGTCGGCACCAATGGGTCTGATATCCTAACCCTGCATGAGGCTGTAGCCGCATTCGGAACAGTCCATAGGTAGTCTCCGTCATTTGCGGTTGATGTTAATATGACAATCCAGTTTGTTCCTCCGTCAATTGAGTATTCCAGTCTTGCCGTGGAGACTGCGCCTGAAGTGTCCCAGTGTATAGGCATCTGATTGCCTATCACAAAGGTCTCTCCTCCGTTTGGAGTGCGCAGACTGAAAGACTGTGAAAAGATTGAGAGAGAAATCAAAACAAAAGAAATCAAAAAGAAATGTTTTTTCATTAAAACCTCCTTAACCATAAAATAATATAATAAATAATTATAGTAGTCAACAAGAAAATTACTTGCAAAACAATTAAATTTTGTGTAAAATAATTCAAATAGGAGATAATATGAAAAAAATTGTTTCACTCTCTCTGCTCTTAATTGTTTTTACCTCATGCTCTGTTATAACAATGGAGACCTTCAGAAGCGCCGACACACTCGGTGGGCCGCTCCATTTTAGAGCAGGTGTGGGAGCGCAGATGGGACAGTTTGTCTCTCAGCAGTCAGTTGAGGGAGAATTTTACAACGGAGACCTTGCCTATCCTGCGGCAAACTTTTATTTGGGTGCGGGAATACTTAAAAACATGGATATTTTCGCTTCGACAGGAGTGGCTTTTCCCTCTCTCGGCGCCGCTCTTGGAGTCAAATATCAATTTTATGACAAGCTTGGACTGAAATTAGCTGTAATCCCAACGATAAGGTTCAGCAATTTTTCCAATTCAGTCAATGTTTTTGGAGAGACTGAAACATATAAATACATGTATCTCGGAGGTGAGACCCCGGTAGCGGCTACATTCAGTCTGTTTAATTTTGTTCTTATCACTGCGGGGATTCATGGCGGCTACTACAGAATGGCATTTGAGCAGGATTTGGAAAAAGTTTACTATAATCTGTTTTCATACGGATTCTACTTTATGCCTGAAATAAAGGTATTCGCGGTCAGATTCTCTCCGTCCGTTGATTTCAGATGGTTCTTCACTCCGGGAGTCGATTTTGTCAGAACAACAGAAGGATTTAAAAATGTATATCCTTCTCTGTCAATCTCACTTCAGATTTAAAATAGTTTTTGGAAAAATTATACTGTCAAAAAATAGGGCGGGTTTTAACCCGCCCTATTTTATTTATCCGAAAAACTCATTAAAGAAATTTGTAATTTATTCCTATACCAACTGTCTCTTTCATTCTTGTCTTCAAATCAATCTCTTTGTCATACAATGCCTGAAAATTAATATTGACTGTCATATACTCTCCAAGCTTCACCGCAAGGATGTTATCGAATGCGACATCAACCATCCTCCAGTAATCTTCATTAGGAAGTCCCGCCAAAGCATCTGCCGCCGAATAGAATAGGGCTTTGTAGAGTGACAATCTCCCTGTATATGTGACATTATCCTTGAATGGCACAAGAGCATCTGTGACGAACTCAATACCGCCGTCATTTGTCATTTCAAATCCTCGAGTCGAATCAATGAGCGCATTTCTGTTAAGATTCTGCCTAAATGCGGCGCCGGCTCTCGATGATATTTCGAGTTTATCCTTCTTGTAAATTATGCGTGCAATACCGAAACTCTCAGTGAGTTTAGCAGGGTTCACATAGCATGTCTTGACTGTGTCTGACTCATCCAGAAACTGGCTCTCCGCCCTTAGTCCGGCAAAAGGGTCAACAAGCCAATTCAATGTCAACTTTTCAATTGATTCAATGTCTATTACATCGGATGATTTCATCGGGTCTCCCCATGAAGAATCTGTCTTTATCTTGCTCGTTGTCTGACCGAAGGAGAGTTTGATTCTGTTGGTCGTGTTGAGAAAGGTATAGAGCTGTTTTGAAAAATTGCCATTGCCGTTTACAACCCAATTGAAGCTTGATGCCTCCTCTCCCGCCCAGTTATCAGAGTAATTATTGAGATTCATCAGAAATGCCGCGTCAAATGATTTTTGCCACTCCTCTCCTGCGGCAAGAAGCGATACAATCAATAAAAATGCAATTATTGTTCTTTTCATACGACCTACTTTATTTCAGATGCGCAGTTTGGGCACTTTGTCGCCTTAATATTTATTGTTGAGAAGCAATAAGGACATTCCTTTGTTGTCGGGGAGGAGGGCGCCTCAACCTTTTTCCTGTTAAGCTTGTTTACCTGCTTTATCAGCATGAATATGACAAACGCAACAATTATGAAATCTATGATTACATTGATAAACAATCCATAATTTATAGTCGCCGCTCCTGCCGCCTTCGCATCTGCGACTGAATTAAATCCCTTTCCCGAAAGGTCTACAAATAGGTTTGAAAAATCCACTTTTCCAAGAAGAAGTCCTAATGGAGGCATTAAAATGTCATTAACAAGAGAAGTGATAATTTTTCCGAATGCACTTCCGAGAATAATGCCGACAGCAAGGTCAAGCATATTGCCCTTTAATGCAAACTCTTTAAATTCTTTGAACATACATCCTCCTTCATTGATTTTTTTTATTCAAATATTATACTTAAATAGAATAATTTTTACAAGGAGGAAAAATGACAGATTGCGCTCATCTTGTAAAATGTCCTTTTTTTAATGACAGAATGCAGTCAATGCCAGCCACTGCTGACATATATAAAAAAAGGTATTGCAGAGGGGACTTTAACAATTGCGCAAGATTCAAAGTTTCAAAAGCACTGGGAAAAGAAAATGTGCCTGCCGACCTATTCCCCAATCAAGACGAAAGAGCAAAAGAGATAATATCCGACGGCTGAAACATAAAGAATCTGTTTTTCTTATTGACAATATCAAATGAACAGGTATAATGTACATATAAAGGATTCTTTATATATATAAAAAAAGGAGATAAAAATGAAGGTCATCAATTTAAAAGAATTAAAAGCTTTTCCTTATTCTCAAAGAGAAAAGAATGTTTTGTTTGAAGACAACAAATGTAAATTAAGAATAATTGAGCTCAAGGCCGGAGAGTCAATTCCGGAATGCATAATGAATGGAACAGTTATATTCCATGTATTTTCCGGCTCCGGAGAACTCTCTGTGAACGGCGAATCTGTCAAAATACGAAAAGGAGATGTCTCAATTGGTTTTAAGGGTTCATTCTCCATGAAAACATCGCGCGGAATGAAGCTTACCGGAGTTATAGTCAAGTGACCATCCTTATTATAATCACCGCTTTAGCAGTTTTTATAACAATATTAATTGACTATAGAAGATGCATAAAAGGAATAAAAAAAGGCGCTATTATGTTTTTGAACATACTTCCCGCATTGCTCTCAATTCTTGCCATAATAAGTATTGTTCTTTATATAATTCCTCAGAGTGTAATGATTAAAGTTTTAGGAAAGGATTCCGGATTTATGGGATATGTTTATGCGGCTTTAATAGGGTCAATAACTCTAATACCCGGTTTCATAGCGTATCCTTTGGCAGGGATTCTTGTTAAAAACAATGTCTCATACCCTGTAATTGCAGTATTCATAACAACTTTGATGATGGTGGGAGTGATTACAATTCCTATCGAGAAGAGATATTTTGGATTAAAAACAACATTGCTAAGAAACAGTCTGAGTTTTGCCGGAGCTTTGGTCGTAGGCGCATTAATAGGCATTTTCTGGAGAATATTATGAAATATATCAAAAAGAACATTACAGATTTAATTATATTTATATGTTTTATAATCTTCATCCTTTACTCGCATCTGTTTTCTTTTTCTCCGGGAAAAGATATCTTTAAACTTAACTTTTTGACATTTTTAAAAGAAATGATAACATTCTTGCCTCTTTTATTCATTCTCATTGGTTTATTCGATGAGTTTATTGATAAAGAGAAAATAATTAAACATCTCGGAGAATATTCTGGAATTAAGGGAACAATTATTGTGATTTTACTTGCCACGTTACAAGCTGGGCCTCTCTACGGCGCCTTCCCCGTTGCATATATTTTGTGGAAAAAAGGGTGCAGTATAAAAAATATATTCATTTATCTTGGAGCATTCACAACAATGAAACTGCCAATGCTTACTTTTGAAATAACTTTTTTAGGATTGAAATTCTCGCTTCTTAGAACGATAATTTCCATACCTGTATTTATTGTGATTGCCATAATAATGGATAATGTTCTCAAAAATACGGATTTTGAAATTAAAAAAGGATAATTGAGGAGTTATTATGCCCGAACACAAGCATACACATTCTCATGATGCTAAAAATTATTCGGCGGCAAAGTTGCTGATGGTAATATTGTTGAATGCAATAATTACAATTGTAGAAATCATAGGCGGTATAATATCAGGTTCACTCGCCCTTCTTTCCGACAGTTTACACAATTTCAGCGATACAGTATCGATAGTTTTAAGCTATTTTGCTCTAAAAATATCACATAAAAATAAAAGCATAAAAAAGACATACGGATATAAGAGAGCTGAAGTTTTGGTGGCTTTTGTAAACTCCTCCGTTCTTATGGCTCTATCCTTCTTTCTGATTTTTGAAGCGTACAAAAGATTCAAAAATCCGCAACACATAGAGACCGGTCTAATGATTTTTGTGGCGGCAGTAGGATTAATCGCCAATTTTATCTCCGTCTTTCTTCTAAAGAAAGATTCAAAAGAAAGCATGAATATCAAATCAAGTTATCTTCATCTTTTAAGCGATACAATTTCATCCGTAGGGGTAATTCTTGGCGGTTTGGCAATGATGTTTTTCAATGTCAAATGGATAGACCCTCTTATTACTTTTTTAATTTCAGTTTACATAATCAAAGAAACCTGGACAATCATCAAGCAATCTGTGGATATACTAATGCAATCATCAGCCGATTTAGATTATGATGATATAAAACTGAAGATTGAAAATATCGAAGGAGTAAAAAATATCCACCATGTTCATACTTGGATGTCCAATGAGAATACATTATATTTTGAAGCGCACATAGAAATAGATGATATGCTTATTTCCAAGGCAGATAAGATTGTTGAGACTATTGAACATCTTTTGAAAGAGGATTTTAAAGTCAGTCACACAACCATTCAAATAGAAACCAATGTTTGCACGGATAAATCATTATTCAAATCATAATTTTTTTTCAAAGATCTTGTCAAAATCAATTTAAAGGTTTCTTTATATGTGAGGATTAATAATGGATAAAAAACTGAAAGTCATTAAAGCTCTTGCAGATACTACGCGCCTCAAGATAATCATATTGCTTCTTGCGAAAGAACACTGTGTGTGCCAATTGCAAAGGACTTTATGTATGTCCCAGCCGAGAGTGTCAAGACATTTAAGCATACTAAAAATGGCAGGACTTATCAATTCGAGACGGGAAGGTAAAATGATTTTTTTCTTCATAATTAATTCCAAAAAAAATCAAAAGATACTGGAATTCGTAAAGAAGAATAAATGACGAAAATCAAAATTCTATTTGCATGCGTGGAAAACTCGTTTCGAAGCCAAATAGCAGAGGGTGTCGCCAATACATACTTTTCAGATTATATAGAGGCATACTCGGCCGGCTCAAAACCGTCGGATAAAATCCATCAAAATGCTGTCGCAGTATTAAAAGAGATAGGGTATGATGCTTCCCATAAAACTCCCAAAGGGTTCATGGAGCTTGAAGAGCAGGATTATGATTATCTCATCACAATGGGATGCGGCGATGTCTGTCCCTCTTATCCAGCCAAAGAAGATTTAAACTGGGAGCTTCCTGATATAAAGAATGAACATATAGAGAAGATAAGGGAATTGAGAGAAGAAATTAAATTAAGAATCTGTAATTTAATCAAAAAGCAAATAAAGGAGATAAAATGCTGAAAGTTTTTATACCACTCATAGCGCTTTTTTTCATTGTTTCATGCGCGCCGTCAAATAGTGCTGTCAGCAATGTAAAAAACAATGATGGACAGAATTCAAATCAGACAGTGAAGACATCCAAAGTGACTTTCGTGGAGCTCGGGTCTGACGGATGCACCCCATGCCAGATGATGAGACCTGTAATGAAAAGTGTGACTGACAATTACAAAGACAAAGTTGAAGTGATTTTTTACGATGTAAATACTTCTACGGGCGGACCAAAAGCTCAGGAGTACGGGATAAGAGTTATTCCCACTCAGGTTTTTTTGAATGCAGAGGGAAAGGAGATTTTCAGGCACGAAGGATACTATCCTTATGAAAACATAAAAAATCTTCTTGACGGATGGCTCGAATAATGACTGCTGTCTTCAATAATTTGTATGCTTGGCTCACTCAATCAGTTCTGTTTTCACTGATTGCCTCATTTATCTGGGGTCTGCTAAGCATACTTCTCTCTCCATGCCACCTTTCAAGCATCCCTCTTATCACTGCTGTAATAATAAGCGATAAGAATCTTTCTCAGAAAAAATCCTTGCTTTATTCTATATTCTTTTCGATAGGTATATTTATCTCTATAATAATTCTCGGTCTTGTCACATCACTATTGGGAAGGTTGCTCGGCGACATAGGCAAAATAGGCAATATCCTCGTTTCAATTGTTTTCATTATATTCGGCTTTGTCTTTCTTGATGTATTAAATATTGATTTCCTAAATCTCTCTTTCACAAAGAAGATTGATTCAAAAACCCACCTCTCATCATTCATAATAGGATTTCTATTTGGGATAGGAGTAGGTCCCTGCACATTCGGCTTCATGGCCCCTGTTCTTGCTTTATCATTTAAGGTTGCTTCAACTAACTTCATATATGCATTATCTTTAATTCTTGTCTTTGCTTTGGGCCATTCAACAGTCATAATTCTTGCATTGTCACTCATGACATTTCTTTCAAAGACACTTAAATGGTCAGCCGAATCAAAATCAGCGCTTGTAATAAAGAGAATTTCGGGAATTCTTTTAATTCTTGCAGGCGCGTATTCAATTTTCAAGCTTTTTTAGGAGACATAATGAGCAGTATAAAAAAATTACTAATCGTAATCGCTGTATTTGCCTTAGCATACTTTCTTCCTGCGACAAACCCGAAGCTTCTTGGGGCAATTCAGGAATCTTTGATAATGCTTAAGGATTATGCACAGAAACATGTTTTACTCTGCCTTGTTCCCGCTCTCTTTATTGCAGGAGCAATTTCAATATTCATTTCCGGTGATGCAGTAATAAAATATTTCGGAGCAAAGGCAAATAAAGTGTTAGCTTACTTGATAGCATCTGTTTCAGGCACAATACTCGCTGTCTGTTCATGCACTGTTCTGCCTCTTTTTGCGGGAATATATTCACGAGGCGCAGGCATAGGGCCTGCAACAGCATTCTTATACTCAGGACCTGCTATAAATGTATTGGCAATAATTCTTACTGCTAAAATATTGGGTCTTGAACTTGGTCTTGCAAGAGCAGTAGGAGCAGTGGCATTTTCAATAATTATTGGACTTTTAATGCAATTCACATTTAGAAATGAAAAGAAAGAAGAGATAGAAGAAGAGTCAATTGTTTCTTCAGCACAAGATAACCATCTGCTTAAAAACGCATTATTTTTTTCCTCAATGGTGTTCATTCTTATATTTGCCAATTGGGCGAACTCTGATAATGTATTTTTTCATTCTATATATAATGTAAAATGGCTTTTGGTTCTTGTCTCTTATGCAGGACTGAATTTTGTCCTTGTTAAATGGTTTAAAGTGAATCCTCTATATTCAATATTGTCAGTGGTAATTCCTATTGTATCATACTTTTTATTCCCAAACGCGCCTCTTCTGTGGTTTTCTCTCGGGATAACAATGACAACAGTTATTTCTCTCCTCTCATCTGAAGATACAAAACTATGGGTATCCTCTACAGAGACATACCTATACATGATTCTACCATATCTTCTCATTGGTGTTCTTATCTCCGGATTTCTTTTAGGAATGCCGGGAAGCAACAGGGGAATAATCCCTTCCGAGTGGATAGCAAATCTTGTCGGAGGCAATTCAATACGAGCAAATTTCTTTGCGTCGATAGTGGGAGCATTCATGTATTTCGCAACATTAACGGAAGTTCCCATTCTGCAGTCACTCATAGGCGCAGGCATGGGCAAGGGTCCCGCTCTTTCTCTTCTGTTATCAGGTCCAGCTCTCTCCCTTCCATCAATGCTTGTCTTGATAAACATCATGGGTAAAAAGAAGACTGCTGTATTTGTGGTTTATGTTGTCATCCTCTCGACAATAGCCGGATTGCTCTTCGGTGCAATAATGGCTTAGCATGGATGTAAAGCATCTCATAATCTTGAAAAAAAGGAGTAAAAATGAAAATAGAGATACTTGGAACAGGATGTCCAAAATGCAAAAAACTTGAAGAGAATACAAAAAAAGCAGTTGAAGAGTTGAAAATTGATGCTGAAGTAATCAAAGTTACTGATATCAAAGAAATCATGAAATATAAAGTAATGATGACTCCGGCGCTTGTGGTTGACGGCAAAGTAATTCTCTCAGGCAGAGTTCTATCGTCAGAAGGCATAAAACCATTGCTGAAATCAACATAAGACTGCGATAAATGTTGTGCGCCCTCCTCCTTTGAAAACAATTAATTCAACACACTTGACAATGGGATGTGGTGGAAGTAAAATAAAAGGTTATGAAATATTTATTTTTCAGCATTTTTTGCTCTGTTGCAGTTGCCAATCTTTTGAAACTGTTTTCAAGAGACAATAAATCATCAAGTCTTTTCATATTCCTTGGAAATTATCTGATTGCATCGGTCATTGGCTTTCTTTTTATATCAAAATCATCTTGTCATATTCACCCTTCGGATATTTTGATATCCGGAATGTCTGGGCTCTTCTTTCTCTCCGGTTTTATTTATTATATGAAGAATATAACTGTAAACGGACTCTCAGTATCAGTATCAACCTTTAGAATGTCCCTTGTACTTCCAATAGCAGGTTCGATGATTCTGTTCGGGGAGTATCTTTCTCTTATAAATTATGTTGGAATTCTTCTCATATTTGTTGCATTTCTTTTGCTCGGTTCGGAGAGAAGAAAATACAATCTGCTTTTGCTCGCAATACTATTTCTTATAGCAGGATGCACTGACTTCTTTCCCAAACTTTATACAAAATTCAACAACCATAATCCCAATTCTTTTTATCTTGCTCTAAATTTTTCATTTGCTTTTGCATTTAATCTGATATTAATACTCTTCAGGAGGATGAAGTTTTCTTTCGATTCATTCATACGTGGCATGGTTCTCGGCATTCCCAATTTCTTCGCTGCCTTTTTTCTAATGAAATCTTTCGATACAATCTCAGGCACTCTTGCCTACCCAATACTCTCTGCTTCAACAGTGATTCTCACGATGACAACCGACTATGTATTCTGGAAAAAGCGTTTTTCAAAAAAAGAATATATTATATTCTCAATAATAATAACCGGTGTGGTTCTAACCGTGGCATCTATCTGATTTTTGAACATTACACGGCAATTTTATTTTTCTATCTTATTCTTCTCAGTAAGAATACCCTTTTTGTCATATTTGTATTCCCAACCATCCATGAAAAACATCGGCACACCTTCGATTTTTAGCTGAGGGGGTGTCTTCTTTATGGAGTCCTTTACGGAAGTGAAATATTCTGTCTTCACAGTATAAAACAGATTATCCCTTATGAATCTTGCGTATGTTGTCATATCAGCCGCAGGCGCCGGTTTTCCGACTGTATCAAGGTAGAGAAATGCCGTAAGGTACTTGTTTGCATCATAAAAATATTTCATACTATATGCGCCGACGCTGTTTTTAGCCGGTAATCCATCCTTGTCAAAGTAGGTATTTATTTTAGCAGTCGTATTGTTCGAATCAACCCTCTCTATCCTCATCTCGCAGTAGCCGATTTTGCTGTCGATTCTGTTTTCTGTACCGTCCTTGAATGTCTGATAAACAAGCTGTCCGGCATCATTATACTGAAATTCGATGACAGTCACTCCATTATTGTCGGTAATCGGATAGTTATTTTCATCAATCCGGGTTGATTTGACGATTCTAAGTCCGCCATTGTTTATAAAATCAAGAAAGTACCTTTTTACTCCCAAATAATCTTCGCACAAGAGGCCATCACTGCCAACATTTTTCCAATCAAGAGAGTATCCGCTATTTTCAAGCTGATCATCTTTTATTATTTGCCTTGTCGATGAATGAATCATTGAATATATTTTACCTCTGAATGGCACCTGCTCCTTTGAGTTGTTAAATGCCTTATATTTTGCTTCAGTGTTTTTATACTTATAGGTTATACCGGAGATGGAATCGTAAACCGTAAAAATACTGTCATCATACTCTATTGAAAGCATTGATATTTCCTCTCCAAGCCCTGCAAAATCACCGGCGCTTTCATTCATTTTTGTCAGATGCCTAATCTCCACGGGTCTGTTTGATTTGTCGTATTTGAACTGGAAGCACTCTATCTTCTTCGCCTCTCCTTCAACCACCTGCTCCACACCCTCAAACTCTCTGTACATATTCATCTCAACAAAGCGGTAGTATGTCGCCTTTGCCTCAGCCAAAATTACTACGGACATTATCAATACAGACAGAACTATTTTTTTCATGCAGACTCCTTTTTCATTCAAGACACATTTTCATCAATTGTGTTTATTAATCCACTCAATAATATCTTTGTATATTTCCTTCCTGTTTAGTTCATTGAGCACCTCATGCCTGCAATCCGGATATAGATTTATTTCTATGTCTTTTGCTTTGAATCTCGTGTAGAGAGATGCGAACTGTTTCACTCCTTTTGTAAAATTTCCCACAGGGTCTTTCGCTCCGGATATGAAATAAATGGGAATCTTTGTGTTCGTTTTTTTTATTTCATACGGTTTTGCCAACCTGAAGTATCCGAATATCATGTCAAAGTAGAATGATGCGGTGAACGGACCCCCGCAGAAAGGGTCATTCGCATAATTGTCGACTCTCTCCCGGTCGCGGGAGAGCCATTCGAACATTGTTGGTTTGGGATTAAATGATGAGTTATACCCATTATATTGGAGTTTGTAAATGAGATTGCTCCTGTGCCTCTTTCCAAAAAAGAGCATCTGCAATAAAGCGATTTTTAAAGCCGCCAATTCGCTAATTGAGGGTATTCCATTGGCTCCTGAAAGTATCACCCCGCTATACCCATCCCTAAACCTCTCCATATATCTCCTTAAAACCATTGAACCCATTGAGTGCCCTAAAATAAATAATTTTTTCCCGGGATTCTCATATAAGGCTATTTCAGTAACTCTCCTTGCATCAGATACAAGGGTTTCCCATTTGAACACTCCTCCGAGATAGCCGTACTCATCAAGTGAGCCGGCGGTTTTGCCATGCCCTCTCATATCATGAACATAAACCGCATAGCCGTTCTTTAAAAGAAAATCTATGAATTCATCATACCTTCCAGAATGTTCAGCCATTCCGTGCAGTATCTGGATAATTCCCTTGACTTCACAAGCGGGAAAATGCTTTCTTAAAAATATTTTTTGTTTGTCTGTTGTCTCAATAAAAACAGATTCGTTCTTCACTTCTTCTTTCTCTCTTCCTCTAATACATCTTTTACAGACGGAACCATCTTTATGAAATTGCTTATTTTTTCGCAGGGATAATCGCCGCACTTTCCGCAATTCTTCACTTTTTTTGATATTGCGCACAGGCGCATTTCACACTCATTGCAGTGGGCAAAGAGCACAAGAGAGTTGGAGACGCATCCATCGCAGTTTATGCCCTCCGGTTTTATATCTGCATTGAACATCTTCGACCACTCATCAGCCGTCTTCTTTCTTAAATTGTTATCGTTCTTGTTTTTTGCTATATAGGCAGGGCATTCATTGCATACAAGGCCGCAGACAGCAATGATTTTTTTCATGTTTTTCTCCTTTTTTAAATGCTATCAGAGAAATTCAAAAAGTCAATAATACAATTTTAATTGTGAATTTTTAGATATTGATATTCTAACCATAAATGATAATTTTTTCTATAATGTTTATACCAAGGGAGTATAATAAAAGTTGTGTAAAAATATTAGGAGTGGTATATAATAAGATTAATGAAAAGGAGACATTGAACCGAATAATGAAGAGTGAGCGAGAGATATATCTGTCAAGTAATGATGATTATGCTAATGGGTATATTGAACGGGGACTTGGAACACCTCTTGGAAAACTTTCATTATCATCTCCGAGAACTCAGACAGGAGAGTTTCGTTCGCAGGTTTTGCCGGATAGATACAAGAGAGACATTGGGGGAAAGAGAGAGGGCGGCTTTTAAACTTAAACCGCCCTCTGCGGGAAAACTGCTTTCTCTTTTACCTTTTTGTGTTCTACCTTATTATCACCATCTTTCTGTTTATCTGTCTCTCTCCGTCTCTGAATCTTATGAAGTATATGCCTGATGAAAGGTGTTCTGTTGAGTAGCTGTGCTGACCTGTCCTGATGTTCACTTCGCTATGCATAACATTGCCTGTGATGTCATAAACCGCAAAAATGTTCTCCATTGCAGTATTCGTGTATCTGACCTCAGTCATTGTCACTATCACTTCAGTCCTATCAG
>JBFXGO010000064.1:0-6058 GCA_050239825.1 bacterium
TATAATTATTACTTATCTTTATAAGGAGGAATCATGGAAATAACTCCTCTTGACATACGAAAACAGGAGTTCAAAAAATCGTTCAACGGCTGCGACAGGCACGAAGTTGAGACATTTCTCACAATGGTCGCAGAACAGATGGAAGAGGTTTTGAGAGAGAACCATTCCATGAAGGAGCAGATAGATTCTCTTGTTCTGGAGCTTGAGAGGTATAAAAGCCTTGAAAAAACACTTCAGGACACTCTTACCTCAGCCCAGAGGTCGACATCTGATATGAAGACGAATTCCATAAAGGAATCTGAGATTATAATAAGAAATGCAAAATTGGAGGCCGAGAACATAGTCCAGTCGGCAAAGAATGAAGTCATTCATCTTAAAAACGACATAAAGACCCTGATAACCCTGAAGAATAACTTCATATCAAGGTTCCGCGGAATAATAGATTCCTACATAAAGATGCTAGACCAAGAGACAAATGAGCACAAGATCGAAGTTAATGAAATAAACCAAATACTGAAGGAGCCTCCGGAGAATATCATGAATCTCGGAGCCCTTTTTAACCACATTAAAAAAGAAGAGGAGAAAGATGGAGAAAATAAAAAAATCAGCGGAATTCTTAAAGAGTAAGGGTTTTGTAAATCCTGAAATAGCAATAATTCTCGGTACGGGAATGTCTGAACTGGCCCAGATAATCAATGTCAAAGCCCGTCTGTCATACAAGGATATCCCCGACTTTCCGATATCAACAGTTGAAAGCCATGCCGGAGAATTGATTTACGGAGAACTTGGCGGCAAGAGGGTTATAGCAATGGCGGGTAGATTTCATTATTATGAAGGTTATGATTTTCAGACTATAACATTTCCGGTAAGGGTGATGCTCTTCCTCGGCGCAAAGCTTCTTATTGTCTCGAATGCTGCCGGAGGAGTGAACCCCCTCTTTAGAGCTGGAGAAGTGATGCTGATAACAGACCACATTAACTTTCTTCCGGGAAGCCCTCTTAGGGGGAAGAATTATGACGAACTCGGACCTCGTTTTCCCGATGGATATGAAGTGTATCCGAAAAAATATCAGGAAATCGCGGAACAATCCGCAATCGAAGTCGGAATTCCTCTGAGAAAAGGCGTCTATCTCGCAATTCAGGGTCCATGCCTTGAGACCGGAGCGGAATACAGAATGATAAGGGCAATGGGAGCGGATGCGGTCGGAATGTCAACTGTGCCCGAAGCTCTTGTGGCGAAGCACATGAGCATTCCTGTTGCAGGATTTTCTGTAATAACCGATATGGGTCTGCCCGACCACATGGAGCCGGTTTCATTTGAATATGTAGTCAACAATGCGAAGAGAGCAGAGCTGAGCTTGAAGAAGCTCATTTCAAGATTTATTGAAAAGGTAGAACTGTGAAACAAAAAGCATTGATTCTTTCCGTATTTTTACTGGCGCTTGCGGGAGTCGGATGCACCGACAAAAACAGCAACATAGATAAAATGCTCTCCGAAAAAAAATACTATGAGGTAATCTCAGTGCTTGAAGGGATGAACAGCAAGACCGCAAAAAACTACCTTCAACTTGCGGATGCTTACAGAGAGTTGAGAAAACTTGCTATTGCAGATTCATACTATGTGATTGCTCTTGAAAAGAATCCCGCTTTAAGGAATGAAGTGGTAAAATCGTATTCAAACATTGCTTCAACGGATTTCATGAAAGGTTATACATCAAACGCGATAAAATACTGGCAGAAGATTCTTGAACTCAACAGCGCATATGACATCAACATAGGATTTTACCATCTCGGCAAGCACTACTTCGACAACAAAGATTATGTCTCGGCAAAACCTCTGCTGATAAATTCTATGAGCATCTCCCTGCCTTCGCATGATAAAATACAGACATACAGAATGCTGATTGAGATTTTCAAATCAGAGATGAAATTCGACACTGCGATGAGCTACGCGGAGAGAGCCTCCATGGAGTTTTCCAAGGCTCAGGACCCGGAGACTGATTTTAAGGTTGCATACGGAGAGATGAAATTTACAATAGCAAAAGAGAAATACCTAAAAAAGAATTATGATGAGGCGCTTAGTCTTTTGCTGGAATTTATTGACAACCCAAGCCCCCTCTCATTGATAGATGATGCCCATTTATATGTCGGCAACATTTATTTTGATCTGAACAATAATGAAAAAGCTATATACCATTACAAGAAAGTAATTGAATACAGCGATGTAAAAGTTTATGGTTCAAACGACACATATGAAGAAGCAAACAACAAATTAAAAGAAATACTGAAGAGGACGATGCAATGAAGAAGAGACTGATTTTAATCATTCTTGCCGTGTTTTTATTTTCCTGCGCCAAAAAAACAATTCTATCCGAGAGTGCTGTAGGAGAGGAATCTCTTTACAACAGCGCCCTTAAGCAATATGAAGCAAAAAAATGGGGAAAGGCAATAGACCTTTTTCAAAAATACATTTTCTCATATCCTGCAAATAAGCGCACCGAGACAGCCCAATTCTATCTCGCTGACGCATTTTTTAATGCAAAATCGTATACGGAGGCTATTGTGGAGCTGGAGTATTTTCTTGACAACTATAAAAACTATAACCTCAAAAAGGACGCATCGTACAAGCTCGCGATGTGCTATTACAAGCTCTCACCCTCATACCAGTTTGACCAGACTCTTTCAAAAAATGCCATAAATGTCATGCGTGAGTTTATCAGAGACTATCCTGAAAGCGAGAACCGCCAAGAGGTTGATTCCCTTTCAAGGATATTGATTTCGAGGCAGGAAGAGAAGAAAATGCATACCGGTAATTTTTACATGAAGAAGAAGGACTATATCTCAGCTGAGATATATTTCCTTTCCATTGACATGAACAACATATCTGAAAAATACATTGACCAGATAAGAATCTCTCTAGCCTCTGCGCAGTTAAATCTGAAAAAAAATGACGATGCCAGATCCAATCTTATGAAAATAAAGGAAGAGAGCAGGTACTTTTCTAAAGCGCAGAAAATGCTTGATAAAATAAAAAAATAAGTGAAATGAAAATAGGAATACTCGGAGGAGGCTTCGACCCTGTCCACATCGGACATATTCTTCCTCTGATGCATCTTCTGAACGAATCCATAATAGACAGGGCAATCATTGTTCCATGCTACAGACAACCTTTAAAACAGGAATATGCCACTCAATTCGGAATTCGGCTTGAAATGGTTCTTTCTGCATTTCAAAATATGCCTAAAGTTTTTGTTTCAGATATTGAAAGCCGGCTCCCGCTTCCTTCATACACAATATACACATTAAGGGAGTTGAAGAAAGAATGTTTGGGCGATTCGCTATATTTTATTATAGGCGATGATGAGGCCTCTCAGATAAATCTTTGGCACAGGTTTGAAGACATTCAGGATTACGCCGAATTTATTGTTGTGAAGAGGTCATGCAGACCCAAAGAGGTCAACCTGAAATATTTCGGCAATTCGATCTTCGCCGACAATCCAGTCATAGATATATCCTCTACATATGTGAGAGATCTTGTCAAAAACGGAAAATCAATTTCCAATCTTGCTCCGGAAAGCGTGATAGAAATTATCAGGAGAGAGAGCCTATACCGTGCGTGATAAGCTTTTGCTCATAGACCTCACAAATATCATTTACAGATTCTTTTTTGCATTCATTAAAAATCCGCTCAGAAATACGCGCGGGTTCAACACTTCGGCGATATACGGAGTCACATCTTTTTTGAAAGAGATAATAAAGGAGCAGAATGTTGAATATGCTCTATGCGCGGTAGACCTCAAGAAAAAGACATTCAGACACGATATGTTCAGGGACTATAAATCAGGGAGAATGGAGACACCTGATGAGCTTGTATCACAGATAGAGCCAATCTATAGTGCAATAAAAATGATGGGAATTCCTCTGGAATGGTGCGAAGGCTATGAAGCCGATGATGTCATAGGAACCGTATCAAAGAAATTCAGAGACGATTTCAATAAAATACTCATAGTAACGGCGGATAAGGATATGGGTCAGTTGGTAGATGAAAAAACATTCATACTCTATCCCAAGAAGGAGAACAATTCATATCCGGTGCTGAATGTAAAGTCAATTGAAGAAAAGCTCAACATAAGGAAGGAGCAGATAACCGACTATTTTGCCCTGATAGGAGATAAAGTTGATGCAGTTCCCGGAATCGAGGGCGTGGGACCGAAGACAGCCGAAAAAATACTAAAAGAGGCAGATTCGGTAGAGGATATACTGGAGCATCCCGAGAAGATTTCCAATGAAAAGATAAGGCAGAGAATATCGGACATGAAAGAGGAGCTGAAGCTTTACAAAAAACTTGTCACTATAAACACGGATGCCCCCCTGAATATCAAGACAGATGATATGAAGATAAAACCTGCGGACATTGATTCTTTGAACGGATTCTTCAAAGAGTATGAACTTTTCTCTATGATGCAGAAGGAGGTTCCTGAAGTTCCTGAAAGAAAACCATTTGAGAAGACCGATTCCCTTGAAAGAATTCTCTCTGAAAAAAAGGATGTTGTTCTGTTTTTGTTTGATAATGATGTTTTTGTAAATTCCGGAAATATAATCTGCATGAAAAAAAAAGAATGCATTGAAGAAGAATCCGTATTAAAGATGAAAGACAGGGTTGTCGTTACAAATAACCTGAAATCCATGAAGAATCTCTATTCCTTAATCGGAAAAGCGGAGATACTTGATGTCCAGCTCTTGTCGCAGACTCAGATGAGGCACGGCGGAGTGGAAAGGGTTGTCAAAGAGTATTCAGGCGCGAATTTTATTCCCGAGGGCAAACTCTCATTATTTGAAGAATTCTGCACATATATTGAAAGATACAAGGATGAGATGAGAGGCGATGCAAATTATAATGTTTACAGGGAAATTGAACTACCCATCATTCCGGCTATCTGCGCAATGGAGGAGTGCGGCATCAAGGCTGACCGGGAGTTTTTTAAAAAGGAAAAAGAGCTTGTTTCCAAGAGACTGACTGAAAAGGAGAACGATATTTACAAGCTTGCGGGCTGCAGGTTCAACATAAATTCCCCCAAACAAGTTGGAGAGGTTCTGTTCGAAAAGCTTAAAATAAAATCACAAAGAAAGACAAAAACAGGCTACTCCACGGATTTTCAGGTGCTTGATTCTTTGTCGGATGAGCATCCCATAGCGGCGGAATTGCTTTATTACAGGGAGTTTTCAAAGCTTCTGAGCGGTTTTATCGAACCCATACTCTCTCTTATAAAAGAAAATGAAATAATACACACGACATTTGAACAGTCATTTGCCGCAACAGGCAGATTTTCCTCAAGAAATCCGAATATGCAGAATGTGCCTCCTGACATAAGAAAGGGATTTGTCGTGAGAGATGAAAAGAACATTTTTCTGTCGGTTGACTATTCCCAGATTGAACTCCGCGTTCTCGCTGTTTTGTCCAAGGACGACAATCTGTTGAAGGCATTCAGCGAGGGTAGAGATATACACAATCAAACCGCCATGCGACTTTTCAATGTTCCCGAAGAGATGATAAGCGAGAGGATGCGTTCCATCGCCAAAATCGTCAACTTCTCCGTTCTCTACGGAAAGACGCCGTTTGGTCTTTCTCAGGAGCTTAAGATTCCGCGCAGAGAAGCGGAGAGATTCATTGATTCATACTTTGAGGAGTACAGCAGAGTGAGAGAATGGATTGAAAAAACAAAGGATGAGACGCGAAAGACTAAGAGCGCAACGACGCTTTTTGGACGGGTGCGTCTTATACCCGAGATAAACTCATCAAATAAGAATGTCCGTGAGCAGGCAGAGCGGGCGGCTGTAAACATGCCGGTTCAGGGCACTGCGGCTGACATAATAAAGATAGCCATAAAGAATGTCTATGAAAGAATAAAAGAAAAGAAAGACATAATGATGCTTCTGACTATTCACGACGAACTTGTATTTGAAGTGAAAGAAGAGAGTGTTGAAAAGTACGAAGAGATTATAAAAGAGACGATGACCGATATAGAAGGATTTAAAGAGATACTGAAAGTAAAATCAAA
>JBFXGO010000035.1:0-3907 GCA_050239825.1 bacterium
ATAAGAAGCGCCGGAACAGTTCTTTATGCGCCCGGCAATAATCCATCTGCCGCAGTTGCTACAGAGATATCGATCAGCAATATAGGCGAGCCCTATGAAGGCGTGCTTGTTAAGATAGATAGCCTTATTGTTGTTACTGCTCCGGATGTTAACGGAGAGTGGAAATGCATTAACTTCATAGGAGATACTCTTATAGTGGACAATCTTGCGTCATACACTGTTCCCTCAGTCGGAGACACCCTAAAATCAATAACCGGTATTCTCGACTATTCATTCGGATTCTACAAAATTCAGCCGCGAAACGATAATGATATAGAATACCTGTTGGTTTACAACTGGTCAGGCACGGTATCTCTTTCGGATGCTCCCGCAGATTCATCCGGCACCATAGTGACAATCAGAGAGATTTCTGTTGCCGACACTACGGATATTCATGGAGCATTCTCATTCACATCTGTGCCGGAGGACACCTACACGATGGTTTTTGAGCACATAGGCTACATCACAGACTCTTTGACATACTTCTTAAAGGGAGGAGCAATAACAAATATCACGCTGAACAAGTATCCAACATACACTCTGTCAGGCATTGTCGGACTAAATGACGATCCTGCAGACTCCTTCGGAATTTCGATTTCCCTCACGGACTCTGTCTTGTCACAGAACATAGCAACAGATTCATCCGGCTACTATGAGTTCACAGATCTTGTGGCAGGCGACTATACGGTTGTCATAACTAAATCCTACTATACTCAGGACTCTGTCGAGATATCGCTATCTTCTGATACCACTTATAATACTTCAATCGA
The DNA here is from genome assembly GCA_050239825.1 of bacterium. Lineage (GTDB taxonomy): Bacteria > Hydrothermota > 32-111 > 32-111 > 32-111 > UBA2202. The sequence continues at coordinate 810 of JBFXGO010000035.1, forward strand.
CAGACTCACAGGAACAGTCTGGGGTTATGCCGGTCTTGACGACAATCCGGCCGATTCTTCAGGCACAATAGTCGCTCTGAGCGGTTATTCTCTCTATGACACAACAGGAACGAACGGAATGTATGAGTTTACGAATCTCTATCAGGGATATACCTACACAATGATATTCACTCATGACACCTATCAGGCGGACACTTCAGACATATTCCTCGACCTGTCAAGCAAAAGGGTGGATGTTACTTTGACCAAACTCGCGGGAATTTCTGACGATATGCCTGAAAAAGTAATAGTTGAGTCAACAGACGGAGCTATCTCATTCACATACAATAAATCTGTTGATGCTCCTACATCAATGCAGCTCTTTGATCTGACGGGACGAAGCATTCTTACAGAGGAAATATTGGGTTCAAAGGGCGTATATAAGCTGTCAGTCAATAAAAAATTATCCAAGGGAGTTTATTTCCTGCAGATAACAGGCGAAGATAAACCTTTCATAAAGAAGTTTGTCATAGTTAAGTAATGAATTTTATTTAGAGGCAGTAAAGAGAGGCGCTTTAAGCGCCTCTCTTTTTTTTCATTCAATTGCTTTTTTCAGACACTAACATTATTATTGAAAAATAATCAAAACCGTATATAATCTCATTTCTAAAATAAAGGAGATTCTATGAAAAAAATACTTGTAACCGGCGCCGCAGGGCAGATAGGTTCCGAACTGACTCTCTCTCTCAGAAAGAGATATGGCGTTGATAATGTCATAGCCAGCGATTACAGCAGAAAGTGTGACGGAGAGCTTGTTAAATCCGGCTTATTTGAATTTGTCGATGTGAGAAACTACGCCGAAATGAAATCAGTGTGCGATAAGCATGATGTAAAAGTAATATACCATCTTGCCGCTCTGCTATCAGCTACGGGCGAGGCGAATCCGCAGATGGCATGGGATATCAACATCAACGGACTATTAACTGTTCTTGAAATAGCCCGCGAAAGAGGATGTTCTCTCTTTACACCGAGCTCTATAGGCGCATTTGGTCCGTCAACGCCAAAATGCGGAACTCCGCAGGACACTGTGCAGAGGCCCACTTCAATGTACGGAATTACAAAAGTCAGCGGCGAACTTTTATGCGATTATTATTTTCTCAAATATAAAGTCGATACAAGAGGAGTCAGATACCCCGGAATCATATCTTATGTTGCTCCTCCGGGAGGCGGAACAACCGACTATGCAGTTGACATATATTATAAAGCCCTTGAAAAAAGAGAGTACACATGTTTTTTGAAGCCGGATACAAAGTTGGACATGATGTATATGCCGGATGCTTTAAATGCGGCTATGAATCTTATGGAGGCTGACCCTGCAAAACTCATCCACAGAAACGCATTCAATGTAACTGCAATGAATTTTACACCTGAAATACTTTCAGCTTCTATAAAAAAACAAATACCCGAGTTCAAGATTAATTACTCTGTAGATGCAGTCAGACAGGGTATCGCAGATTCCTGGCCTGATTATATGGATGACACCGCGGCAAGAAAAGAATGGGGATGGAGTCCGGAATATAATCTTGATAAGATGACTGAGGACATGCTGAAAAATCTGAAAATTAAACTGAATATATAAACAGGAGAAAAATATGCCGAATGAAAAAATCTGCAGAGTTTTAAAGGAGCAGGTTGACGACTTAAAGGCCCGCAATGTAAGCAAGGGTTCTGAAATGATTATAACCAAAGTCAAGCCTGCTGATAAAGAGAACGGACCAAGATATTTTGTAGAAGGAATTTCTTCAAAAGAATTCATTAAGATGAATTCCAATTCCTATCTTGGACTTTCGCTAAGAAAGGACATGGCTGAAGCTGAAGAGAGAGCCGCAAAAGAGTTCGGAGTCGGGCCTGGAGCGGTGAGATTCATAAGCGGAACTTATTCCGTACATATCGAACTTGAAAAGAGACTTGCATCATTCCATTCAAGGGAAGCAGGGATGATTTTTTCTGCCGCCTATGTGACGAGCATGAGCGTGATTGTTCCACTCACAACCAAAGATACAATAATTATATCTGATGAACTTAACCATAACTGCATAATAAACGCAATAAAGCTTTCGCGTCCTCTTGATAAGACCATTTACAAACACAATGACATGCGGGACATGGAAGAGAAGATTAAATCATTCATAGGAAAGGGCAAAAGAATGCTTGTTATAACTGACGGAATATTCAGCATGCGCGGCGATAATGCGCCCCTTAAGGAATTTGCCGAAATCTGCAGAAAGTATGATAAAGATTTTGAAGAGGGTGTAATTTCTATTGTGGATGATTCACACGGAGTGGGGGCATTCGGAAAGACAGGAAGAGGAACGGAAGAACACACAAATGCAAAGGTGGATTTGCTCATTGGCACTCTCGGCAAAGCGTTCGGAGTCAACGGAGGTTATGTTGTCGGACCTGAAGCGATACTTAAATATTTTAGAGAGACATCGCCAATGTATATTTATTCAAATCCGATAACACCGGCAGAGGCGGCAGCTGCCTTAAAAGCGCTCGATATTCTTGAAAGTAGTGAGGGTAAAGAAATACTCAGCCACTTGAGGGCAATGACAAAGAAATTCAGAAAGGGACTTGTTGATATTGGATTTGAAACCCTTCCGGGTGAGCATCCGGTTGTGCCTCTTATGGTGAGAGATACTAAAAAAACATCTGACATAGTGCGCCACCTTAAAGAGAATGGCATTCTTGCAACAGGATTGAATTATCCGGTGGTTCCCAAAGGAGATGAAGAGATAAGATTCCAGATATCAGGAGACCACACAGAGAACGACATTGATTATGTTCTTTCTGTTCTCAAAGCATACAAAGCAAAATAGTAAGCTGATAGTCCGGTGTCACCCTGAACGCCTCTATGGTTATGACTATCGTGAAGGGTCTATCAGTTTATTGATAATTGAAGATTGATTGAGGGGCTGTCGAATAGCGTAGCGCTCATTCGCACATCAGCCTTGTGCAGCTATATCATGATGGAGTAGAGTTGGAGTGCTGAAAACAGCAGTCCAACAACTACTGCTAACCACATGATGGGCTGCCCCGGCTGACATCCTCATGAGCTT
>JBFXGO010000035.1:4007-24580 GCA_050239825.1 bacterium
AGCTCACCAGCCAACCGGCTTACCATTTTACCATCGTTTATCCTTTATTTATTGACATTTACGCATTTTTCTGATAATATATATTTTTTAATTTTCTTATCTTATTAGGAGGTATGATGACTTATAAAATAGATGCAAGAGCAGTTCATTCTGAACTCTCAAAGTTTATGCTTGCCGACGGTTTTGATATTGTATTTGACAATGAGAAATCGCACGGCTCCTATTTCTATGATGCAAAGAATCAAAGAGAGATTCTTGATTTCTTCACATTCTTCGCCTCTTCGCCGATAGGATTTAACCATCAAAAAATGCGCACTCGGGAATTCATTGAGAAGATAGGCAAAATAGCGCTTCATAAGCCTTCCAATTCGGATATTTACACTGTGGAGATGGCTGAATTTGTTTCTACATTTGCAAGAGTTGCAAAACCTGAATGGATGAAATACCTTTTCTTTGTTTCAGGAGGAGCGCTTGCGGTTGAAAATGCCTTGAAGACCGCATTCGACTGGAAAATAAGAATGAACCTATCCAAGGGAAAGGGAGAGAAAGGTAAAAAAGTTCTTCATTTCAAGCATGCTTTCCACGGAAGAAGCGGATACACACTCTCTCTTACAAACACATTTGACCCGAGAAAGACAAAATACTTTCCCAAATTTGAATGGCCCAGAGTCGAGAGTCCGGCTCTTCGTTTTCCTATAGATGAAAAAGAGATCGCAAGAGTCGCCAAAGAAGAAGAAAAGATATTGAATGAAATTAAGCAGATAATCAAAGCCGACCATGATGACATAGCCGCTCTGATAATTGAACCCATACAGGCGGAGGGCGGGGACAGACACTTCAGAGAGGAGTTCTTCAAAGAATTGAGAAGAATAACTCTCGAGAATGACATACTCTTCATTGTTGACGAAGTGCAGACAGGAATGGGGCTGACGGGAAAATTCTGGTGCATTGAGCATTACAATGTAATGCCTGACATCATTGCATTCGGAAAGAAAGCGCAGATATGCGGTATAATAGTGTCGGAGAGAGTGGATGAAGTTGAAGACCATGTCTTTATCGAATCTTCAAGGATAAATTCAACATGGGGAGGAAATCTCGTTGACATGGTAAGGTCCGATTATATACTCAGAATAATGGAAGAGGAAAAGCTTGTTGAAAATGCGGATAAAATCGGTTCTCATCTTCTCTCAAAGATGGTAGGACTGAAGTCAGACAAGATTTCAAATGTCCGAGGAAAAGGGCTTCTGATTGCTTTTGACCTCTCTGATTCAGCAAAACGCGACAGAATGTTCGACAAACTCTTTGAAAACGGGCTCTTTGCAATCAAATGCGGTGAAAAATCTATCCGTTTCCGTCCGCCTTTGAACCTTTCAAAGGAGGAAGCCGACAGAGGAGTCGAAATTCTTGAAAAATCTCTTAAAGAAATATAGAGGCAAAGTAAAAAAATATGCGATTATCAAAGATTTTATTTGCGACTCTCAAAGAAGCGCCGAAGGACGCTGAAGTAATTTCTCACAAGCTGATGATGAGGGCAGGATATATCCGTCAGACTGCGAGCGGAGTTTACTCTTATCTTCCGTTCGGTTTGAAACTCATCAATAATGTGAGAAAAATAATCAAAGAGGAGATGGACAAAATCGGCGGGCAGGAGCTTCTTCTCCCAATGCTAACTCCAAAGGAAATTTGGGAAGAGACCGGAAGATGGAAGGATTTCGGAGATGGAATGTTCAGAGTGAAAGACAGAAAAAACAGAGAGTTCGCTCTTTCTCCCACGCATGAAGAGATTATCACAGACCTTGCAAGGAGAGAAATAAAATCCTACAAAGAGCTTCCGCAGATATGGTATCAGATTCAGACTAAATTCAGGGATGAACCTAGGCCGAGAAGCGGACTTCTGAGAGTGCGCCAGTTCGAGATGAAGGATTCTTACTCTCTTGATGTTGATTTTGAAAAGCTCAACACTTCTTATGAGATGCACAGAGAAGCTTACAACAGGATATTTAAAAGATGCGGGCTTGATTTTGCAGTTGTAAAGGCATCTTCCGGAGTAATGGGAGGAAAAAAATCCGAAGAGTTTATGGCATTTTCACAGAATGGAGAAGATGATATAATAATATGCTCTTCATGCAAAGCCGCATTCAATTCCGAAGTTGCCAGATGCAGACTTGACTATTCGGACGGCAAGAGCGGGGAATTGAAGGAAATTCACACTCCGGTGGATGGCACTGTTGACAGTGTGAGCAGTTTTCTCAAAACTGAAAAGTCATCTCTTATGAAATCAATACTCTTCATCGTTGAATCAATTCCAATATTTGCCATTATACCGGGTGACAGAGAAATTGATGAAAACAAACTTTCCATAATTTGGGGAGAAAAATTCAGATACGCTTCGCCGGAAGAGATAGAGAAATTCGTTTCAGCTCCTAAAGGATTCATCTCTCCGATCGGGAAGGACATAAAAGCATTTGCCGACATCTCGCTTAAAGGCAGAGTCAACTTAGTTTCAGGCGCAAATAAAAAAGATTATCACTATACAGGCATTGATATGGCAAGAGATGTAAAGAATGCCGAGTTCGCAGATTTGATAAAAGTGAATAACGGCGATAAATGCCCGGACTGCGGAGGAGAACTTAAAATCATCAAGACAATTGAAATAGGTCATATATTTCAATTGGGCACGAAATATTCGGAGCCGATGCAGGCAGTTTATTTGGATGCAGAGGGAAATAGAAAACCGATAGTCATGGGTTCGTATGGAATAGGTGTCGGAAGAGTCGCTTCCACAATAGCCGAGCAATACAATGATAAAGACGGACTCAAGTGGCCGATGCCTATTGCTCCATTCAAGGTTTCAGTGATTCCTCTTGCTGTAAATGAAGAGAATCAGATGAATTCGGCGAAAGAACTATATGACAGACTCTCGGATATTGATGTTCTTCTTGATGACAGAGACATAAGCCCCGGTGTAAAATTCAAGGACGCGGATCTTATAGGTGTGCCGATAAAGGTTATTTTCGGCAGAACCTTCTCCGCCGAAAATAAGGTAGAAATAGCATTAAGATTTGATAATTCAAAGCACATTCTGCCTCTTTGCGAGGCTGAAGAGTATATAAGAAAAATCATAAAAGAGGAGATGGAAAAGTACAATGCAGTATGACCAATTGAAAGAGAAAATCGTCGGCATTGCAGAGAATCTCATATCACGGGATGACATTGAGAAGAGGACATTGAAGCTGAGAGAGGTCTTCGTTTCCCATTCGTCGCATCCGATTGTGAGAATCTACATTGACAAAGAGGGTGGAGTTAACATTTCAGACATTGAATATTTTCACAGACAGCTTGAAATGTTGCTCGATGCTGAAGACCTTATTAAATCAAGATACACTCTGGAGGTTTCCTCTCCCGGTGTTGATAAAAAGTGATAACAGGAGGTACCGTGTGGATACAAGGGAAATAATTGACGCTATGAAGGAGATCGGGGCTGTCAAAAACATAGACAAAAGTTGCGTAAAACTCATCATAGAGGATGCAATCAAGAAAGCCGCCGCCAAGCAGTTCGGCGAAGGAGCAGAGTACAGGGTAGATGTCAACGAGGCGACCGGAGTAATTGACATTAAGCGCGTTCTGAAAATAGTAGAGGAAGTCGAAGAGCCTGATTTTGAAATTTCTCTGACTGAAGCGCGTGAATTTGACGAATCTGTGGAGCTCGGCGATGACTTTATTGAAGAGCTTTCAATAAGCGACTTCGGCAGAAAAGCAATAATAACTATGAAACAGTACATCACCTCAAATGTTCTGAAGGAGGAGAGAGTATCTCTTTTCAATGATTTCTCAACCAAGATAGACAATCTTGTGAATGGAAATATCAAGAAAATAGACAAAAAATATGTATATGTTAATCTTCACAGAATTGAAGCAAAAATGCCTCTCGACGAAGGAATCCCCGGAGAAAGATACAGACTCGGCGGACTCATCAAGGCAGTGGTGCGTGAGGTAAAGGAGACCAAGGGCGACCCCGAGATAGTATTATCGAGAAAATCGGAAAAGTTCCTTCAAAAGCTTCTTGAGTTTGAAGTTCCTGAAATTGAAGAGGGAACGGTCGTTATAAAAGGCATAGCAAGAATTCCCGGAAAGAAATCCAAAATAGCGGTTATGTCTGTTGATGACAAGATAGACCCTGTGGGAGCCTGCGTCGGAGTCAAGGGCTCAAGGATTCACACAATCATACGAGAGCTTAACAATGAGCATATAGATATAATTCAGTGGTCTAATGACCCAATTATATACACTCAGAGAGTGATATCTCCCGGAGTTGTGATAAGAGCCTTCAAGAATGAAGACACGAAGGTAATGAAGCTTGTAGTGAAGGACGACACGCTTCCAAAAGCCGTCGGCAAGGAAGGAATCAATGTTGACCTTGCAAGCAAACTGACAAATTGGAAGATTCAGGTCATTGGAGAGAGTGAATTCATGGAAGCTTCAAAGGAGAGCGACAATATAAATCCGATTTACAGGCTTGAAAACCTTACAGAGAACCAGAAAGAAAAATTGATTGAATACGGATTTAAGAAGGTCGAGGAAATAATAGAGAAAGGAGAGGACGAATTGGTAAAGATAGAAGGAATAGGGAAAAAGCTCGCGAAAAAGGTCGTTGAAGCCGCAGAAGAATTTTTAAAACCAGCAGAGAAAAATGAAAATGAGTGAAATGCAGTTTAATACTCTGGCCAAGGAACTCGGCTTAAAATCCACCGACCTTATTAAGGCTGTAAAAAAGAAGTTCAAGGAAGCAGACATCAAAGAGAAGGCATACACTGCAAAAATGAAACCCGAATGGGTTGATTACTGCAGAATGCGTTTTTCAAAGCCTGATAAGATTGAAAAAGACAAGAAAAGTCAATCAGAGGCAGATTTTCAGGAACACGCGCAGACGCAGACAAAATCAGGAAGAAAATTCGTAAAAATTGAAAAACACATCAAGGAAGAACCTAAGCCCACAGAAGAGGAATTGAAAAAGATCGAGGATGAAAGAATCACCGCTATTAAGCTCGCCGAAGAAGAGAAGGCGCTTCTTGAGAAGAGAGAAAAAGAAGAGAGAGATGCAAAAGCGGCTATGGAGCTTGAAGAGAAGAAAAAAAGAGAGCAGGCCGAGAAAAAGGGCATGGTTGAAGTCAAAATTCATGAAGAAAAGAAGGATGAAGTCAAGACAACAGATAAAAAAGATGGTGAGCGTCCAAGACATGAATATAAACCTCAGCCCAAACCCGGTTCAATTCATCCGTCTCAACACAATGGACCGCAGCAGCCTTACAAGAAATTTGAAAAACAGCACAGCTTCTCTCAACAGCCGGCGCATAAACCGTCTTTTGAAGAAGTAAAGCCTGTCACAGAGAATGAAGGCAAAACTGTCACCTCAGAAGACATCTATTCAAAAAAGAAAAAGAAGAAGAGAAAAAAGAACATAGTTGATAAGGCAAAGATAGCCGAGTCAGTCGAAAAAACTCTTAAGGTTATAAGAGTAGGCAATATAACAGCCAAAAAGAAGCACAAAGAAAAATCCAAAGATGATTCGACTGATGAAGATACAAAGAAAATCTCAATAACCGACTACATTGTCCTGTCAGACCTCGCGGACAAGATGCTGATTGATGCTGTCGAACTCATCGAGAAGGCTATTGAGATGGGAATCATGGTTACTATAAATCAGAGAATCGATTTTGAAAATGCGTCGCTTTTGGCTATGGAGTTCGGATTTGAAGTTCAAAGAATAAAAGAAGAGGCGGCTGAACAGAAAGAGCTTGATGAACAGGCGACTGAAGATGAATCATTTGAAAAGGTGCATCGTCCTCCTGTTGTCACCATCATGGGGCATGTCGACCATGGAAAGACGACTTTGATAGATTTTTTAAGAAAATCACGGATAGTCGACACAGAGCATGGAAGAATAACGCAGGATATAGGAGCATACACAATAAAAACGGAACACGGAACAATCACTGTCATTGATACTCCCGGACACGAGGCATTCACAGCGATGAGGGCGAGGGGAGCGAAGATTACTGATATGTCAATAATTGTCATTGCAGGAAATGACGGTGTGATGCCACAGACAATTGAGGCAATCAATCACTGTAAAATCGCCGGCGTTCCATTCATTATTGCCATAAACAAAATTGATCTTCCAGATTCCGATATAGATAAAATCAAAAGACAGCTTCTTTCCAACAATGTAATTTTATCCGAATTCGGCGGAAGTGTTCCTTCTGTAAACATATCGGCAAAGACGGGAAAGGGTGTCGACAACCTTGTTGAATCAATTCTGATACAAGCTGAACTTATGGATTTGAAAGCTGTCGTACAGGGAACCGTAAGGGGCACTGTTATTGAGGTAAAGCAGGATAAGGGGCTCGGCTCGGTTATAAACTGCGTGATACAGAGAGGCATTCTCAAGAAAGAAGACATATTCGTCGTGGGAATGGTCTATGGAAAAGTCAGAAAGATGCTGAACGAGTTTAAGGACGAGATCAAAGAGGCGACTCCTTCGATGCCTGTTATGATTGTCGGAGCAAGCGCTCTTCCTGAAGTCGGAGACAATTTCATGACAGTAGCCGACGAAAAAACCGCGAGGGAGATTGCGCGGAAACGTTATTTTGCCTATAAAGAACAGCTTGTAAAGAAGAGAGAGATTACATCACTCGACGGTTTTGAAAAACAGCTGGAGCTTTTGAAGAAGAAAGAGATAAAACTGATACTCAAAGGAAAGGTATACGGAGCCATTGAGGCTCTTGCGGATTCATTGCAGGTTATGACAAATGATGAGGTCCTCATTACCGTTATATACAAAGAGGTCGGCATAGTGACTGAGAATGATGTCAATGCTGCAATAGCATCAAAAGCAATGATTGTGGCATTCAGCACATCCATCGACAACAATGCAAGAGTGCTTGCTAAGAGGGAAGGCGTCATAATTAAACAGTATAATATTATCTATGATGTGCTTGACGATGTTACGACTGCAATAAAATCCATGAATGAGCCTGTATTTGAAAATATTATCACAGGAACGGCTGAGGTCAGACAGGTATTCAAAATATCTAAACTGGGCTCTGTAGCCGGACTCTATGTGACCGAAGGATTCATAAGCAGAAACGGAATGATCAATGTCCTCAGAAGCGGCAATGATCTCGGGACTTTCCCGGTAAAGACCCTCAAAAGATTCAAGGACGACGCAAAACAGGTTGAAGCGGGTTTTGAATGCGCAATTCTTCTTGACGGTTTCAACGATTTTGAGGAAGGAGACATTTTGAAGTCCATAAGCAAAGTGAAGAAGGAGACACAGTAAATGGTGAGTGAAAGAAGACAGAAGCGGATTGAGGGCGAAATTCAAAAGGTTATTGCATCAGGCCTTGAGCTTCTCACAGACCCGCATCTTCGTCTTGTCACTGTCACGCGAGTAGAGGTCTCCGATGACATGAAGACTGCCGTTGTTTTCTATGTTTCGCATAAAAAAAACGATCAAATTCAACAGCATCTGAATAAAATAAGAGGAATGATGAGAGCAAAACTGGGAAAGGAGATAAATCTCCGATATACTCCTGAGGTGTTTTTTGAATTAGACAAGGGACTGGACTACCAAATGTCAATGGATAATTTGTTCAAGCAGATAACAAATGAAGAGAGCGGCAAAGAAGATTCTTGATTCTCATTCGATTCTCGTAGTTTCGCACAAGAGGCCTGACGGCGATTCTATAGGGTCTCAACTCGGACTGATATCAGGATTGAAAAAAATGGAAAAGAAAGTTCTTTGCCTGAACGAAGACCCTGTTCCTGAAATGTTCTCATTTTTAAGGAACAGCAGGTCCATAAAAAACACTTCGGTTATCAAATTTTCACCTGACCTTATAATATGCCTTGATATTTCAAATCTTGAAAGAACCGGCGAAAGAATCTTTTCATTTTTGAAAGATTCACACTCATTCAAATTGAATATTGACCATCATGTATCCAACGAATATTTCGGAGATATGAATATTGTCGATACGAATGCTTCATCCACAAGCGAGCTTGTTTATGATCTTCTTGTTAATCTCGACGTTGATATAAGCAGAGATATTGCCGAACCTCTGCTTGCCGGAATAGTTACTGATACAGGAAGTTTCAGATTTTCAAATGTAACCGCAAAGACTCTTAGATGCGCGGCATATCTTCTTGAAAAGAAAGCAGACATCAGCCGCATATCAACTGAAGTGTATATGTCAAAACCTCTGTCAAAAGTCAGACTCTCATCCAAAGTGTTGGAGAGAATGGAGATAATCGCCGACAAATCATTTTCATATCTTCTCTCTGATGACTTTAAATCATACAACGCCAAAATGGAGTATACGGAAGGTTTGGTAAATGAAATCCTGAACATTCAAGGAATTAATTTTGCTGTTTTGCTCACAGAAGAAAGCAAAAACTTCTGCAGACTCTCATTCAGAAGCAAAGACAAAAAATATGATGCAAACAAATTTGCCGAAAAATTCGATGGCGGAGGCCACAAGTTCGCGGCGGGTGGAAGATTAAAAGAGAAAGCCGAGATTGCGCTGAAAAAACTTAAGAGGGAGCTTATAAATTTATGAAGAGGATAGTCACGGTAATAGGCGCAAGGCCTCAGTTTATAAAGCATGCTCCGGTGCAGAGAGAGCTAAAAAAGCATTTCAGTGAAATAACCATTCATACCGGACAGCATTACGATGATAATATGTCTGATATATTTTTTAGGGAGATGAATATTAAAAAACCGGAATTTAATCTTGAAGTCGGTTCGTCTTCCCATGCAATTCAAACAGGAATGATGATGGAGCGGCTGGAGCCGTTATTCAGAGAGACAAAACCGGATATGGTTGTAATTTACGGAGACACTAATTCCACGGTAGCCGCATCTTTGACAGCTGCAAAGATGCATATTCCGGTATCCCATATAGAGGCAGGTCTCAGAAGCTTCAACATGAGAATGCCTGAAGAAATAAACAGGATAGTCGCCGACAGGCTTTCAAACATGCTGTTCGCTCCCACTGCGGAAGCGATGAAGAATCTTAAAAGAGAGAATCTGAAAGGCATACTGACAGGCGATGTAATGCTCGATGCATTTATGCATTTCAGTAAAAAAGCAGACAACATGGATATATCGGACATGCTTTGGGGACTGAAAATGAATGAGTATATTTACATGACAATTCACAGAGAAGACAACACGATTCCGGAGAATCTTAAAGTATTATTGAATAATATTTTCAGAATAAATCTGCCGATTGTATTCCCCGTGCATCCACGCACTTTGAAAATACTCAATAAATTGTATAAAATCAAACACGGGAGAATGAAAAATATATATTTCATTGAACCTCAGGGCTATATTAAAAACATCGCTCTGCTGAAAGGTGCAAAGGTGGTTATCACAGATTCGGGCGGTCTTCAGAAAGAGGCATACTTTGCTAAAAAAAATACGATTACTCTGCGAGAAGAGACGGAATGGACTGAAACAGTCGATTCCGGATACAACATTCTTTGTCCTTGCGCAGAGAACATAGATAAATTGATTTACGGGAAGAGAAAGACGGTTTATAAAAATTATTATGGAAAAGGAAATGCTTCGCGGATAATAACAGATAAAATCAAGGAGATTCTATGAAAATAAGGACTGTTCTTCTGTCGCTTTACAATAAGGATAATATTGAAATCCTTCTTGAACCTCTCAAAAAAAACTCAGCGATTCTCTATGCAACCACTTCGACTGCCGAACATATCAGAAAAATCGGGTACGAAGTGCACACGACAGAAGAGATAACAGGCATTTCAAGCATGCTTGACGGTAGAGTGAAGACGCTCAATACAAAATTATTTGCAGGAATACTGGCGAGAAAGAATTCTGACTCTCTCGAAGGGATAGATGTGCTTTTTGATATGGTTGTCGTTGACCTTTATCCTTTCGAAGAAGCCTTCAAATCAATGAAAGACGCCTATGCTGAAGAAGACAAGATGATTGAAAAGATAGATATCGGAGGAATATCGCTCATAAGGGCTGGAGCAAAAAATTATGCAGAAGTGTCGGTAATAAGCGACATGGAAGATTATAAGAGGGTGGCTGCAGAATTGACAGAGAATGACTGTGAAATGAGTTTGGAGACGAACAGATACCTTGCTTATAAAGCGTTTAATAAAACCGTGTCATACGACTCAGCGATAAGCAGGTATTTTTCGATGATAACAGGACAGACCGAGATGCCAAAGCAGATAAACATCATCCTCAAGAGAGAATCCGAACTAAGATACGGCGAGAATCCTCATCAGAGAGGTTCTCTATACTCCATTCATCCCGAGTCATTAAGAAGAACCGGACTTCATGATTTGAAAGTTTTTAACGGAAAAGAGATGTCTTTTAATAATTATCTCGACCTTGAAGCCGCATTGAACATAGTCGGAATATTCAAAGATCCGACTGCGGCGATAATCAAACATAATAATCCCTGCGGAGTTGGAACATCTGATGTGATATCAGAGGCATACGAATATGCATACCTCTCTGATCCAAAATCCGCATACGGAGGCATAGTCGCTCTGAACAGGACCTGCGACGGGGAGACAGCCGCAATGATGAAAAATCTCTTTTTGGAAGTCATATACGCCCCCGACTTCACAGATGAAGCGAAAGAGACCCTGATGAAAAAGAAAAAACTCAGGCTTGTCGCCGGGAACTATTCAACACACAGAGAACTTGATTTTAGAAATCTCAGCTGTTCTATGCTTGCACAGGATAAAGACAGTCTGTTTGACGGAGAGAATCTATTTCAACTTGTGACGGAAAAAGAGCCCACTGAAAAAGAGAGGAAAGCTATGCTTTTCTCATGGAATGTTGCGAGAAATGTCAAATCAAACGGAATAGTCATTGCGACCCCCAACAGAACATTCGGAATAGGCGGAGGCCAGACATCAAGGGTTGATGCTGTTGACATAGCAATTAAAAAGGCAGGCGGTATGTCCGCATACACCGGGGGAAGCGCAGTAGCTTCTGACGGATTCTTTCCTTTCCGCGATTCTATTGATGCAATTTACAAGGCAGGTATATATGCAGTCATTCAGCCGGGCGGTTCGGTGAATGACAAAGAGGTTATTGAAGCATGCAATGAGTATCAGATCGCAATGGTCTTCACAAACAAAAGGCATTTTAAGCACTGACTATGGAATTATTTAAAAACAAAAACAAGAAGATAGGGCTTGTGCTTGGAAGCGGATCTGCAAAGGGACTCTCTCACATAGGAGTTTTCAAAGTGCTGGATGAGTTGGGAATCAAGCCTGCTTTTATAACAGGCGCATCGATGGGGGCACTCCTCGGCGCATTGTATGCGGGCGGCATGAAAGGAAGGGAGATTCAGGACCTTGTTTCGAAAATTGACAGAAAAGAGCTCCGAAAGCTTTTCAGAGTGACTTTCGACGGACCCGGCTTTATCAACGGGCAATTCATTGACGAATATCTTGATGAAATACTGCCGGTTAAAAACATACAGGATTTGTCTGTTCCATTCGGATGCTGCGCATGCAACATACTCGACGGAAGAGAAATTTCATTTACAAAGGGGTCCCTCACCGATGCCATAAGAGCATCCATATCAATACCGGGAATACTGACACCGCATAAACTCGACGGATATACTCTGGTTGACGGCGGATTGGCAGACCCTGTGCCCGTATCTCTATGCAGAGTTCTCGGCGCGGACTTTGTGATAGCCGTTAATGTACTCAATACCCCGTGCCTTAAAAATAAAGTCTACGACTTCCCGGATAAAATAAAAGAGTTAAAGGAGAAGAATGCCGATAAACAGGCCGAGAAGTTTAATGAAAAGTTAAAGCTTTTCATTGTTAAGGAAATCGAAAATATAGAACTTACGGCTAAGAGAATAGGTTCGATTCTAAATTTGAATGATGAAATTAACATAGTCAATATCATTTCACAGACATATCTGATAGCGGAATCCAATCTTGCCAAATTCACGCTGGTAAAGGACAAACCCGATATTCTTGTCGAGCCAGACATGCGTTCCATCAGGCATTTCGATTTTGAAAAAATGAATGAAGCAATTCTGATAGGCGAAAAAGAGATGTGGAAAGTAGCGGCTCAAAATAAAGACCTTAGTTTTTTAAAATGACTTTAAATAATCCTCTTTTAAAATTTTATGAAAATGGGTGCTCTCTCTGTGGTAGCAGATGTTATGCCGACAGAAGAGTGAAAATCGGTCTCTGCAATGCAAGAGACTCTCTTAGAATAGCATCTGCAGCTCTTCATTTCGGCGAAGAGCCGCCAATATCGGGAACAAGAGGCTCAGGGACAATTTTTATGTCCCACTGTTCGATGCACTGCACATACTGCCAGAATTACCCAATATCTCAGATGGGTGTCGGCAACATAACCGATTCTTCTGCTTTGTCAGCTAAAATGATTGAGCTTCAGAATAAAAATGCGCAAAATATAAATTTTGTGACCCCGACTCACTATTCTTTTCACATCTTTAATGCTGTAAATAATGCAAGAGACAAGGGATTAAGCTTGCCTATAGTGTGGAATACATCATCCTATGAAAATCCCGAAACAGTGGAATATATAAACGAAATTGCAGACATATATCTTGCTGACATCAGATACTCCAATGACAGAGACGCTCTTGAGTATTCAGGTGTGAACAGTTACACCGAAATTGTTTTCAGGAATATAAAACAGTTTTTCAAATCAAAATCGCACCTTAAGATTGACGAGAACGGATGTGCTGTCAGAGGATTGCTCATAAGGGTGCTTCTTCTTCCGGGAAAGGTAAATGAATGCAAAGCAATACTTGACTTCATCTCTTCGGAGATAGGCAATAAAACTTATGTGTCCCTGATGTCCCAGTATGTGCCTTACTATAAGGCGCATGAACATCCCGAACTTAAAAGAAGAGTGACAAAAGAGGAATATGAACGGGTAATTGAACATGCTGAAAAACTAAATCTTGAAAATGCATTCATACAAGAGATTGCATACACGGAGGAGTGATGTTAAAAGTTGAAGTTCTTGCAAAGTCGCTTGAATTTGATTCAATGGGCATCAATATGGCAAGGGAGATGAAATCAACAGGTTATAAAATCAACAAAGTGCGCACTTCGACAGTTTATATTTTTGAAAATGAAATAAACAAAAAATTCATTGAAGAGATTCTGAAGGATGAGATTACGGATGAAATCATCTTTGATTCTAAGAGCGCTTTGAATGGTACGCAATTTATTGATATATTTGCGAAGAGAGGAGTGATGGACCCTGTAGCTGAAACTCTCGCTTCATATCTCAAAAAGAGCGGAGTTGACAGCGGACTTATCAGGACTATCAGAAGATTTTATTTTTATGCCTCAAAGCCCCTGAATGAGAATGAACTGATTTCATTCCTTAAGAACAGGTATTTCAATCCGCTGATAGAAGAACACGGAACAATAACTTTTCACAAATCCAAAGCGGACAGAAGCTTCAAGGTCAATGAAATTTCCCTGGAATGCGACCTGAATGAACTTTCAAAGAAGATGACTCTATCTCTTACTCAAAATGAAATGGAGAGAATAAAGGATTATTTTTATAATACAAAAAAGAGAAAACCCACCGACATTGAGCTTGAAACAATAGCCCAGACATGGTCGGAGCACTGCGTTCATAAGACAATGAAATCTCCGTATCTTTATAAGAACCTTAAAATCAAAAATCTATTTAAAGAGACTATTGTCAGAGCGACAGAAGAGATAAAACATAAAGATGCCGTTTCTGTGTTTTCTGACAATGCGGGAATATTCAAATTTGATGAATTCACAAATGTCTGTTTTAAGGTGGAGACCCACAACCATCCGTCAGCCCTTGAGCCTTACGGAGGCGCCGGCACCGGTGCTGGGGGAGTCATAAGGGACATTATAGGAACTGGTCTCTCTGCAAAACCTATTGCCAACACAGATGTATTCTGCGTGGGCGAATTTAAAAGCAGGGTAGAGGGTGTGATTGAACCGGAAGAAATATTAAATGGAGTAGTATCCGGAGTCAGGGATTACGGAAATAGAATGGGCATACCCACTGTTAACGGCGCAGTCTGCTTCCATCCGGATTATCTGGGCAATCCTCTTGTTTTTTGCGGTTCAATAGGAATAATGCCGGCAAGAAACTCTTTCAAGAGAGTCATGAATAACGACATGATTGTAGTTATAGGAGGAAAGACCGGACGCGACGGAATACACGGAGCTACATTTTCGTCCGTCTCTCTTACCGACGACTCACAAGAGCTCTCATCAGGAGCAGTGCAGATAGGCAATCCGATTGAAGAGAAGAAGATGCTTGATGCTATACTTGAGGCGGACGGACTCTTTACGGCGATAACAGACTGCGGAGCCGGAGGTTTATCATCTGCGGTGGGGGAGATGGGAGAAGACACCGGCGCTGAAGTGTATCTCGACAAAGTGCCTCTTAAATATGAAGGACTCACTTATGATGAAATATGGATTTCAGAATCGCAGGAGAGAATGGTTTTAAGCGTCAATGAAAGAAATTATGATGAACTGAGAAAAATTGTTGAGAAGCATAACACAAATATAGCTCATATAGGATACTTCAGAGGTAATGACCTTAAAATATATTTTAAGGAGAAGCTTGTTCTTGATATTGAAATGTCATTTCTCCATAAGGGAATTCCTCTTTCTGTGAAAAGAGCCAAACCATACAGGAATGCAAAGGAAACAAAAAGTAAAATCAAGATAAATGTCGAAGAAGCCGCATTCAAAGTAATCGGGCATCCGGATGTAAAATCAAAAGAATGGATAATAAGACAGTATGACCATGAGGTGCAGTCTCAGACATTGGTCAAGCCTCTTGGAGGAGATACACAGGCAGGGGCTAATGATGCAGCTGTCATTTCGCCCATTGACAAGTCGGAAAAATGTCTTGTAGTGGGGTGCGGAATAAACCCGCGGTACGGCGAGCTGAACCCTTTTAAAATGACATATTCCGTCATCGACGAAGCATTGAGGAATGTGCTTTGTCAGGGAGGCGATATTGACCACTCATTCATGCTTGACAATTTCTCTTGGGGTAACACCAATAAAGATACGACTCTCGGAGCTCTTGTTGAATCCTGCATGGCATGCAGAGATTACGCTGTTTTACTCGGCATTCCTTTCATATCGGGAAAGGATTCATTGAATAATTTCTTCATGATGAAGGGAAGGGAGATAGAGATACCTCCGACTCTATTAATTTCAGTTATATCAGTAACTGATAAAAATAGAATAAGGTCATCATATTTCAATGATTCGGATTCCTTGATATATCTGTTTGGAGAAAAAACTAAAAATGAACTTCTTGGCTCGGTTCTCTGTAATTCTTACGGCATAAAAAACGGGATAATGCCTTCAATAAATCCGAAAGAGTCGGTTAAAACGCACAGACTATTAAGCAATCTGAATAAAACAGCCCTAATAGAAACATGTCACGATATATCAGACGGGGGTCTGCTGACTTCGCTATTTGAGATGTCTCTCGGAAACAAAATAGGGTGCAGTATAAGTGTTGACACAAAACTTGCATTGGCAGAATTTCTTTTTTCCGAATCTCAGTCGAGGTATCTCATGACAGTACGGAAAGAAAACAGAGAGCTTTTTGACAAGATGTCATCCGGAAAAGCAATGCTCATCGGAAGTACAAACTCCACTGAAACAATCTCGATAAAGGGAAAGAAAACTTCAATCAAGTTTGATATTAAAGAGCTTGAAAAGGTTTACAGGTAAAATATGAACAAGTTCAAATCACTAGTCGTGAAAGCCGACGGGTCAAACTGTGAAATAGAGACAGACTTCATTTTAAGAAAAGTAGGCTTCAAATCTAAAATAATGCACCTTAACACTCTAATGCATGAACCGAAGAGTCTGCTTGACTATTCTTTCATAGTATTTCCCGGAGGATTTTCCTATGGGGATTATACGGGAAGCGGAAGAATAGCGGCATCAATCATAAAACACCATCTTCTTGAAAAACTTGAGATATTCATCTCACAGGGCAAACTAATCTTGGGGATCTGCAACGGATTCCAGATACTCGTAAAATCGGGGATTCTTCCAAACTCATCTCACAACTTCAAGCAGGAGGTTTCTTTGATATTCAATGATTCGCATAAATATGAAGACAGGTGGGTTAAACTGCAGGTGTCTGACAAAAGCGTATTCACAAAGAACTTTGATAAAACGATTTACCTTCCCGTAGCCCACGGAGAGGGTAAATTTATCTACGGCGCTGAATGCAAAAACATAAGCGAGCTCACAGTGCTTAGGTACATAGATGAGAAGAACAAACCTACTATGAAGTATCCGCAGAATCCGAACGGTTCAACAGACGCAATAGCGGCAATAGCGGATAAAAGCGGAAGAGTAATGGGATTAATGCCTCATCCTGAGAGGTTCATCAGGAAAGAGCAATTCCACACAAATAAATTTGAAACCAGTGAACCACACGGAATAAGATTTTTTGAAAATGCTTTTACATACATAAAGGAGGAGTTGTGAAACAGTCGATTTTCAGGATGTATGATGTGAGAGGAATCGCAGAGACCGAATTGAATGATAATGATGTATACCTCATCGGAAAGGCGTTTGGAACCTACATAAAGAGAAGGGGAGGGAAGAGCGTTGCATCCGGAATGGATGTGAGGCTGTCAAGCAGTAGAATAAAAACCGCATTCAACAGAGGAGTAATTGAGACAGGAGTCAATATTATTGATGTGGGTGTCGTGACTACTCCAATGCTATATTACTCTGAGCATTTTTTCAAATGCGACGGAGGAATAATGGTCACGGGTTCCCATAATCCCATAGAGTACAATGGTTTGAAGATGGTTGACCCTGAAATAACAATATACGGAGACACAATCACTTCATTTTATGAAATGATAATGAAAAATGATTTTGAGAAGGGACAGGGCGCTTTGAAGAATGTTTCAATAGACGAAGAGTATATAATGATGTGCGCTGAAAAGATTAAAATATCATCAAAACTTAGAGTTCTCGTCGACCCGGGAAACGGCACTGCGGGCCCTGTTGCTGAAAAGATCTTTAAAAAACTTGGAGTTTATGCTGACTTCATCAATAAGGAGAGGGACGGGAGGTTTCCCAACCATCTTCCGGACCCGACAGTAATGGAATTCACAGAAGAACTCAGAAGCAAAACAAAGAGCGGAAAATATGACTGCGGAATTGGCTATGACGGAGATTGCGACAGAATAGGGCTGATTGACGAAAACGGAGATATGGTCTTTGGCGACCAGATCCTCGGAATTCTCGCCAAAGATATGCTTTCAAGGAATAAGGGAGAGAAGGTTGTATTTGATGTCAAATGCTCTCAAGGCCTTGAAGAACTCATTTTAAAAGAGGGTGGCAAACCGATGATGCATAAGACAGGGCACTCCCTTTTGAAGAGAAAGATGAAGGAAGAAAAGGCGCTTCTTGCCGGAGAGATGAGCGGACACATGTTTTTCAATGAAAACTTCTTCGGATTTGATGACGGGTTATTTGCCTCACTTCTTGTCCTGCGGATACTCTCCGAGAGAAAAATCAAACTGTCGGAACTTAAAAAGGAGATGCCTTATTATATTTCAACTCCTGAAATAAGAGTTGACACTACAGAAGAAGATAAATTTACAATAGTTGACGAGATTGTGAAACACTATAAAAAGGAAGGATACAGAGTGATTGACATTGACGGTGCAAGAGTCTATTTTGACGGCGGCTGGGCTCTTGTAAGGGCTTCCAACACTCAGCCGATACTTGTGGTCAGATTTGAGGCAAAGACAAAAGAACAGATGGAGACAATAAGACAGAATGTCAGAGATGTACTCTCAAAATACAAATCGGTGGATTTAAGAAATGTATAAACTGATAGGCATAATACATGTTTCTAAAACAAATCCTGAAACCGCCGACAGCATGGAAAAGATAATGGATTTTATCAATAAATATTTATGAAGAGCAAAAAGATTATAGTAAAAGGCCGCGTTCAGGGAATAGGGTACAGATACTTTGTTAGAGATGAAGCCGGTAAAATCGGCATAAAGGGTTGGGTTAAAAACCTTTCCAATGGGAATGTCCTTATTCTCGCTCAGGGAGAGAAAACGGATGTTGATGATTTTATTGAAAGGGTAAAAGTCGGAAATGTCTATGCAAGAATTGATGAGATCGAAATCAGAGATGCAGGTGAAGAGGATTTAATTGATTTTCAAATCAAATACTAATGGAGGAAAAATGGATATTTCAAAAATTGTGCGCGATGTTCCGGATTTCCCGATAAAGGGAATAGTGTTCAAGGACATAACTCCTGTGCTTCAGGATGAAAAGGCTTTCAGCGAAGCTATAAGAATGATGGATGAAAAAATTGATTTTTCCAAGGTTGACAAGATTGCGGGAATAGAATCAAGAGGATTCATATTCGGCAGTATTCTTGCATATAAACACAATAAAGGTTTCGTGCCTATAAGAAAGAAAGGCAAGCTTCCTTATGCAACAATTGAAGAGACATACGCTCTTGAATACGGCGAGGCAACGATAGAGATGCACACTGACGCTGTTGCAAAAGGCGAAAGAGTATTGATAGTGGATGACCTTCTTGCAACCGGAGGAACCACAAAGGCGACAGCCACTTTGATAGAGCGCTCCGGCGGAACCATAGAGGGAATGCTTTTTCTGATTGAGCTTGATTCCCTGGAAGGAAGAAAAAAGGTTGAAAAATATAGAATTTCAAGTATAATACACTATTAAATAAAAACGCCCCTGTAGCTCAGTGGATAGAGCATTTGTTTCCTAAACAAAGGGCCACAAGTTCGATTCTTGTCAGGGGCAGATAAAAAGGAGTTGAAATGCCAGTTAAAAGAGTCAAAATCAAAAAATCTGAGATCAAGAGAGACAAGTTTGTTGATCGGATGTCATTGGTGGCGCAGGATGTAAAGACAAACTGGAGAAAGTATTTCATAATACTCTCTGTTGTTGTGCTTGTCATAATGGGCGCAGTAATGCTGATAAACTCAAACAAGAAGCGCGGCGTTGAGGGTTTAGCTTCTCTTTCAGAAGCTACAGATGTTCTCTTTTCGGGAAATTACACAGAAGCAATAGAACTTTTAAATAATGTCAAATCAAACTACTTTGGAACGACAGCGGCAAAGAAAGCTGTCTATTTTATTGGTGTAGCTCAGTTAAATACAGGTAAGTTTGACGAAGCCGTAGTTAGCTTCAATCAGTTCATAAAGTCGAATACAGGCATAGAGGATATTAAAGCTGCCGCTTACATTGGTATAGGCAGAGCTTACGAAGGCAAGCAGAATATAGACTCATCAATAATCGCTTATGACCTTGTGACTACAAAGTACCCGAAATCTGTTTACGCTCCAGAGGCGTATCTTTCATTAGGAAGAATGTATGAGTCAAAGTATGAAGTGAATAAGGCGGTCGATTCCTATGAAAAGGTCATCTATCTGTATCCTGAATCTGATTATGCCGCACAGGCAGAATTTTATAAAAATATGCTTGAAGGAGCAATAGATCCATTGACGCAGATGCAGCAGGGAAAGATGCAGAGCGGAGAAGTCAAGTAAGGCCGGTGGGCAGGGTTAGTATATATTCACCACCCGATAAGGTATATTATGTAAAGATGGAAGACCATCATTTACATAATATACTGACCCAAACAAGGGTAAATACAAAAGACCATCATTTACATAATATACTGACAAACAAAATAGCAAAATCAAAAGACCATCATTTACATAATATACATACAATATCAAATTCAGAAACAATACATAATACACTGACAAACAAAGGGTTAAATACAAAAGACCATCATTTACATAATATACTCACCCAAACAAGGGTAAAATCAAAAAACAATCCTGAACATAATATACTCACCCAAACAAGGGTAAAATCAAAAAACCATCATTTACATAATATACATACAATATCAAATTCAGAAACAATACATAATATACTGACAAACAAAATAGCAAAATCAAAAAACCATAAACCCGTAACTTCTTTTTACCAGCCCACCAGCTTACCAGCATACTGTTTTTCTTTCTTCAACTATCAACTATTAACTATAAACTCTCAACTCTTATTTTACCAGCCCACCAACTTACCAGCATACTGTTTTTCTTTCTTCAACTATCAACTATTAACTATAAACTCTCAACTCTTATTTTACCAGCCCACTAACTTACCAGCATACTATTTTTCTTTCTTCAACTATCAACTATTAACTATAAACTCTCAACTCTTATTTTACCAGCCCACCAGCTTACCAGCATACTGTTTTTCTTTCTTCAACTATCAACTATTAACTATAAACTCTCAACTCTTATTTTACCAGCCCACTAACTTATGATATCCTTTGCATCTCTTGCCAGCTGCTCCGACGGCAATTCCTATGTCATCTTTAAGGATCCGAAGGAGCTAATTATCATAGATGCCGGCATTTATTACAGAAAATTCAAAAACAGCCT
>JBFXGO010000036.1:0-21128 GCA_050239825.1 bacterium
CGCCGCTTAATCAAGATGGGATGTTGTGGGGACACACCGTAGGAATGTCCCCAAACCACTTGATGGGCGTCTGCGCGGAGCGTCCTCGCCGACTTGTAGCTTTCACTTTCAATAAGTTATTTAATTGTTTAAATCTTCACAAAGCATTGGCTGGGGTGTAATGGAGTCTGCGACTCCATGATAGACGCCTCGGGTTGCACCAGAACTTTGTGAAGATTATTGTAAAGACAAAATCTTACTCAGCAGTATATTGAATGTTAACTGTACTGCAATTTTTCTTCGGAACTGTAAAGACAAGTCATTTATTCAACTCCCCGTATTATGCGCAAGGCACATGGCTCACGGCTGATTTGGGGGGCTGCTGGCGGGCTTAGCGTCGGCTCGCACACTCCGCTTCGCCGCTTAATCAAGATGGGTTAGCATAGCAAGGGGAGAACCACTTGATGGGCGTCTGCGCGGAGCGTCCTCGCCGACTTGTAGCTTACACTCTCAATAAGTTATTTAATTGCCTGTTGCAGTGGGGACACACCGAAGGAATGTCCCCACATTGGCGAGGGTGTAATGGACGCGAGCGTCCATGATAGAAAAAACGGGTTGTACCAGAAGTTTTAGAAGATTACTGAAAAGACAAAATCTTACTCAGCAGTATATTGAGTGTTAACTGTACTGCAATTTTTCTTCGGAACTGTAAAGCCAAGTCATTTTCTCAACTCCCCGTATTAAGCTCAAGGCACAAGGCACACGGCTCACGGCTGACTTGAGGGGCTGCTGGCGGGCTTAGCGTCGGCTCACACACTCCGCTTCGCCGCTTAATCAAGATGGGAAAGCGTAGCAAGGGGACGACCACTTGATGGGCGTCTGCGCGGAGCGTCCTCGCCGACTTGAAGCTTACACTTTCAATAAGAATTGACTTGCTTGTCCTCGGAAAAACATTGAATAGCAGTGCGGAGATGCACTGGAATTTTTCCTCGGAACTGTAAAGACAAGTCATTTACTCAGCTCCCCGTATTGTGTTTTGACTTTTACAATCTTTTACCTTTTACCTTTTACCTTTCTTTACTTAGTATCATTTGCCTTTATCCTTTTACACTTTTACATTCTTTCTATATCTATTATATTGACTTTACTTTAAATATAATATAAAATAACTAGTTATTAAATTAAGGAGTTTTTATGTACGATAAACTTGTTTTTGAATTGTCTGATTCAAATAAGAATACGGTATCAATCCCTGAAAACAACTACAACATCAAATTGGAATCCTGCATATCTTCAAAAAACAGAAGAGAAAACGATGCTGATATTCCAACAGTGAGCGAGATTGACATATTGCGCCACTTTGTGCTTCTATCCTATAAGAATCATCACCTTCAGAAGGGTTTCTATCCTTTAGGTTCATGCACAATGAAATATAATCCTGTTATAAATGAGGATATATCATCAAACCCGAAGGTGACAAAAATTCATCCCTATCAGGATATTGAGGATGTACAGGGAATGCTTAAAATAATGCATGAGCTTCAGTATATGATTCTTGAAATTACAGGATTCGATGCCATGTCACTTCAGCCTGTCGCCGGCGCGCATGGCGAATTTGCAGGCATGATGATAATGAGCGATTATTTCAAAAGTAAAAATGAGAAGCGCACAAAGATTCTTATTCCGGATTCCGCTCATGGAACAAATCCTGCATCCTGCACTTTGGCCGGATTCAAATCAATTCAGATAAAATCAAATGCAAACGGTGAAATAGACCTTGAAGACCTTGATAAAAACATGGATTCCGAAACTGCCGGCATAATGATAACAAATCCAAACACACTCGGCATATTTGAAACGCAGATAGAAAAAATCCGGGAAATAGTACATTCGAGGGGCGGTTTGATATACATGGACGGAGCAAATCTTAATGCGATAATGGGTATAGTGAAACCCGGAGAAATAGGATACGACATTCTTCACATAAATCTACATAAGACATTTTCCACTCCTCACGGAGGAGGAGGACCCGGAGCAGGCGGAGTCTGCGTCGTGAAGAAACTTTCCGATTTTCTTCCTCCCTTTATAGTGAAAGAAAACAAAAACAGGTATTCTCTTGATTATCCAGTGAAATCAATAGGAGCCCTGCACTCATTCTACGGAAATGTCAACATAATGGTTCGTGCATGGGCATATATAAAAATTATGGGAAACGAGGGCATAAAGGAAGCAACAAGGATGGCGATTGTAAACGCCAATTACATAAAGTCAAAACTGCGCGGAGTATACGACCTTCCCTATGACAACCCGACTCTCCATGAAGCAGTGTTCAGCGGAAGAATGCATAAAAAAGAGTATGGTGTCTCAACTCTTGATATAGCGAAACGGCTTCTTGATTACGGATTTCATGCTCCGACGATTTATTTCCCACTCATAGTATCGGAGGCGATAATGATTGAACCCACTGAAACAGAGACCAAGGAGACTTTAGATATTTTCATAGAGGCGATGAAGAAGATAAGTGAGGAGGCAAAGACAAATCCGGAACTTCTAAGGAATGCCCCTTCATCAACTCCTGTAACCCGTCTCGATGACATAAAGGCAATGAAGGATATGAATGTAAACTGGTACGGAGAGAAGCATGCTTGACAATTTCACTCCTGTCACATATACAGAGATAACCGAAGAGAGAAAGAAAGAGATTTTGCTGAAAATTGCAAAAAATATTGTGGCGCGCGGTTTAACTACTCCGGCTATAATGTTTCTCGAATCTGTCAAGCCGATGAATTTTGTGGGAGCACAGGTTATGATATTTTTTGAACCGATTATACTGACTTTTTTTAATATAAAAGAGTACAGGGAAGCGGCGCTGATGTTTGAGGAGAGAGGCACTGTGGAGAAACTTATAAATGAAATAGAAAATGCGGAAAACGAAACAAAGAAAGAAAAAATTAAGGATAAAGAGAAATCTGTTAAGGAGGATAAATGAAAGAAAAGAACCTAATTACAAGGATTCTCGCAACAGATTGCGGAAGCACTACGACGAAAGCAATCTTGATTGAGAAGCGCGACAATGAGTATAGACTGATAGTCAGAGGCGAGGCTCCTACGACTGTTGAGGCTCCATACGAAGATGTAACCAAGGGCGTTCTCAACGCGATAAAAGAGGTTGAAGAGCTTGCTGAGATAAAAATTCTCAATGGAGATGATATAATCAAAAGGGAAAAGAATGAAGGCGACGGAGTGGACATATATATTTCTACTTCATCAGCAGGAGGCGGGCTTCAGATGATGGTTGCCGGAGTTGTTGACAAGATGTCTGCGGAATCAGCCGCAAGAGCGGCTCTCGGCGCAGGTTCCATAGTTATGGATGTTGTCGCAACCAATGATAAAAGGCTCGACCATGAGAGAATCAAGAGAATTAGAACTCTCAGGCCTGACATGATACTTTTATCCGGAGGCACTGACGGAGGCACAATAACCCATGTGGTGCAGTTGGCTGAGATAATCGAGGCGGCTGACCCCAAGCCGAGATTCGGCGCAGGATACAAACTGCCCGTTATCTATGCCGGCAACAAGGATGCGGCAGGAGAGGTCGCAAAAAGACTGGACAAGAAAACAGCTCTCTATGTTGTTGACAATCTTAGGCCGACTCTTGAAAGAGAAAATCTGCAACCTGCAAGAGACAAAATACATGATTTGTTTATGGAGCATGTAATGGCACAGGCACCCGGATATAAAAAACTTATGGATATGACTGATGTGCCGATTATGCCCACACCCGGAGCTGTAGGGCTTCTTATCGAGGCAATCGGAAATAGAGACCATATAGAGGTTTTGGGAGTAGATATCGGCGGCGCCACAACGGATGTCTTTTCATTCTTCAAAAAGACATTTAACAGGACAGTCTCCGCAAATCTCGGAATGAGCTATTCAATATCAAATGTTGTGAAAGAGGCGGGTCTCAAGAATATTATGAGGTGGGTGCCGTTCGAAATGGATGAAAAAGATCTGAGGAACAGAATAAGAAATAAGATGATAAGGCCCACGACAGTTCCTTCAACACTGGACGAACTTCAGATAGAGCAGGCGATATCAAGGGAGGCTTTGAGGCTTGCTCTTGAACAGCATAAGGCAATGGCGGTGGAGCTTAAGGGAGTGCAGAAGGAGAGAACAATCTCCGATGCATTTGACCAGTCATCAAGCGGAGGCACGCTTGTAAATATGCTCACTCTCAACCTTGTTGTCGGCTCCGGAGGTGTGCTGTCGCATGCTCCGAGGAGAGTGCAGTCGGCTCTTATGATGATAGACGCATTCCTGCCGGAAGGGGTCACAATGCTCACTGTCGATTCAATATTCATGATGCCGCAGCTCGGAGTTCTTTCTACTGTTCATGATCAAGCCGCCACAGAGGTCTTTGAGAAAGACTGCCTTGTAAGACTTGGGTCATGCATAGCTCCCATAGGAAACTTAAAGGAGGGACAGGAGGCGGTCACAGTCAAATTTGAAGGTCAGGAGCATAAGGTGAACTTCGGAGATATTAAGCTTATACCGATGGAACTTGGCAAGAAAGTTAGGGCTACAATAGTTCCTGCAAAATCCCTTGATATGGGAATTGGAAAAGGAAAGGAAATTGAGGCTGATTTGGAAGGCGGAGTGGTCGGAGTAATAATAGACGCAAGAGGTCGCCGTCCATTCACTCTTCCGGATGACGAGAAGACAAGAGTGGAAAAGCTGACAAAGTGGATTAAAGCATTAAACGTCTATCCAGAGAAATAACGGAGGAATCATGGCACATTCATATACGCCGGGTTTAAAAGTAACAGAGAAAGCAATAGTGAGGAAAGAGCGCCGTCTTCCTTTAAAAGGGACTGTCTTGTCCAAAAAGGATGAGATTGTGATGGCGGACGACATTGTCGCTACAACATCTCTTCCGGGGGATGTGGAGAGGCTCAATCTAGCAGGAAAGCTGGGAGTTCCTGCAAAAGAGGCACTTTCATTTTTAAAAGTAAAAGCAGGCGATGCCATTAAAAAGGATGAAGTGATAGCCGAATCAAAGGGATTCTTCGGTCTCTTCAAATCAACCATACCCTCCCCGATAGACGGATTGGTAGAGTCATACTCTGAGATAACGGGAATGCTTACTCTCAGAAAACCGCCCAAGAAGGTTGAGATAGACGCATATGTCAATGGAAAAGTCGTTGATGTGATAGAGAATGAGGGAATAATCATTGAAACTCCCGCAACATTTATACAGGGAATCTTCGGAATAGGCGGTGAAGTGAAGGGTGTCTTAAAGCTTGTTGCCCAGACTCCTGATTATGTGCTGAAACCTCAGGATATAACTGATGAAATGAAAGGCAAGATAATAATTGGCGGTTCTCTGGTGACAAATGAAATACTCAGAGCCTGTGTCGCCAAAGGCGTTTTGGGAATAGTGGTCGGAGGAATCAATGACAAAGAATTGAAAGAATTCCTCGGAGAGGAGATAGGAGTTGCCATAACCGGACAGGAAGAGAAGGGAATAACGGTTGTAGTGACCGAAGGATTCGGACAGATGAATATGGCCAGAAAGACATACGAAATTTTGAAAAAGAATGACGGCAAAAAAGCCTCGATAAACGGAGCAACGCAGATAAGAGCCGGAGTTCTCCGTCCTGAGGTTATAGTCACATACGATGTGAAGACGACTTTCAGCGAATCAAAGCACACGGAAATGGGAATGGACATAGGTTCGGTAGTGAGAATAATCCGTCAGCCCTTCTTCGGAGCAATAGGAAAAGTTGTCGGACTTCCGCATCAACTGCAGAAGATTGAGACAGAGGCGCATGTCAGAGTTCTTGAATTTGAATTCGAGGACGGAAAGAGAATAGTTCTGCCGAGAACCAATGTTGAGTTAATTGAAGAATAAATAAAGGAAGGTGTATGAAGACAAAAATTTTCCTTCTTCTCTTTATCATCCTGCCCGTGATTGCATTTGCTCAGACAGCGGACACAACAGCAACGGATACCACAGGAATCTATGATTTTACAGCGGTGAAATCATTCACGGTCTCTGATGTCGGTTCGGATGACGGAACAGCTCTGAATGTAAAATGGGAATTTGCCGAAGATCGGCAGACAACCGACAAATTCAGACTCTACAGGGAAACAGAGGGCGACACATGCCGACTTTCACTATCGGATTGTACGGGTGTCGGCGAATACACTGATGAGAATCTCAGCATGAATATTCCGTACAGATACTCCCTTGTGGCTCTCGATTCAATAGGCAATGAAATGAAGGGTAGCATAAGCACAGAATATATGAAGCCGAAGCCGAATTATTTCAAAAAAGATAAAATAATTCTTCTTCTTATGATTATTGTTTATATGGCTGTGATAATAATTCTTGTTGAGACAGTCAAAAAAGGAAAAGTATTGTTTGTAAGAAAAATATCTGGACTAGATACTCTTGATGAAGCCGTGGGAAGAGCAACTGAAATGGGGCGGCCGGTTCTTTATGTTCCCGGTTCCTCCTCAATGTCGGATATTGCCACCATTGCTTCTCTCAATATTTTGGGTCCTGTCGCCAAGAAGATTGCAGAGTATGACACAAGGCTTATAGTGCCGAATCGGGACCCGATTGTAATGACTGTCGCCAAAGAGGTTGTGAAGGAATCTTACTCTGAGGCAGGCAGACCCGATGCTTATAATGACAATGATGTCTTCTTCCTAACCGATTCCCAGTTCGGATACGCAGCCGCCATAAGCGGCATTATGACAAGAGAAAAACCTGCAACGAATCTACTGCTCGGAATGTTTTGGGCAGAGTCCCTCATCATGGCTGAAGCTGGAAACACTTCCGGAGCGATTCAAATAGCAGGAACTGATGCCGTAACTCAGCTTCCATTCTTCATCACTTCATGCGATTATACTATTATCGGAGAGGAGCTCTATGCGGCAAGCGCATATCTTTCAAGAGAGCCGCTCCTGATGGGAACACTGAAGGCTCAGGATTACTTTAAAGGCATGATAATAATATGTGTGAGTGTTTATCTGATTTTGCTGATTATATCGACAGTTGCTGGGGGGGATGTATCCTTCCTCAACAAAACGCTTGAAACAATAAGATTCATCTTCAAATCATAGGAGAGAATATGTTCATAAGAAGAACTCTACCGCTTCTAATCGCAGGATTCTTCGGAATAGCTTGCATCATCCAGTTCTTTGTTCCGCATCCTGCTTCACGAACATTTTACAATATGGTTCTTGACTGGATGATAATCGTCACTGCATTCACATATCTGATGGCAGTCCAGTCAACAGTCGAACTCCACACGACAAAGATAAAGAGAAGAGTCGAAGGATGGCAGTATTCGCTTGTTGTGTTGATTTCTCTTGCCATTACGGCCTTTATAGGGATTTTAGGAGGCGCATTTGTCCCTTCAACTCTGCTTATGAAGCTCATACCGGCATTCAAACCTTCAAGCACATCTCCTCTGATGTACACATATCTTTATATGCAGGTTCCAATGCAGTCAACCATATTCTCGCTTCTGGCATTCTATATGGCATCCGCCGCGTTTCGTTCATTCAAAGCAAGAAGTTTTGACGCGACAATGCTTCTCTTAACAGCGGCGATTGTCACCATAGGAAGAGTGCCTTTGGGAGAATTCATCTACAAAGGGTTTCCCGAAGTGGTTGAATGGATTTTGAAGTATCCCAATATGGCGGCTCAGAGAGGAATACTTATTGGAGTTGAGCTGGGAATAATCGCCACCTCTCTCAAAATAATACTTGGAATTGAAAGAAAATACTTGGGAGGCGGAAAATGAAATTCGTTAATTTTGTCAACAATCTTGATAAAAGATGGATATATCTTCTTATCGCATTGGTTATAATTATTCCCTTTGTCTTTCCGGTCGGATGTCCGATGAGGATTACCCCCCCAGTGCAGTCAATGTATAATTATATAGAAGATTCAATACCGGAGAATGGAGTTCTTCTTTTGGGAATAGATTACGACCCTTCAACGATGGCTGAGCTTCATCCGATGGCAAAAGCTCTCACATATCATGCTTTTTACAACAATCTCAGAGTTCTTTTCGTAACAATGTACCCTCAGGGTTCGGGAATGGGGCAGGACATAATAGACAAAACTCTTGAACACTGGAATGAAGTGCATCCTGATTTGAAAAAAGAGCTTGGAAAGGATATCACCCTCCTCGCTTATGTGCCGGGTGTCTCTGCAGTGATGCTGAAAATGGGTGAAGACATACCTGCAACATTCAATGAAGACGCATACGGAAACAAACTTGAAAACCTTGATGTTATGTCGGGAATCAAGACATACGACAACCTTAACTATATGGTTGAACTTGCCGGAAGCAGTGTTGTGTTGTCATGGCTCATGTATGCAAACGGAAGATACAACCTGAAGATGGGTATAGGAACAACGGCAGTCTCTGCGGCCGAGTATTATACTTACCTGCAGTCGGGACAGGCAAACGGTCTCTTGGGCGGGCTTAAAGGCGCCGCCGAATATGAAAAACTTATAGCCGAAAATCACAGTTACAGCGGAAGAAAGGATGCATCCGTGGGAATGGACGCACAATCAGCCGCGCACATACTCTTCATACTTCTTATAATTTTAGGCAATATTGTATTTTTCATAAAGAAACACAAGGAGGGCAGGTAAGATGGCAATATCTACTAATATCTGGATTTGGATTGCGGCTCTTCTTACACTTTCGATTTATTCATTCCTTTACAAGGACAATCCATTTTACAAATTTGCGGAATATCTTCTTGTTGGAATTTCAATAGGATACGGCATCTCTGTTTATTGGCACAATACAATAATAACAAAAGTTTACAATCCCCTGGTGCATGACAAGGATTTTTTGGTCATTATACCCCTGCTTCTCGGTCTCTTGATGTTTTCAAGATTTTTCAAAAACTATTCTCATCTTTCGAGAATTCCGATTTCATTCATTGTGGGAGCAGGAACAGGATTGTCAATTCCGTCATCATTTGAATTTTTATTCAAACAGGTTCAGGGGACGATGCCTACGGCATTTAATTTCGGAAATTTGATAATAGTTGTAGGAGTTCTGACTACTTTGGTTTATTTCTTCTTTTCGATGGAGCATAAGGGCTTTGTAGGAAAAATTTCCCGAGTGGGAATAACCTTTATAATGATCGCATTCGGAGCCGCATTCGGATATACAATAATGGCGAGAATATCGCTGTTTATAGGCAGAATACAATTTCTGCTCTCAGACTGGCTCGGCGTAATCAAATAGGAGGCCAAGTGAAAAGAAACCTTCTCTTGTTGTTTCTGACGGCTGTACTGCTCTTTTCTGCAGTATCATCACAGGATAAGCCCGTCTCGGAAATTTTGTCGGATTCGATAAACATCGCTGGGGAATCAATCCAGCTGGGAAAGATTCTCAGTGTTTCCGACATCCCCAATGACGGAGGCGGCGGAGTCGAAATAAACTGGTCTTTAAATGATACTTTATCAAATTATTTTATAACGATAATAAGAAGAGAGGGCGATGAAAGAAAAGTCGTGGCTACAGACCTTCTGGCATCAAGTCAGCAGGTAAGAGATGTCAACTCTGATGAAGACAAATCAAATATAAAAGACGGAACTGAATATTTTTATACGGCTGTTTTGAGCGAGTATGCGATATCACAGGAGATACTCGATTATATGCTCTGCGATTCTTTGGATATGAAATCTCTGAAGATTGCCGATGCAACTCAGACTTACCTTATTTCGGAGGAGAGCGGTCCCGTCACCTCCAAGGCGTCATGGTTCAATCTTGAAAGATTTACGGTTCTAATATCGGCAATAATAATTACTTTACTTTTTCTCTTCTACTTCCAGCTTGCAAAGAACGGGAAGGAGTTCTACATAAGGAAAATAAACGGTCTTGATGCAGTTGAAGAGGCTGTGGGAAGAAGCACAGAGATGGGGAAACCCATAATGTACATCCTTGGAATAGGATATGTCACCGATATTCCGACGATAGCGGGTTTGACGATTCTCGGGAGAGTCGCCAAGAAGGTCGCGGAATACGAGACAAAGATTCTTGTTCCCTCCTATGACCCGGTTGTAATGACAACGGCTCAGGAGGTTGTCAAGGAGGCATTTACAGAGGCAGGCAGACCCGATATATACAATAAAAATGACATCATGTATATAACGCAGGACCAGTTCGGATACGCGGCCGGAGTTGACGGAATGATGATGAGGGAGAAGCCGGGCGCCGTCTTCCTTCAGGGTCTCTTCTTCGCGGAATCTCTTATTCTCGCAGAGACGGGACATTCAATAGGCGCTATACAGATAGCAGGGACGACTGAAACAGCGCAACTGCCGTTCTTTGTTGCGGCATGCGATTATACTCTCATAGGAGAGGAGATGATGGCCGCATCAGTCTATCTTCAGAAGGATCCGCTTATGCTGGGTTCGATAGTGGCTGAAGATGTAATGAAAGTTGTAATAGTGATTATTCTTATAATAGGATTCCTTCTCGGTGTTCTTGGCCCCGGACTTCATATTGAATTCTTCAACAAACTCTTCAATCTTTTGATTGAGATTCTATAAGGAGGAATGATGTTGAAAAGCAAAAACATTCCATTGGCGATAACATTCATAGTCGGTCTTATAATGATTGTTTCATTCTTCATTCCCCACAAACCATTCGGCGATATTGAACAGATATCTCTTAAATGGTATTCAATCATTGCGGGATTCACAATGCTTTTAGGAGTAGATTCTCTAATAGGTCTTCACTACAGGAAAATCAAGAGAAAAGAAGAGAATTGGATACATTCCATAGTCCTCATAGCCGGATTTGTAATGGTTGTGATAGCCGGAGTTGTTGGCACGGTGCAATTCGGCAGCGCATTTGATGAAAGATCTTTCTTTACCTACATCTACAACTATTTCATAGTTCCTCTTCAGGCTACGATG
Source organism: bacterium (assembly GCA_050239825.1). Lineage (GTDB taxonomy): Bacteria > Hydrothermota > 32-111 > 32-111 > 32-111 > UBA2202. The sequence continues at coordinate 10,946 of JBFXGO010000036.1, forward strand.
TTTTCTCTTCTTGCTTTCTTCGTTGCATCAGCCGCATACAGGGCATTCAGAGCAAGAAATACGGATGCGGCCCTTCTTCTGATAACAGCTGTGATTGTTATGCTTGGAAGAGTTCCCATAGGAGAAGTAATCTCTCCTTACCTGCCGAGATTTACAGACTGGATAATGGAGGTCCCGCAGATGGCCGCAAAGAGGGGCATCGGACTCGGGATTTATCTCGGGGCTCTGGGAGTCTCAATAAGAATAATTTTAGGTATTGAAAGAAGCTACCTATCATAATGGAGAATGTATGAAAATATTTGAAAAATTAGCTCATATTGACAGAAGGTACATCTACATACTAATCGCCGTTGTAGTCATAGTGCCACTTCTGTTAAAACCGAAATTGCCTATAATACCGACCAAGCCGGTGAAGGATATATATGAGTATGTTGAAAATCTCCCTCAGGGAAGCAATATACTTATTTCAATAGATTATGATGCGGCTTCAATGCCGGAACAACAGCCGTTTTTGGAGGCATTGCTGAGGCAGTGTTTCAGAAACAAATTAAAACCTGTAATGATAGTGCAATGGCAGCTCGGCGCTCCTTTGGGAACTCAGGGTCTGGAGAAGATAGCCAAAGAGTGCAATGCCGTCTATGGAGTAGATTATATCAATCTCGGCTATCGTCCGGGATATGTGGCGCAGATGGTGGGTATAGGCCGCGAGATAAGGGATTATTTCGCAGTCGACTACAAGAATGTCTCTATAGATTCATTCCCAATAATGAAGAATATTCACAATTACAATGATTTTGCGCTTCTCGTCGGTCTTGAAGCAGGCGCAACCTACCTCCTGTGGGTTGAATATGCCGGAGGAAGGTTCAAGCAGAAGATTGCTCTGGCTTTAAATGCGGTATCTGCTCCGGATGCATATTACTTTTATCAGTCAAAACAGATAATAGGATTGGTGGGAGGAATGAAGGGAGCCGCAGAATATGAAGTATTGGAAAACAAAGTAGACCTTGCAGTTGCCGGAATGGCGTCGCAATCATATTCGCACATTCTCATAATTCTTTTCATTATATTCGGTAACATTGCATTTTTTGTTGAAAAGAACAGAAAGAAAAAGGAAGGAGGCAATTAATGGCAACTACAATAGGCATTTGGATAGCCGCTGGTCTAACTTTATTTATATACTCTTTCCTCTATAAAGACAATCCGTTTTATAAATTCGCAGAGCATTTGTATGTGGGTATTACGGCCGGCTATTGGCTGATTTATACTTGGGCTTACACAATTCAGCCGATGCTTCTTGACCCTATAATAAAAAATAAGGAATTCATTCTTATCATTCCGGCTTTTTTCGGAATAATTATGCTCACGAGATGGTTCCCGGCAATTTCTTGGCTTTCAAGATGGTCGATTGCTTTTACAGTGGGAATTGGAGCGGGACTTGGAGTGACGGGGTCCATACAGGGTTTCATTCTTCCTCAGCTTAAATCAACCATTCTTCCAATTACAGGATTTGATTTTGCCACTTTCAACAATCTGCTTATAATATTCGGAGTGATTACAACTCTTGTGTATTTTTATTTTTCAAAAGATCACAAAGGATTCCTTGGACACGGAGCAAAAATCGGAATGACCTTCATAATGATAGCATTCGGCGCATCCTTCGGATATACTGTTATGGCTCGTATCTCACTCCTGATAGGAAGAATCTACTTTTTAATGTTTGACTGGCTGGGGTCTATCTTTTAGGAAATGAAAGCGTACTATGTGCCCTTTGGCAGGTATGATGTTTATACCAACATGGCAATAGACGAATATCTTTATAAAAATGTGAGCGAGACGGTTTTGAGATTCTATGAATTCTCAGAACCGTCCGTTACAATAGGGTATAACCAGAAATACGGAAGCAGATTTAATCTGGATTTTGTCAGCGAGAAAAGGATTCCCATTACAAGAAGACTGACAGGAGGAAGGGCTGTTTTTCACGACGGAGACCTCACATATTCCATATCTGCCGATTTTAGTTGCTTTGCGCACGGTTCATCCGGTCTGGATATGGTTTCCAGATATAAAAAAATATCGGATGTTTTTTTGAAGGGATTCAAATCTATGGGGCTGGATGTTTCTGTCTTTGAGGGAAAATCCCTGAAGCCATTTTCATCTAACTGCTTTGATTCTTCTTCAATACATGAATTGACAATAAACGGAAATAAAATACTTGGAAGCGCGCAGGTCTTTTCCGAGAAGGGATTCATGCAGCAGGGGACAATCTTGGTAAAAAACGGAGTTTTTAGACCTGCCGAACTTTATGGAGAAAACTTCCAAAAGAATATTGAAATTATAACAAGTATGGTTTATAATATTAAAGATATGGCAAAAGAGTTGTATGACTCGTTTATGGGTATGTTTGATTATGAATGGGAAGATTTGCAGGTAAGCATTACAGACTGTGAAGTCGTGAAGCTTATCGATTTTTATAAAAATTCAGAATGGATAAAGAGGGTGTAATGGATTTAACAGCCAACCTTGAAGTCTTCTCGGGCGCCGAACTTATAAATCTGATTTCTCAGGGAAAGAAGACCGGGGTGCTTTACTTTGACATTTCAGGAGAGAAGGGTGAGCTTTGCTTTATAGAAGGAGCTCCGGTTCATGCATCTTTTAAATCATTATTCGGAGAGGAAGCTCTATACAATATTATGATTGAGAAGCAGGGGAGCGTTACCTATAAAGACAAAATTGCTGTAAAAGACCATACCATACAAAACAGCAGCGCATCAGAGCTTTTAAGCCAGATAGAGAAAAGAAAAGTTGAATTTGACGACCTTGCCAAAAAGCTCCCTCCATTTGAAGCAATACTCGAAAAGAGGGCTGACGGATTGGGTGAAAATATAAGTTTAAGGAAATCTGATTGGGCAGTCATCAGAATAGTAGATGGGAAGAAGAATATAAAGACTATAATCAAAGACAGCAAACTCCCGCTCTTTGAAGTATATAAGACTCTTGAGTATCTTCTCTCAAAGGGAATGATCTTTGACAGGTCACAATCAGAGAAACTCAGGCAGGAGCTTCTTGTATCAATGAACAATATTGTTGAAGCATTTTCCATAAAGGGCGCAAACACAAAGGATTGGGCTCTCTCTCTGATTGATATGGTTATGAGCAATGGCTATGAAACAATCGGCGGAATGATAAAATATACAAGCGACTCTCTGACGGCTGATGATGCGATACTGAAAGTTTTAGACGGCGATAAGGTTGCAAAGATTAAACAGTTTCTCTACAAAGCGGCTTATGAAAAAGCAACAGGCGACCTTGGACCGATGATAGCAAAGAAAAAGTATAAAGAGTTAATGCAAAAAGAAGGGGTAAGTGATGGGACTTTCTGAATTAGTTGAAAAGTTGAAATCCCGTTTCCTTATTATCGATGGGGTGAGGATAAGCAAGGAGGACGGTGAAACTTTGGAGACTGTCGGAGACGGCAACCCGAAGATGAATGAAATCGGTGCATTTCTCGGTTCGGCCGGTGAAGTCATCTTCAACCGACTCCAATTGCAGGCTCCGGAGTATGCAATATTCAATGTTGATGATATGAACATTGTGATTGTAAATGAAAACACAAGCTTCACAGTTCTGCGGGTAAATGGGTCATCGGCAGGAATATATGAAGAATTTATTACCGCATCGGCTAAAACCGAAGAAACACCTGTTGAAATTCAGGAGGAGAAGGAAGAGGCGCCTCAATTGATTGAAACAGATGAACTCTCCTCATTCGCAGATTCAATTCAGGAGAACAAACTCGGCGAAATAGAAAGAAAACTTTTATCAGCCAAAATCATACAACTGAATTACCTTGTTGAGGAGTTTTCAAAGGGAGGTAGCACTGAAAAGTGGAATAGTTCGGTTTCAGCCATGATATCAAATATGGCGGAGCTGAAAGCGGCTCTGACAGTGACCAATAAAGTTTCGATTAATGATATAGTCTCGGTTGAAATAACCAGAGAGGAGATACAGGCAAAGACAAAGACGCTGATTGACGGTATCTGCAAAAAAGCCGTTGAAGAGTATGGAGCGGCAGAGGCAAAGAAGATGGTTCAAAATGTCATTGAGAAACTCAGCAAAAAGTAAGGAGTGAAAATGACATACAATATAGAAATATTAAAAGAAAAAAACAAAGCCTCCTTCGTGTTTTCTCACATCAATGAGCATGTTTCAAAAACCGGCGCCACCGGTTATACGGACGAGACTGTCAAGCAGATTGTAGTTGTTTTAAAGCAGTCTCTTGATACTGCGAATATTGAATCTGTTAATAAAATCGAGTATATTTCCGGAGACAAAAAACTTTTTCTTTTCATAAAATCCGGCGGAGTTTACGGACTTCTTGTGGATGCAAAGACAAATGTTGAAATCGAGTCTGCTCTCGTAAAAGATAAGGTTGAAGAGAAGATGCCGGAAGATAATGCATCAAAATCAAAGATAGTGCTTAAGGAGAGAAAGAAAATAACTTTAAAGGGGGGCAAGAGGGAAGAATCCGAAGAAGTCGAAGAGGAACAGCCTGTTAAAGCGGAGCCTTTAGCAAAAGCGCAGACCGAGAAGCCGACAGAATCTGCAATCAAAGTAAACTCATCTACATATGACCTTATAAAAAAGGCGGCGGCGGAATATCTTGAGGATTTTTCAGATGATATAATCAATAACATAATACACGAGATGAAACTGAATGTCACTCTCATGACCTCTGATGATGTTGAAAAATTCCTGAAGAGACTCTTCAGCTCATCAAAGATGATTATCGGACCCTCTCAATCCCAGAAAATGATAGATGATATCAAGAAAAAAATAACGTAACGGAGGATATATGATAGAAAGTCTTGTTAACAGAATGCTTTTCCTTCAGACAGGAATACCGCAGTATGTGGTCAACTCAAAATCCACGGCAAGTGTAATTACGATTGCTGGAGCCATAATGCTCTGGTTTGCATTGTTCTTTATGGGAATCATAGCAAAAAGGTATGAACAGGTGCTTCATAAAAAAACAGACTGGCAGTTCATAATTCTTTCACCGACTGGAATTTTAATTTATGCGGTTATACAGGCGTACAGCCTGATGATTGTTGGAAACTTAAAAATGACTGATTCTGAGACATGGATCGCCTACATATTTTTCTTTCTCTCGGGTTTTCTTTCTCTAATAGGGTCTCTCAGATTCTTCAAAGTTGTTATGCCTCATAAAGGAGGTTCAAAATGAGAATGATATTTCCTGCGGAGATACTCCTTGCCATAGGCATGATTCTTTTTTCTGTATCTCTATTCATATCAGGATTGATAGTGCGCCGTCTGCTGAAGATAATCAAAAAACACGGAATATGGATTCTTCATATTCTTGGCGGACTCCTTGTTCTAGCAGGAACAATAGTTCATGTAATCAAGCTTACGGTTTACTTTCCCGCTCTTGCAAGGTCAAATCCTTATGACCTTCTTCCCCAGATTGCTAAGACAATGCAGGTCGGTTCGGTAGAATCTCTCATGGTGCTGCTTGCCGGGCTCTTTGCGGTTGTCGGTTCGCTGATTTACTTTGCATGGACGAATAGGTAACTTGCGGGTATTGACTTTAATAACAAGGCGAGTATAATTTTGCTCTGTTATTTTGAATTAAATTTGACAAATAAAAATCCTAACAGGAGGTATCTGTGGTAGAGTTTTTTCAGAAAGGCGGATGGTCAATGTGGCCTCTTTTGGTTTGTGCAATAGTAGGAATAGTATTTGTTATAGAGAGAATTGTTACATTTGCTATAATAAATAAAAGTCCTAAAAAATTTGTAGAGTCTTTGAAGTCAATTATTGAGAAGGATGGCATCGATGCAGCAGTTCAGTTCTGCTCAAAAAATTCTTCTCCGTTCGCCCGCATTATGGAAGCGGCATTGACCGAGTTTCAGTATGTTGGAAAGAATAAGCAGGCCATAGAGGATGCAATTTCAAGAGCATCTGTTGTTGAACTTGCATTCCTTGACAGAGGCATGGCTTACATTACAGCGGTAATCACACTTGCGCCCATGCTCGGCTTCTTGGGGACCGTCTCCGGAATGGTCAATGCATTTGACGCAATAGCCCTTGCAGGTTCGGTTGAACCGAAGCTTGTCGCAAGCGGTATTTCAGAGGCTCTTATAACAACTATGACAGGTCTTGTTATAGCTATACCTATTTCAGCGGCTCACACATACTTCTCATCAATCATAAACAGCTATTCAAGGTCTCTCGAAGATGCGTCAAACAAGATTATGGATATCTTGATGAGTTTGGAAATAGAAGAAGCATAACGGAGAAGGTATGTTCAAAAGAAAAAAATCAACTGCATCCCCAGACATACCGACCGCTTCTCTCGGAGACATTACATTTCTTATGCTGATTTTCTTTCTTGTGACATCAAGCTTCAGCACAGAGATGGGTCTTCAGATAGTTCTTCCCGAAGAATCCAAAGAGACAATTACCATGCTGTCCAAAAACATTGTTCATGTCAGGATAAATAAATTCGGAGATGTGAGGTTTGAGGATGAGCCTGTTGAATGGATGAAGGTGAATGAAAAAGCGGTTGAAATGCTTGAAAAGCCCAATGGCGATTCGCTTGTCTTTTCAATCATACCGACCCGTATGGCAAAGTATGATTACATGATAAGGGTCTTCGACCAGTTGAAGATTGCTTATGACAAGACTCAGATGAAAGAGAAAATAAGCCTGTCACCTGCAGAAGATGACGAGTAGGAGCAAACATGAGAAAGCATTATCAAAAACTTGAACAGGGAAGTCCAGTCATTCAGACATCGACGACATCGGATATCGTCTTCCTTCTTTTGATATTTTTCATGGTGACTACCGTTTTCAGGCAGGAGCAGGGGCTCCAGATAGATATGCCTCAGGCATTATCTTCTAAAAAACTTGAATCGAAGCACATTTCCCATGTGTGGGTCGGCTATGATGGTGATAGAGGCGTCGTTTCCATAGATGACAGAATTGTTCCAATAGCCGCCATAAGAAATATCATTGAGCAGAAGAAGAGAGTTGACCCCAATCTGATAGTGTCGATAATGGCTGACAAGAACACACCCTATTCAATCTCCAATGATGTTTTCGGCCAGCTGATAAAGGCAAATGCCTTGCATGTCTCTCTCAGCGCTAAAAAAATAAGTGAAATCAAATAGCTAAGGAGAGAAAATGGATAAATTTATAACCAATGATATTAAAAACAGGTATCCTTTCTTCATCAAGTCATCTCTTCTTACAACTCTTGTGATGTGCATCATTCTGTTTGCTTTTGCTCCGAAGTTAAAGAATAATCCATACCAGATGAAAGCAAAGAAAGATGTTGTCGTGATGGAAAAGCTTCCTGAACAGATTCAGAAGATCAATGAGCCCAAAGAGATAGAGAAGCCTCAGCTTCCAAAAAAGATTGTCGAGACAACCAAAGAATCTGAAGTAACGAAGAATATCGACCTGACAACGACCTTTGAAACAGAAAACATGCAGGATGATTATGAAGGAGAAATTTTCAGAATTTATGAAAAAGCGCCGCAACTTGCTCAGAGAATAGACCCCGATTATCCGCAGATGGCGCGTCAGCTTGGAATTGAAGGGACCGTCTTTTTGGAAATTATTGTGGAAAAGGACGGAACAGTATCAAGCGTCAGGGTTCTAAAATCAGTTCATCCGCTTCTTGACGAATCTGCGACAGCGGCCGCATACAAACTGTTATTTACACCTGCGATGACAAGAGACCTTCCGATAAGATGTTATGTCACTTATCCGATTACATTCAGATTGACTAAATAAAGAGATAATTAAAATTTGGGAATAAAAAAACTCCGCGAAAGCGGAGTTTTTTTTATCTTTATGACTTCTTAACGAGTTTAGTGAGCTGAGACTTTTTATTGGCGGCTTTGTTCTTTTTTATAACATTTTTTGCCGCGGCTTTATCAATAATTTTGTAGCCTTCATTGACTATTTTAGTCTTCTCTTCCTCTGTTGATGCCTTAAGAGCGCGCTTCATGACTGATTTTATCTTTGATTTCTGTATGCGGTTCCTGCTTCTTTTTGCGACATCCTGTCTTGCCGATTTTACCTGTGATTTGCTTTTTGGCAAAAATACCTCCTGATTGATTTTTTATGTATTATATCGGTAAAAATCAAGATGTCAAGGGGATAGGGAGACTAATAAGATAATATAACAAGAAAAGTAAAGTTCTGGTATAATTATTCTGAATATGAAAAAAAATATAACAATCAATTTGACAAAGATTAAAATATAGTTTAACATTTTATTAACTTTAACCCAAAGGAGGAATGAAGTGTTAAAGGAATGGGGATGTTCATATAAGAATTTGGTTTCCTCTCTCTCTACAAAATCAGCGTTTAAGAGTAATTCAAAGGATTTTAACAATCATATGCATCATTACAACTGGGATGCTAATTAATTCGGAAGAACAATCAGTCTCTGATTCTTTAAATTGTGCTACTTTAGGAAAAATATCATTATCGTTTGTTGAGGATGTTTCCATTATGGATGAAATAGCATACGTAGCAAATGCAGGGGGAGGTCTTTCTTTAATTGATATAAGCAATTTCACAAGATAATGGCCTCTTGAAATAGGACACGATTTAATGATAGAATGTGTTAAAAAAGGAGGTAGAAACGGACTACAAGAGACACGAATCGGGATTCAAGGCGAAAGTTGCGCTGGAGGCAATAAGTGAGGTTGATATTAAAAAAATATAAAAGAAAGCATCAATCATTAAGATACAAAACTCCATCTGAAGTTTATGGAGGTATTACAAATGTTCAAACAGCTTAACAGTAAACACAATTTATCAAAATCTTGTGTCTTGACAGATTATTCTTTTACAAGTTTTTGCGATTTAAGGATTCTGTAAACAGAACTTAGAGACATAAAGAACCTTCCTGATTCATGACCATATACAAAGATGTGACTTATAGGCTTATTCCAGAATCTTTCATCCCAAGCAGTATTGATAACAGCATCCCTTTCCTGAGGGAGGATTTTGTTCCATGCAGTTCGAGGTTTAAGAGGTTTTGGATTAGCCCATCTTCTATATTTACGGGTGTCTATGTCTATTATGGAGCACGACTCTTTCTGTGTTAAACCGTTATCAATAGATTCTTTAATTGCAGTAACCACTTTTTGTTTTACCTCATTACTGAAATGACCTTTAAGATGTCCCTTAAGGTTCAGTCCACTCTTTTTTTTTAGCAAGGATAGCTTGTGCCCGACAGCGGCTAATGCATCTTTGGTGTTTTGCAGTTCCTGATTGACTTTCTCCAGTTCCTCCACAGGTACAAGCTGTTGCTTCCGTCCCGGCTTTCCCCTCTGTGCCAATGCAGACAATGCCGCAGATTGAACCTTCTTGCGGATGATTACAAGATCCCATGGCTTGAGATTGTGTTTTTTGAGAATCTGTTTGACTGGAGCATTCGGCAAATTGCATTCCGTGTAAATCTGAAACAACTGTTCCGGAGTCAATTTTGACTTCTCTTTCTTCGTGTTTAGGATAGTGTCCAATTTTTACCTCCTGTAAGATTATTATAACTATTCCGCCGATAAATGCAACCGAGGCGGCTCAATATACAGGGGTTACCACCTGTATATTGAAAAACCATCATTCATAGTGTATTATTTACACTATATGAGGACACTATCGCTGATAAACTCGGCAACCATTTAAGTATTGACAAAAAAGAATATATTTAGTAAAATTACTTTGTTAACATTGTTGAAATATAATAAATCTTTAAATAAAAATCGGGTCTTGACAAAAATAAATATATTTAGTAAAATTTATTTTGATAAAATTATAAAAATAATAAATATTTAAATAAAAGCTGGGATGGATGAGAAAAAAAGAAAGAAAAGAAAAATCAAAAATATTATATAAAATAGTAATATTTATTAAATATAAAATATATAAAAATTCTTCAAACTTTATGAGGAAATCATGAAAATATTATATTATTTTGTTCTAGGAATAATAGTGTTATTCATTTTAAACAGTTGCGAAATAAGCTGGTTGGAAAGAGATTACTATTATGCAGGAGTAATGAATAGCGATTTAATAGTAAATGGCGAGAACATATACTTCACCAGATGTTACAAATTCAGTCCTAAAGGTGGTATTGATACTTATG
>JBFXGO010000037.1:0-20318 GCA_050239825.1 bacterium
TGCTATGAGTATGATGAGATTGACTCGGAAACCTTGACACAGCTTGGTAAAGGGAATAGAATAAAACTAAACGAAGAGACAGAGAAGGAATCAGTAAGCAACATTGTGAAGAACGGACTTATAGCTTATGAGGTAATGCAGTCAGGAATAGGAGACATCGAAGTGATAGACATAACAGGCAGAGTTATAAAGCAGAGCGGGGTTAACAATATAAAGGGAATAAACACATTTAGTGTAAAAGAACTGCCTGCAGGCATATACTTCATGAGGACGGATAACACAACAAATAAACTGAGAAAGATAATCAAACTGAAGTGAGAATGAAAGCAAAAGAGATACTCGTAGCATTGGTAATACTTATACTCTGCACTCTTTTGAGTGCAGAGTATGAAGAGAAGTGCTTTTTGCCTTTTGGCTCTAGTGACGCAAGCAGGCATATTTGCCCAATTATTTATGATGTGAATAATGATTCAAATTATGAAGTATTTATTCAAAATCCAAATTATATATATACAATAAACAGAAAATACAAGAGTAAATTATCATACGAGTTTGTTGACGGATGGATAGCTGGAATAGGAAATACTGATAATGATAGTTTACTTGATTTTACCGGTGCCATTCCTTGGATTGATAGTAAAATCATTTGGATACGTGAACAGAGTACGATATACTCATATCCTCCTATTGAAAGAACATGGGAATCCGATACAACTTATCAAAGTGATTGGTTGGGTATTGCGGACATAAAGAATAGTGGGCAGAAAAATATATACGGTGCAGGAATACCAGAAATAGGAGATGATGTAAATGCATACGGTTGGTATTTTCTTGATTGTACCGGAGATAATCAATATGAAATAGGCGGCAGAGTATCACCTTCAACAAAATCAAGAGGAGCAATGGATATCGGGGATGTAAACGGAGACGGGCAGAATGATGTGATATTCAGCTCACACGAAGTTGACGGAGTAATATTCTTTGAGTTCAATGAGGTTTCAGATAGTTTTGAGAGGATGGGAGCGATAGACAGTTTACAGTGCGAGAAGGTATTGTTTTTTCCCGATGTGGATAAAGACGGAAAGAATGAGATAATGAGATGCGCAACAGAGTATCTATCGCCTCCATACTATCATTTTAAGCTGTATGAGATAGACAGCTTATATAACTATGAACTGATATGGGATTACTACTGGGAGGGTACGACAGATTACTTTATGACATTCGGTTGCGATATAAGCTATGGTGATGTTGACAATGACGGGGATAATGAGTTTGTAGTGTGCGGAGGCAGCACAATAAGGGTCTTTGATGTAACAGGTGATAATACATTTACAGAGGTATATACAAAGACACTGCCGGACAACTTCTTTTTATCAAGCAGTGTAAAGTGCTGGGACTTTGACAAAGACGGACAGGATGAGATAATGTTTACAGGAGAGGGCAACCCGAGCATTCCCGAGAAGAGAGGCACATACATATACAAGGATGAGGTGATAAGTGAACTTTGGATGGAGGACACACTTGACTTTGGGAATCAGACAATAGCAGATACAATAACAGCACAAGTAACGATAAAGAGTATAGACACTTATGACTTAATAGTGGACTCAGTTAAGGTAGAGGGAATAAGGTATAGGAAGGTATCGGAGCCGACATATCCTGTAACATTAATAACAAATGACAGTATAATATTAGAGATTGAGTATGAATGCGTTGAAACAGGGGTGAGCTTGGGTAAACTGATAGCATATAGCAATGACCACTATGGCGGAGTAGATACAATGGAGATAAAGGGCGGATTGAATGTGGAATGCATAATAGACAGCATAATTGCGACAGATGGAGCTGTAAACATAATACCCGGAGTGGATAGTGACGATACACTAGTGGCATATTTCAATTACAAGACAAACTGCCCTTTGATAACAAAGGAGAACATAGACAGCATTTTGATATTATCCGGAGACCACAAGTGGGTGGACAATGTGGGGCAGATGAAGGGGGTATACTGGAGTGAAGACAGCTTGAGACTGATAATCAAATTGGCGACATATAACGGGATACCGACAGTAGAAGTTGGAGATACAGTATATGGAGATAATAAGACAATAAATGAGATATATTATAATCAGAACCTATCAAAGCCAGTAGTGATAACAGGGAGTTTTGGGCCGGAAGGGACGGGAGAGAGCCGTGAGATAAAAGATGTTGCAGAGTTACAGAGTATCAGAGTAACAGGTTGTAAGACAATAGAGTGGAATACAAATACAGAAGCGACATTAACAGTTTACGATATATCAGGCAGGGAGTTAATTAAAGAGGAATCAAAGACAACAGGCAAACACAAGACAGACATCAGAGCATTAAAGAATGGGATATACTTTATAAAACTCAGTACCGAAAATCAATCAATCACAGAAAAGATGGTAAGAATAAGATAGTAATCTGGTAGGCTAGTGCGCTGGTATGTTTGTTCCACTTTTCCTGCGGGTGCTAATGTCTGTTTGACGGCAGAGGATTTACGGCTATTGACTCTTTATTATTATTGTGATAATATTTTAAACTATGAAACGATTGGTTAATTTGTTTATAATTGCCACAAATCTTCCAGCTCTATTTATCGGTCTTCCGATTTTAATACTCCTTGTTCCGGAGACTGTTCATTTTACAGGGGAACAGGTAAATTTGCTTGTTAAACTTGGAAGCGTGATAGGAATTTTGCTTGCTGTTGAGTATGACATACTGCAGAAAAGGCGGTTCAGCAATACGATGAAGAATGAGAACATCAAGAAGCCTGAGATGAGAGAGTATGTATTCATGATGAACTCTCCGACAGTCTCCGGATTTCATATGTTCATGCATTTCATCCTCGGCTCTGTTTTGGTGGGAGGAATACTTATATTCACAGGAGCAGAGTTGAAATCTGTGATTATCGGAATCGCGGACGGACTCTTGATAGCTGTTTTTATGGGGCTTGTGAACATGCAGGTCTCCTATCTTGTCTTTTCCAAGAAGCTAATGGAATACAGATTTACTATGGAAGAGATGAAATCACTTTCAACCTACCTGAGAAAAATTCCTCTTGTATGGAGATTCCTGATAACAGTGAATTTTATGTTTTTATTTGTCATATATGTCAGCATAGTGCTTAAAAACAGCGCCCCGCTCTTCATTGTTCTCATAGCGGCAAATATAGCTCTTTCCTACATATTTCTACTTTCAATACTCACTCCGATTAAAGGCATAAAACAGTCTGTTAAATCGCTCTTTTCAACAGATATGCATAAACTGGACATGATGCCTGTGGTAGTCAATGACGAGATAGGAGAGGTTATAGAGGAATTCAACCTTACGATATCAAAGTATAAGGATTTTATCGCCAAACTGGTTCTTCTATCGAATGACCTTTCTTCAATCACCAGCCAGCTGGCATCTACGGGAGAGGAGATAACAGCTTCATCGGAAGAGGTCTCTGCAACCATTCAGAACATTGCTAAAGACATGGAGAATCAGTCATCCAATACTAAGAATGCAAAAGAGGACGCGCTCAAGATAAAGACACTCTCGGAGAGCGTCTCATCCAAAATCAATATGGCTCAGACAGCATCCAAAAAGGCAAATGAAGCAACAACTTTGGGTCTCAATAAAGTCGATAACACTATGAACAGTTTTGATGAGATAGTGAGCAATGTGACAAGAGCCCTTAATAAAATAGAATACCTTCAGAAACGTTCCGAGCAGATAAATGAGATAGTCGAAATAATCACAAAAATTTCGGAGCAGACAGACCTTCTTGCTCTTAATACCGCAATAGAAGCGGCGAGAGTCGGTGAATTCGGCAAGGGGTTTGCCGTAGTGGCTGAGGAGATAAGAGAGCTTGCAGAGCAGTCCTCGCAATCTACGGAGAGAATATCCCACCTCATAAATGAGATTAAGTCCGACATTCTCACCACTGCTGAGATAATCCAGAACCAGCATAAGAATGTATCGGAGGGAAAGGCCCTGATGGATGAAACGAAACAGGAATTTCAACAGATATCAAAGGCGATAACTCTTACCGTAAACATGATCAAGGAAATATCATATTCATCGGAAGAACAGATGAGTTCGATAACAAAATATATTCAAAACATATCACAGATTGCCGAATTGTCAGAAAGGACATCCTCCAATACAGAAGAGATAGCGGCTTCAATGGAACAGCAAACTGCATCGATGGAGGAAATTCTGTCAAATGTGCAAGAGGTCGATCAGAAGGCAAATCAATTGAAATCGGTGAATGAGAAAATCAAGGAAACCTCTTGACAAAGAGATAATTTCTGGTATCATTTATTCGTTTATAGTTGGTTTTACATTCAAAAATTCCTTTCTAACCCCTAACAAAAGAAGTGAGTTATGAAAATTGAAGATTTAAAAAAGAAAAGTTTTAATGAACTCTTTGAAATGTCAAAAGAGCTCGGGATTGAAAATCTCTCTACCCTGAAGAAACAAGATTTTATTTTCAAAATACTTGAAAAGCAGGTTGAGCAGAATGGAAGCATTTACGGAGAGGGTGTACTTGAAGTCTCTGCCGAAGGATTCGGATTTCTCCGTCAGCCCGAATATTCGTATACACCGGGTCCCGTGGATATCTATGTCTCTCCCTCCCAGATAAAGAGATTCAGCCTTGAGACAGGAGACACAATTTACGGGCAGATAAGGCCTCCGAAGGAATCGGAGAAATATTTTGCGCTTCTGAAGATTGAAACAATAAATTATGTATCATACGAAGAGAGCAGAAGAAGGATTCTTTTTGACAACCTTACTCCTCTCTATCCCGACGAGAAGATAAATCTTGAAATGCCGGACAATGATACATCATTGAGAGTTATAAATCTTCTCTCTCCAATAGGAAAGGGACAGCGCTCACTTATTGTCTCGCCGCCAAGAGCCGGCAAGACAATAATTCTGCAGAAAATAGCCAATGCGATATCTCTCAATCATCCTGAAATAAAATTGATAGTGCTCCTAATAGACGAGCGGCCTGAAGAGGTAACTGACATGGAGCGTTCGGTTAAGGGAGAGGTTATATCATCCACATTCGACGAACCTGCAGACAGGCATGTTCAGGTGGCTCAGATAGTAATCGAGAGGGCAAAACGACTTGTGGAGCAAAAATACGATGTCGTGATACTTCTTGATTCAATAACCCGGCTTGCCCGCGCTTACAATGTGGTGACTCCGCACAGCGGAAGAACTCTGTCGGGCGGAGTTGATTCCAATGCTCTTCACAAACCAAAGAGATTCTTCGGCGCGGCAAGGAACATTGAATACGGCGGCAGTCTGACAATAATTGCCACAGCGCTTATTGAAACAGGATCAAGGATGGATGAGGTGATTTTTGAAGAGTTCAAGGGAACCGGCAATATGGAGCTTGTTCTCGACAGGAAGCTTGCTGACAGGAGAATTTTCCCTGCGATAGATGTCAACCGCTCAGGAACAAGGAAGGAGAATCTTCTTCTGACCGAGATGGAGCTCTCCAGAGTCTGGGTTTTAAGAAAGCTGTTAAGTGAAATGAATCCGGTTGAGGCGATGGAATTCTTAATAAACAGAATGTCGCCGACGAAGAATAATCAGGAATTTTTAAAGATGATGTCTGAATAGGAGGCACAATGAAAAAAGGTATACATCCAAATTATGTAGATGCAGTGATTCAGTGCGCATGCGGAAGCCAGTTGAAGACAAAGGCGACTAAGAAGCTGATTAAGGTTGAAATCTGCTCACAGTGTCACCCGTTCTTCACAGGCAAGCAGAAGTTCGTTGATACTGCCGGAAGAGTGGACAAGTTTATCAAGAAGTACAGCAAAGAGACAAAAGAAACGAAAGAGAAGAAAGAGACAAAAAAGACGAAGTAGTCTTATTGCTCAAGCTGGTAGAGAATTTTTGCTTCGTTTCCCTCAAAGAATAATTTTCCATTTGAATCAATTGTGAGTCCCGAAATCTTTTTATCAAAGATAAGGGACTCATTTTTATCTCTGCTCATAGGAAGATATACAGCATAGTATTTAAATTTGATATTCTCCACATTCAGTGTATTTTTCCCCACAATAAGATCTTTGAAAATCTCCTCATTGTGACGCGAACCTTCGGGGAAGATGTCCGTGGTAATGTCAAAATAATCGGCATTAAGTATTATATTAAAAAGTGTAGTGTGGTCGATGATTATAACGGATGAAGTCGGGTCCTTTCCCCCTGAAAATATCTTTGCTTCATTGACATTCGTGCCGTAAAGGTCTA
Source organism: bacterium (assembly GCA_050239825.1). Taxonomy (GTDB): domain Bacteria; phylum Hydrothermota; class 32-111; order 32-111; family 32-111; genus UBA2202. The sequence goes on from JBFXGO010000037.1 coordinate 6,280, forward strand.
TATCTCCGAATGCATTTATTGAGAGGTTTATATCTCTGTTTACTATCCCGCTTGCGACTCCAATGCCTATTCTGAAGAGGGATTTGAATTCAGGTGGCAGAAGAGCGTATTCAATGCCTTCATGGATGACCTTTTTTTCATGAACATCAAAGAACCACTCTCTGTAATTTATGAAATTGTCTTTTATGAATGCCTCTGCTGCATCCGCCATCTTTATGGAGCATTTTATTGACTCTATAGAAGAAGTGTTGGTCTCCTTCAAAAGAATCTCTGCCCCGGAGGCTATTGAATGCCTTATGTGCACATTCTTGGAAGAAATTGACTCTTTGAACATATTTCTGTAAATTTCTCTGCTGTTCGCCGTGAATATTGTTATTCCTCCGTCTCCGGTCTCCTTAATAGGAATACCGCCGCCGTTTTTTATCACATTGTTTATAGTGTTTTGAAATTTTTTCATGATGAATTTTTGTTTTTCAGCATTATTCAGCTTCGAACTCATGAATGTAGAACCTCTGATGTCATATACAAGAGTCGAAACAACTTTTGAGTAATTGTTTGTTATGATTGAATTGAGTTCGTTTGTCGAAAGATTCTCCATATTGTCGGAATCCGGGTATATGTCTCCCGTTGAATTGCAATAGAAAAATCTCTTTTTGGGAATTAGATTAAAAGATGCGTAAAGAGATTCTTTCCTTTTTTTCACAGGGTCTTTAAATTGCTGGAAATTGTAGAGTCTAACCGAATCTATAAGAAGATATATAATCAGGTCGTTTGTGACAGATTCCATTATCTCGGTGAACTTATCCTTTACAAACTGGTAGTTGAATTTTTTCTGGAAACCCGCGCCTATGAAGAGATTCTGCATGAGAGCAATATCCTCCCCGACATCCTTTGACTGCTTCTCTGCATACTCTTTCTTGAGTGAATCAAATGTCGTCTTTGCCACTTTCAGAATCTGGGGTTTGTATTTTTCGAAGAATGTCGAAAAATCATCGGAATAATCATTGAAAATGAGTATTGAGAGGAAAATGTCGCTTGGTTCTATTGACGCCTGCTGTTTGAGAATTTCAAGATACTGGTTGAATACAATATTTCTTGTTTGTTCGTTTTTCACCATTTTTTTTTGGTAAAGTGAAAATCTCTCCATAAGTTTTCCACCCATAATGACATTCGCCATCAGATTTCTGTTGAAATCGATGATGAAACTGTTCAATTTGTTTATTATGCCTATGTCCATGGGGAATTTTACTGTTTCATTAAGCTCCGCAGAGACATCCGAATTGAACTGATTCAAACTTTCGAGCATGTCTGTCTTCAGCTGAGTTATCTGTTTGTCAAGGTCATCCTTCTCCTTTATGAGATACTCTCTTGTCTGCTTGGATTTTTTGGATATAGTCCTGAGTATTATATCCTTGACCTCATCCCTTAAAAAGGGCATATAATTGACATATACAGGCCTTAATATATCATCCACAGACCAGATAGTGCGATTTTCGAAATAGTCTATTATATCAAGCTCTTTTTCAAGGGAAGCGGCAGTATTGAATATGAGAACGAGATCGACAAAATACCTGAAAGGGAAAGAAAAACTGCTTATCTTTTTCCTTAAAGTATCCCATGAGTCCGTGAATTCAGGCGAAGGAAGAATGAGGGCTTTATCAAGTATTTTTGTATGGAAATCCCTGTTAAACATATTATAGGAGTAGATTTCATTCCTGATTTCTATGAGTATATCCCTAAGTTTTGCAAGTGAATCCGTAAAAATATCCTTCTTGTTGGTAAGGTGCTCTTTGTTCTCATTGTAAACAATGATGAAGACCTTTATTACGGATAGTTCGAAGAGGAGCGGCAGTTTGCTGTTCTTTTCAGCAATATTCTTGTAAATCTGTTTTAATTGGCTTTTCAGTTCAACAATGTCTATGGACTGGGAGAGAAGAAGCTTGAAGAGGGAGCAAAGCATTTCAAATTTTGCTTCATTGAAAAAAAGGTATATCTGCCCGGTATCCTGAAAAACAACAAAAGGTTCAAGGCAATCCACATTGATATTCTTTCTTTTTGATAGAAGCAGTATTCTCTGAATATTCTGGGTAAATTCTTCCTTCTTTCCAAATTCATCCTGAAGGGTGGATACATATTTGGATTTGAACTCTATGAGTCCAAGTAGCTGTTCATAGGTAAGCTCGGAACCCATTTATCTTCCTCCTGAAAATACTTTCCTTCCCTTAAAGATTGTCATTTCAATCTTTCCGAATAATTTTTTAGACAAAAAAGGAGTGTTTGTTGACCTTGATTTCAGGAATTCTCTGTCAATGGTTATCTCCGCATCTTTGTCGAAAACTATGAGATTGGCTTCATTGCCCGGTTTTATAACTCTCTCCTCTATTTTCATGAGTTTTGCGGGATTGTAAGAGAGAAGTTTCACAAGAGTCATTATATCGACCCTGTTTGTCTTGACTAAATGCGTATAGAGAGAGGGGAGCGCCGTCTCGAATCCGATGATTCCGAAGGGCGCAAATATGAATTCAACCTCTTTTTCATAAACCTGATGAGGCGCATGGTCTGTTGCAATTGCATCAATATCGCCCCGGTTTATTCCGTTTACAAGAGCCTTCACATCCGATTTCTTTTTCAATGAAGGCTTCATCTTGTAGTTCGTATCATAAGTGAAATGTATTGATTCGTCAAACAGCAGATGATGAGGTGTCACTTCGCATGTTACCCTTGTCTTCTTTTTCTTGAAATCCTTTATCAAATTAAGTGAATCGGCTGTTGAAATATGCGCTATGTGAAGAGACATGTTCAGGTAGGATGCTATTCTGAGGTTCCTATAAATGGCAATATCCTCTTCAATGGATGGTATTCCGGCAAGTCCGGCTTTGATTGAGACATCGCTTTCATTTATTTGGCCTCCCTCGGAGAGGTTTTTCTCTTCGCAGTGAACAGAGACCAAAACATCGAAACGGGAGGCATATCTTAATGCATTCATGAAAACCCTTGGATTGGATGTGCCTCTGCCGTCATCCGAAAATCCTTTGGCTCCGGCTCTAATCATATCATACATCTCTGTAATTTCAACTGATTCCATCTTCTTGGTCAATGCTCCGATCGGTAGTATCTCTATATCTTTAAATTCGGACTCTCTCTTTTTTATGTAAAGTATTGACTGCGGATTATCAAGAGGAGGATTGGTATTGGGCATCACGGCAATGGATGTGAATCCGCCTGCAAGAGCGGCTGAGCTTCCTGAAAAGACATCTTCCTTGAACTCTTCGCCCGGCTCCCTCAGATGCGAGTGCATGTCAACTAAAGATGGCATTACATACATTCCTCTTACATCGGTTCCCTTTGATGCGGCAGAATGATTCTTGATTTCAGAAATTCTTCCGTTCTTTATTACTATATCCTTGTTTTTTTCTATTTTGTTGAAATTGACTATTGTGCAGTTTATCAAAGTCAGATTATTCATTGTTTTTCCCTCCGTTGAGCAGGTACAGAATTGCCATTCTCACCGCCACTCCGTTGGTAACCTGTTCGAGAATAACAGATTTGTCGCTGTCAGCCACAGTGCCATCAAGCTCTACGCCTCTGTTTATGGGTCCGGGGTGCATTATTATGCTTCTGTGTTTGATTGACTGAAACCTTTCATAAGTCATTGAATAGTCCTTGATGTATTCTCTGAGGGAAGGAAACAAACCCTTTTCCTGCCGTTCAAGCTGCATTCTGAGAATGTATATCACATCCTTGTCCTTTATTGCTTTGTCAATGTCATACTCCACTTCGACTCCGAAATCATTCAGATACATTGGCATAAGTGTCGGAGGGGCGCAGAGGGTGACTTTGGTCTTGTATTTCATGAAACCCCATAAGAGAGACCTTGCAACTCTTGAATGAAGTATGTCGCCGAGTATCAGAACTTTTAAATTTCTGAAATCTTTATGAATCTCTTTTATTGTCATAAAATCAAGAAGCGCCTGTGTAGGGTGTTCATGAGTTCCATCTCCAGCATTTATGACATTGGAATCAAGTCTTTCGGCGAGAAATTTCGCCGCTCCAGCTGAATTATGCCTGATTACAACCATATCCGTCTTCATTGATTCTATGTTTTTTGCCGTGTCAAGAAGGGTCTCTCCCTTTTTTACAGAGGATGATGATGTGGAAACATTCACCGAATCAGCCGACAGATGCTTTTCCGCAAGAGAGAATGAAATCAGAGTGCGCGTGCTCGGCTCGAAAAAGAGATTCACGACAGTTTTTCCCCTCAATGCGGGCACCTTTTTTATAGGTCTTAAAAGCACTTCCTTGAATGAAAATGCATTCTCTAAAATATGGTCTATCTCTTCTTTCGACAGCTCTTCGATGGATAACAGGTGTCTTCTGCTCCAGTTCAATTCTCCTCCTTCACAAGTGTTATGTCGTCCTCACCGTCAATCTCCATGAGATGCACATTTACTATCCTGTTCTTCGGTATATTAAGATCCGAACCTGAAAAATCAGGTTTTATGGGCAGTTCGGCCGATTTTCTGTTTATCAGAACATAAAGATATACTCTTTTAGGGCGGCCGAAATCCATAATCTCATTCAAGGCGCTCCTTATGGTTCTTCCTGTGAAGAAGACATCATCAAAGAGGTATATTATCTTTCCGTTGATGTCAAAATCTATTGTTGTAGAGGATATCTGAGGATGATAGTCAATAATTGACAAATCGTCCCTGTAAAGATTTATATCAATCTTGCCTATCGGAATCCGTATTTTCTCTTTTTTCTCTATAATATCCGCAGTTCTTTTGGCTATTATATCGCCTCTCTTGATTATACCTATGAAAGCCGAATTTTCTATATTCTCCTTTGATTTGATTACTTCTATAGCCATAGAATTTATAATTCCTGCTATCTCCTTTTCTCCCAGCAATTTAAAATCTTTTCCCATTGGACCTGCTTTTAAAAGTTTTCCTGAATGTATTTTACCGCATCATCCTTTTTTTTGTTTTTAAGAAGTTCGGCAACCTTTGCCAGTTTTGCCTCCGTTCTGCCTGCCGATGAAGCTTCTTCTTCAAATGAGAGGTCATTTGTTGAACTGCTTACATTTGAAAGAAAATTCCCGTGAGTCTGCGGTGATGCGAATATATCTGCATTTTCAAGGCTCTTAGCCGGTATTCTTTCATTATCTGCCTGCAGTCCATTCGGCTGAGCTTCAATCTCAATGTCGCTTTGATTCTCTTTCTCCGTCGGTGTCTCAACAGGTTTTTCCGGCTTTCTTTCGATTTCAGGCATAGGCTTTACATCAGGCGTCTGCTCTGTCTCCTTATACCTTTCCTTGCTTGTGGGGGACTTTCCGAGATTCTCTATTCCCTCCATAGAATTCGGGGAATCTTCTTTTTGTGCCGTCTCCTTTTGAATGGGCTTGATATCCGCTTTCTTTGATTGAAACAGCTTTTCAAAAGGATTCTCTTCGGATGAAGTTTTCTTGGAATTTATTTTTTTAAGAAAATCCTCAGGCATTTATGTCTCCCTTTTTGTAAATCTTTAGTTTTTCTTTTGCCTCTTCAAGGAAGGGATTCAGTTCAACCGCTTTTTCCCATTTCTTCACGGCTTCATCTGTCTTTTTCAAAGAGAAGAGAGCATTTCCGAGATTGAAGTATGCGTCTGAAAAATCAGAATAAACATCAATAGCTTTTCTGAATTTTTCCGCCGCAAGTTCGTAATTGCTGTTCTCCATATACATCAAACCTAAGTTGTTGTAAGCCTCAGAGAAATCGGGGAAGAGGTCAACAGCCTTCTTCAGGGTCTCTTCTGCCTTCTGATACTCCTTCAGTTTAATGAGAGTGTGCCCTATGTTGTTGAGAACTTCAGGAGAGTTTTCATCAAAATCCCGCGCCTTTTCAAAATATTTAAGAGCAGAGGCGAATATGCCTCTATAGAATAGCACCATTCCTCTTTCATTGTAAATCTTGGCCTGGACCATTTTAAATTCGGCTTCTCGTTTGTCATTCATCGACTTTTCGAAATCAGCTATGTCTGTCACTCTCTTTGCCGTGTCATTCAGGTTAGAGAGGAATGAATCAAGTTTCTCCAGTATCTCCTGATTGTTCTTTGTCAGAGCGTCAAATATGGAACCGACAGCCTTAGTCTGCTCCTCCATCTTTGAATTGATGTCGGTTGGTATCTTCTCAAGAAGTCCGTGCAAATTGTCAAGTTTTTCAGCCACGGATGCATTGGCATCTGCAAAGTTTGTTTGAGTGGACTTTATGTGGTCATTTGTCTCCGGAAGAATCGAAATTGTCTCATTGATTGCATCAAGCCTGATTATCATCTCCTTTATATTGGATGAAAGCTCATCCATTGAAGCGCGCATGGAGCCTGTCAGTTCCTTTGTTCCGGAATCAAATGATGTGCTGAGCTTTTCTCCGAGTGAGAGCATATCGCCGGAGAGTTTTTCAAGTTTAGATGAAACAGCGTCCGAGTTGTTTGTTTCGTTTCTTTTTTCCTCACCTTCCTGCTTCACTTCGGAAACCTTCTCCTCAGCGCTGACTCTCTCTTCCTGAGAGGCATCTTCATTGTTCTTTATTTCTTCAGTCATATACACTCCTTTTTAGGCGATTACCTTATAATCGTTAAATACATTCTGCATGTACTGGAATCTTCCCAATTCATTCGACAGATTTTGTTTTTCTTTGAGTATGTTTTCAGCCTCTCCGTAGTATCCCAGCTTCTTTAAAAGTCCGACAAGATGTGCTATGTGCTTGACCTTCTGTGATTTTCTGAGAGGGGATGCAAGCTCAAGCGCGTAAATTATGTTAGACTGCTTTTCATATATTTTTGAAAGAAGAAAAGATCTTTCAAAGAGACTGTCGGGATTCTTGAAATTTACCTGCATTATTTTGACTGCGCTCTCGAAATCCTGCTGTTTTATGAGGTATTCTGCATATTTCAAGAGGTTCTCTTCATTGTTCGGATTTGATGTGTAGAGCTGTTTCATCTTAGCTGCTTTCTTGGATTTCTCCTGCTCATAGATTTGGAAGACGACTGCATAGTAGAGCTGGCTGTCTTCCTTCATCATTTTAAGAGTAATATCATCCGCGAGCTTCTCTCTGTTTGTGTTCCTGTACGATTGGGAGAGGAGGACTCCGAAGCGGAACTTCTGGTCAGGCACTGTTGATTTTTCGAATACTTCATGAGATAGGTCAATCAGTTCATTGTATTTTCCAGTATCAAAGTATATAAGAGAGAGGAGCATTATTGAACTTTGATGTCCGGGAGCCGCGCCTATAATGCGGTTCAAGCCGTTCATGATTTTGTCATGCGAGTCTGTATCGGTGACATAGACCAGATTGAGCCAATTTACCGCCGAATCAAAATCCTGCTTTTTGAAATAAAGCTCTGAGAGAAAAAGCTGAAGCTCTGTTGTCTTTTGATCGAAATCAAGGATTTTGTCTATTATCTCATCCGATTGAAGGGGATTTATATTTATCGCTTTCCTGAATGTCTCAATCGCCTCTGCTGTTGAACCCATGTTCATGTATGAATCGCCCATCGATATTAGAAGATAAGTGTTGTTCGGCTCGTTTGCGAGCATCTCCTGATAAAATCCGATGACCGTCTCCCTGTCAGACGGATTTATCATCTCAATCTGGCGAAGCAGAGTTATCGTCTGCATGTAATTGTGCATGTCTTTGTAAACCTGAGCCAAAGAGAATCTCGCATCCGCCTCTTCCGGCTGTTTGTTTATGATTGACTGAAGCTGGGCAATTACTGCCTCTTTCAAAGAGATTTCAATGGACATTGCATTGTAAAGGTAGTCGGACGCAAGCTTGTATAGCCCCTTCTTTTCATAGAATTTGCCTATGGTGAAGAGAATATGGCCGTCCTCGACATCATGTTCAACGGCTGATTTCAGTAGCGAGAGGATTGAATCAATGTACTGATTGTCCATCTCATAAGTTTCATTTACCTTTGATATGGCTTTGTCATAGTAACCCTTCTCCATATAAAGTTTCGCAAGGGATAGTGTGAGTTTGGGATTGCGTTTTATATCCTCATACCATTTTTCAAGGTCTCTTATAACCAAATCAATCTGCTGAGAGTCGATTTTCATGACTTCAAACAATTCTTCTATGGCATCATCGGTAAGAGCCTTCAAATTCAATCCGTGTGCCAATGTATAGTGGACCCTTAGGGATGAGAAGTCGATTTTCAAAAGTTGTCTTAAAATCTCCATCGAATCATCTATGACTGATTTATCAAGAGCCATTGCCTGAAACAGGTATGTCGCGGAATCGTTGAGCATGTTCTTTTTTGCGTACGCCTTTCCCACATAGAACTTCACCGAGCCTGAATTGAAATTGGCTGTTTTTGCGAGGAAGTCGGTTGACTCCTGTATTATCTTTTCATAAAGACCCATGTCGTCAAGAACTCTCAGAATATTTGTGATTACATTGGCGTCATCAGGCACCTGCTTGTACAGAACATAAAGATTGTCAAGAACATGGCCTATCATCTGTTTGTTGTTGTAAAGCTGCATAAGAGAGCTCAATGACCTTGAATAATTTTTCTTGCTGAGATAATATTTGAATTCAAATTCGGCTATCCTTTCGCTCTGAGGGAAGAGCTCTTTCATTCTATCCACAAGCTCAAGCACCGCATCCTCTTTGTCGGGATTCTTTTCAAGCATTTCAAGCACTATTGAAATTGACTGGTCGAGAAGGCCTGCGAGATATGAGATTTCGGCATAGGAATAATTGTAAAGAAAAGAATCAAGCTTTGATTTGTCAACGGAATCAAGTATTTTGAGTATAGATTCCGCGATATCTTTGCTCTTTTTGGAAGGAGCATAGAATTTTGGCATTATTTCATAGAAGAGGTTCGGCTGAATCTTAACGGTTTCAAGTATAAGGGATTCCGCTTCGCGTATCTTTCCGAGTTCGATTAGAATTATGCTGAGATGAAGCTTGACATCTATATCATCCGGAAATTTTTCATGAAGAGATAGGTAATACTTGTGGGCTATCTCTTTAAGGTCGGGATTCTCCTGTGATGAAATATACTCAAGGATCTGTTTCGCTTTTTCGGGCTGGTCTCTGTCTATGAACATTCTTGACATGAGTGAGAGTCCCGTTATATTGAAAGAATCCTTGTTTAGTATCTCATTCAATATCTGTTCAAGCTCAAAAGAAAATGCGCGGTTCATCTCATAGACCTTCTCGCAGAGTCTTGCCGCTTCATTGAGATTTCCTGTCTTAATGAGTATTCTGGATTTAAGGACAAGCAGATCCTCTGTTATCATATCCTTGCTTATCATCTTGTCGATTATTTTCAATATGTATTGATTTTCCACATCAGTCAGTTCGGATATTTTTGACAGATTTGTAACCACACCCGCAGTGTCTTTCTTCAGAAGAAGGACATCCGCTAAAAGCTTGTATCCCTCCACAAGGTCATTCTTTCCCTGTACTATCTGATATGCTCTCCTCGTTATGTCATCTCCGACCTCCTGCTTGTCGGCAATCAACTCCCTTATTATGTCAATGGCCTTCATATAATCATGCTTATTCAGGTAAAGGTCGACGAGGGAAAATTTGCTCGTGTCGGAAATTTCACTTGTATCTTTTATCGACTCCTCAAATTTCTTAGCCACAGATTCCTTAAGAGACGGGTCAATGCTCACGGCTTTTTGATAGTAGTTAATTGCTTTGTCTTTGTCATTTATTATGACATACAGGTCGCCGATAGCCATGTGGGGAGCCGGATTGCCATAGGCGGACTTGGAAGCAGTCAGATACTCGGAGAGGATATTGTCCCTCTCCTTCGGCTGTGTCTTGAAGATTGTTTCGCAGATTGGCTTTGCCTCTTTGAATTGCCTGTTGTTTAGGTAGAGTATTCCCAGAATTATGTAAATCTCAATATCCTTCTTTGTAAGCTGTTCAACAGTTTTGTTCTCCTTGATGTTCTGATAGCTTTTCTCAAAGTATTGAATGGCTGATACTGCTTCAGAGTTTGAAAGTGTGGAAAAAATTTTCTTGAAATTTTCAAAGTCGCGCTTTTTTACATACAGTTCAAAGAGTATTACTGCTGTTGCATCTTTTTTTGCTTGAGGCCTGTAATGAAAATCTTCGGCTATGTCAACAACTTTAGCAAGACTCTCAGGGTTTGAAAAATAAGCGCTTCTTAGGGAGATTACAGCTTCGCTGACCTTTTCCTGTTCAAACTGCACTCTGGCAAGCTCAAGAAGTATTATAAAATCAGACTTTGAATTCTTAATATTCTTTTTAAGAAGCTGTTCGGCTTTGTCGAACTTGGATTCTATCCTGAGTTTGTTGCTTCTCTCAACAATCTTTTCCGGATCATTAGAGGAGAAGAAATCAAGCATGATGCCTCCTTAATAATAATATATTTATTTTATATAAATAAAGCATAAATGTCAATATTTATTATTTACATCTTGAAAATAGATTTTCTTTCTATATAATAACTTCTAATGAAAAAAAACATTTTGATTGTCGGGCTCGACGGAGGAACTTTCACATTAATTGAGGAGTTTGCCGCAAAGAATTCCCTTCCGTTCCTGTCTCTCATGATGGAGAGAGGCTCTTACGCAAGAATGCTCTCCATAGACCAGAACACGAGAGTTCCAATCTCTCCCACAATCTGGACATCCCTTGCATCCGGAAAGAGAGCAGAGAAGCACAACATCAAATCATTCTTCAATCTACAGTCGGACATAAAATCTGCAAGATTCTTTGAAATATTCAACCATTACGGATACACTGTGGGAAATTTCGGCTGGGAGCTCACATGGCCTCCCGAAGATTACGGAGCATTCAACATACCTTGCAATATGGCGCGCGATAACTCCGCTCTTCCAAAAGAGGCATCCGCCGTTCAGGAGCTCAGGAAGAGGAGCAAGAAGAGGGGCGTGGGTCTGCTCTCCAATGCTATTCTCTTTCTGCGGCTTTTTAAACTCGGAGTCGGCTTTTCGACTCTTCTGAAGACAGCAGTCGATATTTCCCAAAAAACAGCCGACAAGAGAACAAAACAATTCCAAAATCTCATTAATGGCTCAAGAATAAACTTTTCATTATTCTGCAGTCTCTATAAAAAGTACAAACCCGACATAGGTTTTTACTTTATTCCGATAACAGATTCGGGAGCGCATTATTTTTGGAAATACTATGATGAAAAGAATTTTCCCGGCATAGACCCGGAAAAGAGAAAAAAGTATGGTCAGTTCCTCAAAACAATTTATGAGGAGGTTGACAGACAGCTTTCGGAGATACACAAACTCAATGAAGATGCTGATTTATTCATCATCTCAGACCATGGAATGAAGCCCATTATGGAGGGCTCTTTCGAGACCATTTCGTTAAGGGCAAAGAGATTCCTCGAGCTTGCCCAGCTTCAAGAAAAAGTCGAGCTCTACCATGTGGGATTGAATTGCGTCATAAATGTCAGGGAAGGTTCTTCTATTGATGCAAAGTTCCTCTATAACTTTTTTAAAAATGCCCGGATTATTTCTCTGAACAAACCTTTTTTTGAAGTCATTGAAATGGACAATACAGGCAGAATCTTTCTTAAGGTGCTACAGAAGGATAAGGGCGATTACGAGGGGCACAACATTGAAGACCTTGAAGTGCGTCTCGGCAATTCGGTATGCAGGATGAGCGAAATCATCGAACTTAATGACCTGGAGCGCTCTGCAGACCATGATGAATGGGGAATTTTCATTCATTTCTCAAAATCAAAAGAGGGCAGAAGAAAAATGAATGACTGCGAGATATATGATTTTCTCCCCACTCTGCTCTCCGCCGCAGGACTTCCGCTTTCAGAAGATTTTGACGGAAAGCCCGTTGACATAGGTTATAAGAATGATGGAAACAAAATCCCCACCTATAATTTCTTAGTCAAACATTCAGCTGTCGAATCATCTGTCGATGATTCTTATGTGAAAGATGAATTGAAGCGCCTCGGCTACATGAAGGATGAATAAGAAGAGTAAGAGCATCATATTCATTCTGATTGACGGAGCAAGGTTTGACTTTGTCACTAAGAACAAAACATACAATGATTTGTTTTCAAAATCCGAATGGTTCAACAGAGTATACACCACATCGCCTTATACTATAGCTTCGATGCATGCAACATTCACCGGTTTGTATCCCAAGCACAACAAAGTCAACGGATACCTGCGTCCTGAAAACCTTTCAGAGAGCGCTAAGACAATACCGCAGATTCTTAAGGAGAGGGGATATTTCACGGCATGCAACATTCCGAGCCCGGTAGTGATGTCCCAAAGGGGATTCGATTATTATGAAATACATGACGAGTATCTTTTCAGGAATGCGGAAGAGCATCTTGACTGCATAAAAAGGCATGAAGCTTCAATGAAATCGTCACAGAATTTTTTCCTTTACTTTCATTACTCGCACATACACACATCTCTTTCAAACAGGGTTTTGAAGGTGTATGATGATTTTTCAGATGAGTATTTCGGTAAACAAGAGGAGAACAGAAGGATGCACTCCGAGGATGTGCAGAAGTCAGCTGAATATCTGGAGCGGATTATTGGAGAACTCAAAAAAAAGGGGCTTCTGGAGAATGCAGATTTATGGATCGCTTCAGACCACGGAGTATCTGTCGGAGATGAAGTGGGGGAGAGGGCATACGGAGTTTACTTCTTTGACTATACGCTCCATACATTCCTTATAAAATATGGGGAAGAGAAAAAAAAAGATAATGACAGCTTCAGATGCACGATTGACACCCTTCCTCTAATGTTTAATGAAGCTGGAATAGAGATACCTGAAAATATTGACGGGAGGCTTACAAGAGAGAGGAAAAGAAAGCATCTGTTCAAGGAAACAACAGGGAATGAACCAATATTCCTCGAAACCGGAGGAGTGGGCGGGCCGTTTCCCTCTCCGGAAAAGCATAATTTTTACGGAATTCTGACAGAGAACAGAAAACTTATTCACAACAGAACCATAGACGCCTATGAGGAGTATGAATACTCAAATAAAGGCGACAAACCTCTATTAAAGATTGACGCAGACTTAAAAAAACAACTCACAGAGTACGAGAGAGATGCATAAGAAGAGAGTTCTGATAATCTCTCACCTTTGGCCTAATAATCCTCAAAGCAAAAATCCAATGAGTGGAATATATGTATTCGACCAAGTCGCAGAAATTTCCAAATTAACGGATATGCAAGTGGTAGTGCCTCTCTCGATTCTGCCGAGAGTCAGGGAGATGAAGAAATTCAAGGGAAGTTTATTTGAAACTGTAAGGAAAAGATTGGCATACACACCGGAGCGGGCGGAGAGTTTGAGGTACATTTCAATTCTGGGAAAGCATCTTGATTCAATCTTTATAGCAGTTCTGCTTATGTTTAAAAGAGAATCAGATTATGATGTGATTCACTGCCACACAATGTTTCCGGACGGACTTGCCGGGATGCTTCTCTCATTTTTCAAAAACAAGCCATTTATAGTTACAATACACGGCAGTGAGATGATGTTTATTGAATCTCATCATTTAGACAGGTTTTTGGCAGTAAAAATTTTGAAAAAAGCAAAATCAGTCATTTCGGTAAGCGATTTGATGAAGGAAAAAATCTTGAAGGTGACAAACAAAGAAGCGAATGTCAAAGTCATAAGAAACGGCATAACAGAGCTCTTTCCGATGTCTGAAAAAAAGAGAATTATTTTTTTTGCGGGGAAACTGACAGATGTGAAGGACCCCTTGATGCTTATTGACTCTTTTGAAATATTTTCAAAAAAGTATGGTGATTTCAAGCTTGTGCTGGCAGGCGATGGCGAACTTAGAGAGGCGGTTGAAAACAAAATAAAAGAAAAGAATATGTCAGAGAGGGTCTCTCTTCTCGGCTATGTCAACAGGGAAAGAATGAAGAGTCTCTTTTCTGAGTCCTCAATTCTTGCAATAACAAGCAAGTCAGAGGGGTTTCCCACTGTCATATATGAGTCATTCTCATCAGGAACTCCGATTGTCTCTTTTGATGTAGGCGGAGTTGGAGAGGCTGTAAAAGACAA
>JBFXGO010000038.1:0-20034 GCA_050239825.1 bacterium
CTATACAAATATCAGTTGTCAGGATACCTTAAACAGCGGAGTCATTGAATTTGTAAATGATACTGCTATGAAGAGAATTATAGAGACATCTAATGACGGAAAAACAATAATTGTATTCTTTACTGCTTTAGGATGCACTGGATGCGATGAGCAATATCCGTATTTTAAAAAGGTGGCGAAAGAGCATAAAAATGAAATTACATTTTTGATGAACAAATGCCAGATGGGAAATCAAAAGTTTCACAAAGAGAAGTATATCATGATCGAAGTGTTTCCGACAATAATAGTCTTCAAAGACGGCAAAGAGTATAAAAGGTTTTCAGATTCAATCGCCATGGAGGATTGGATGACCAATGATAAAAACTAAAATATTTACATTTGGTATAATTGTTTTATTAGGAATTTTTGGTTGTTTTTCTTCGGATAAATCTAAGGTTGATGATTCGATTTTGATTGAAAAGGAGGAGGTCGAATGTTCTGAAAGTATAGATGAAGAGATTGATGTGACATTTGACATGGTTAAAGCTCTCTCAGATACGAATACTATGGGTTATAAATTGTTTGATAAAGCATACAATTACCTTAATGTTCCGTATTCATTCAATGGAAGGAGCAACAAGAAGATTGACTGCATGGGTTTGGTCTTTCTGGCATATACTGATGTTACAGGCAAGAGGTGGCAGGATTTGAGCGTCTCTCCGAAACAGCTTATAAAGAGCGGAAAGCTCGGAAAGGCAGTTGAAGGTTTTGAAGGAGTTATAGCAAAGAATGCGGACTTTACAAAGCTGAAGGTGGGTGACATCATCTATCTTCTTTTTGACTATAAGTGCAACAATGAGGGCGCCACCGTGACGATTGCAGAAAAGGATTATTGGGTGTGGCACATGGGGCTTTATGCAGGAATGCATAATAATGAACCATACTGGCTTGAAGCGAATCCGGGAAGATATGTGATGCTTCAGAGAATGACAAATCAGCCCTTTGATGCTTTGATTGCCACAAGACCATGAAAAATTAAATTATTTTCGCTTGATGTTTCAAAAATAAAGGATAATGCTAAATGCAGTTAAAATCTATTGACAAATATATTTGACTGTAAAATTCTTAATTTCAGACAAAGAATATAAACAGACAAATAATGAAAAGACCCACATTGAGAATTGCGCACAATGCAGAGAAGTGTATGAAGAATTTATGACAATGAAATCTTTAATAAGCGAAAATATGCCTGAAACAGAATATGGATTATAATATAAAGATAAATAAAAGGGCACGGAAAATCAACAGGTTCAAATTGTAGGCTTCATTTGCTCTGCTTTTAATGATTTCTGTTATTGCCGGAATGGTTCTTACGACTTCAATCATCAAAGATAAACATCAGGTAACTCAAAGAGATGAATTCAATGAAATGCAAAATGAATATGTGGGAAAACAATACATTTTCCCGATTTAATCTCTTTGAACCCGTATTTGGATAATTTGTTCTTTCAATAGAATACTATTAAAAAAGAGATTCAAATTGAAATTTAATTAAAAGATTTTAACTTTTATTATGTTTTGCATATCTATTTAAATTTCCATTTTTAAAAAATTTATATTTATAATCAAAAAAACAGGCCATTCAACAATAATTTTATGGTATAATATAGTTTTTAAAAAGGAAACCGAATGAAAGGAATGAATAATACTTTCTTGTTAAAAAAATCATTTATATTATTTTTACTCTTTACGGTTATTCAGCTGTCTTTCCTTTTCATTCAACAAAGGAACAACAACTACTTCACAGCAGATTCATACGAATATTTGAATTCTGCAATTAACATTCGGCAGTACCATTCGGCTTATTGCGGCGATTTTAATGAAAAAAAAGATGGTTTGCTTTACACAAAAAGAACCGCAGGTTATCCCTTATTCCTCCTAATATTAAGTTTTATAAGCAAAAGCCGGTTTTTTATCGCAGTTGTGCAATGCATTCTCTCTCTCTTATTCATCTTTTTTTTATACAAGTGTTTTACAATTGTTTTTAAAGAAACTCTTGTTTTCGCAGTTTTTCTTGTCTCATATACTCTCTCTCCCTCTCAGTTTATTTATCCCGTCTTGATAATGACCGAAAGTCTGTTTCAAATATCATTTGTATCGGCAATCCTATTCTTTATATTTTTTTTGAAGAGAAAAACCGTCGGTCTGCTTCTCCTTTCGGCTATCTTATTCGCTATTTCTATAGCCCTGAAACCCGTTGCTCTCTTCGTGTATCTGATTCTGTCTCCTTTTCTTGTTTTTTTTGCTTTCAGGTCTGTCCCCAAAAAACATTTGATTCTTTTTTTCATGATTCCCATAATAGTAGCCGGAGGAGCAGTTGCTTCAAATTATAAAACTTCAAAATCCCTCTCCTACTCATCAATTGGATCAATCAATGTGATGAGATATTACACCTATATGTTTTTAAAAAGCGAAGAGAGCGAAATGTCTGCCGACTCATTTCTCAGTGATTGTGAATCATATAGAGATTCAACAGAGTATGCCGGCAAAATAGAGAATTATTATATCAGAAAATCTCTTTTTAAAATTGCAGAAAAACCATTTAAATTCATAGGATTCAACATGAAGGGATGGGTGAATTATTTTCTTGATTTCGGAAGATACGATTTAAACCAGATTTTCGGAAACGGCAACAGAGAGTCAGAAGGTCTTCTCAATGTCTTTGCAAAAAAAGGATATGGCGGAATAATGGAGTACTTTAAAAGGCAGAATGTGTTTCAGGTTCTGTATTTTCTACTTTTAATCTCATTTAATGCGCTCTCTCTGCTTTCATTCTTGTACTTCATATTTATAGGAACGGACGATGTTAGAGTGAGAATAATTTTGGGTATTTCGGTTTTTGCAATAATGGCGGCTACAGGGCCTATTGGAGCTTCAAGGTTCAGACACCCCGTATTTCCTCTCATGTTATATGCACTGAATTACAATTTACATTTTATCTCATCAAAGATAAAATCATCTGACAATCGAAATCTTCAGAATAAGATTGTCTGAAGATTTGATGAAGTAGTTGCCGGGTTTGAGAAGAGAATTCAAATTCAAGTAAAAACCATTTGAATTTCCTCTTACCATGGCATTTTCTATTATAACTCTTCCCGCTATGTCCAAAATGGATATTTTGGGGCATTTGCCGCTTGCAGGAAAAATGCGAAGAATCTTATTTCTGTAATTGTAGAATAAGCCGGTCTTTGAAGTTTTGACCGGAATGGAAGGATATATCAAACTCTCCTCATGAGAACCTGAAGAGTTGAGAGAATCAAGAAAAAGTCCCGAGACATTGTAATCAAAATCGAAAATTTCTATAGGTGTGTCGGTTGCGGCATACTCCTCTCCGGTCAGTCTTATTGCTGTGAATGAGTTTAGATATCCGCTCTGAGAATCAGATAGTGTATCCTCCATGAAGAAGAAGAGTGAGTCGGGTCTGTTAAGAACAAAATCGGAGATATCGTAAAGAATGCTGTTTGATGGAAATGCATAATCAAGGAATGTTGACGGATATCCAGTTCTGTATCCGTCCATAT
Source organism: bacterium (assembly GCA_050239825.1). Taxonomy (GTDB): domain Bacteria; phylum Hydrothermota; class 32-111; order 32-111; family 32-111; genus UBA2202. Next base: position 3,561 of record JBFXGO010000038.1, read on the forward strand.
ACCAACTGTTCAATTGAACTGCATTTTGCGGGTCTGCTTCATTGTTTGAGAAGAGCGCAAGGTCTATACAGTCCCTCTTTGAATGAGTCACATCTATCTCCGCATATATCGTCGGATGATAATCTACTCTGTCTTCACTCCACCAGAATCTCTGAACAGGAACATAGGTAGTGTATTTGATTGCCTGATAGGTTATCCACCAGTACCCCTTGTCTCCCCATGTTGTCCCCCATGAGTTGACGCATCTGAATGCGCCGTATCCGTCAGGAGTAATTATTGAATCATCAAATCCGATTACAGTAACCACATGTCCGCCGTGGTTTGTTCCGCTCTGCAAGGATACTGCGTAAAACTGCTGAGAAGAGGATATGGAATAAAAATTATCATACACATATATATGAAAGACAGCTATCTCTCCATTTGATATGTGCTGTTTAAGCTGTGTCAGGTCTCCAAGAAGAGTATAGTGGCTTGTTTGAGATCTGTAATTCATTGAGTTGAGATAATCGCTTCTGTCGGGATAAACAGTATAATTTGTAGTATAAGGCATGTCAGACATCGTGCATACTCCGTATTTTTCAATCATGAGAAGAACATCGTCAACGAAGCTTCCGTAGTTTGCTCCTCCGTTAAGTTGGTTATATAAAAAAGAAGGGGAAAACTGATGGCTTGAATCCGTTATGTCCCATCCTCTCTCCTGCCATTCCTGAAATGTTTTATAATAATATCCCAATGCCCAGCATGTGCATGAGCCGAGAGATGCCTGATTCCCCACCGGAGCTATTCCCTCTGTGATTATTACAGAGGTATTTACAGCAGTTTTGCTCTCAATCTTCTTCTCTGTCACAAGGGGTGAAAAACTCATGCTATCAGGAAGAAGTCCGCCCAGCATGTAATTTTCCTGAGCTGATGCAAAAACAATCAATAAAAAAGAAAAAAGAGAGATGAAAAGTTTTTTATTCATATTAACTCCTGAAACCATTATATGATATTTGTCCGTATAATCAATATCCTTACTTGAAAATAACTATTAAATGTGTATAATTCCAAAATATGAATTTGACGAACAAACACAAACTCATTTTTATATTCCTTTCGGTTCTGCTGTTTATTTCCTCATACGCTTCTCAGTCTGACACAGTTTCTTTTTACTATATAAACACCGGGCTTTTGAATCTCTCTTACGATTACCCGGAGCAGATGCATTTTTCACTGGGCAATTTCGAGCTCGGGTTCTGCTCTTCGCTTGGATTTAAATTCGGCACTACTCTCTTTTCAACAAAGATGGGGAATTTAATTTCAATGCTGCCCGTGTCATTTTCATATATTCCCTACAATACCAACAAAAAAACATTTCTGAATGAAATAGACCTGACCCTCGAGGCAAATGCGTGGAGAAGTTTTGTTTCTGTAAATGACACTTCAATGAATATCTCATATCTCGACACAAGGGTGACTTTCATAAAGAGAGACCTTCTGACAAAATTTGTGAACTTGAAGCTTTATGCAGGCTATCTCATATACAATCCTCTCGATTACAAATATTTTGATTCAAAACCATATATAGGAGCAAGCATCACCCTTCCCGTCTTTTATTTTTATGGTTCATTCGACTCTATTATTGCGCAGAACAGGGAGAGGTATTTCGAAGATGTAGAAAACCAAGAAATACGGGAATAGGTTTTTAAGCGACAATGTGGAATATGGTAAACATTATCGCTTATACTCTTACCATCTTTGTTTTTATTTTCCTCACATTCAACAAAAGCAAAAATACGGCAATGTTTCTCTTCACAACAGCTCTCCTGTTCTCCATAAATTATCTTATTCTGCCATTCTTCTCCCCTGTTTCAAAGAGGGTTATTTTTATCATAATAATTCTGTCTGACATTTCCTTTCTTCTTCTCTTAAAAAAGAATTTACGCACAAACAGAATACTGAATAGCCATCCCATAATAATGACAATCTACTTCATAATAGTACTGGCAGGTACAGCGGAGGGGGCGGTCGTCATGCTTCATCAGGCGAATCTGATAAAACTATATTCTCCGCTTTTGATTATGGGACGCGGTGAAGGCGATGACTGGAGGCGAGCGCACATAACCGGCGACAAATCAAAAGTGTATGACCCTGTTATGTTCTGGAAACCCTCAACAGAGTATCCTTACAACAAATACGGATTCAAGGGAATACCATACGAAGATAAGAAGTCTTCGAAGAAAAGAATCTTCTTCTATGGTGATTCAAATACTGACGGACAAGATTTGATTTCATACCCGTATTATCTGCAGCGGATGTTTCAAGATTCCTTTGAGGTCTTTAATGCGGGAGTCGCCGGCTGGTCATCATATCAGGGATTGAAGAGATTGAAAGAGGATGTTGGCAGATGGAGTCCGGATGTAGTCTTTTTCTCATTCGGTTGGAATGATGCGGCGGGCGGCATGGGAAAACAAGATAAAGATTATAATCCTCCGTCTGAAATGACTGTCAAAGCCCAGAGATTTCTTCTGAATTATAAAATTGTTCTTCTCTTTCTGAATCAAATCAAGAGAGAAGAGACCAAACATAGAGCATATCAGCCGAGAGTAGCCAAATCGGATTATATAGGCAACATGAAAGAGGTTCTCTCTTTATGCAGAGAGAAGAACATTCGTGTTGTTTTCATGACCAGACCATACGCTTATGACTCTGTTTTTTTTAAAACAGACTCTACATTCAGGCGTTTTGTTCCAGAATATAATGAAACATTGAGAGTCTTTGCCTCAGAGAATCAAGCAGAGCTTCTTGACATTGAAGGTGAATTTTTCGGTAGAGAGGAATATTTTGCAGATGAGAGCCACTTCAATGAAAAGGGATATGAAAAGATGGCTGAAATCATCAGCGGTTGCCTGAGATGAGGCGCATGAGGCATTTTGTCTCTTCCGCAGACTCTTTGATGCGGTTAAAAATCTCCTTGTCCGAGGAATCAGAGTACTCTTCTGAAAGCACAATCTTGAATTTATAGCTGTTTTCCGAAAGATATTTTTTTACATATGTGGGTTTGTAAGAGATACTCTTTACTATAGCCTTTGAGTTTGTGCGGCTGGATTTTTCAACTATGAAAGAAAGAATCATGCCGCAGTCAGTGTGCTCTTTTCTTTGTCCGCAGAAAAAATTGCCTAAGGAGTAGGCTGAATAGACGATTCTGTTGTCTTTTGTCACAAGTGTCTCCACCGGTTCAATTACATGCGGATGAGAGCCTACTATTATTCCCGCGCCGGCCTCTGCGCAGAATCTTGCAATCCTTTTTTGATACTCGCTAGGCTCCCTGCTGTATTCGGTCCCATAGTGAAGAAAAAGCACTATGAAATCCGAGATGTTTTTTGCCCTCTCTATATCGCTTCTTATTTTTGCAGTGTCTATCATGGCGACTTCCCAAGAATGCTTGGGCTTCAATCCGTTTAATCCGTATGTGTAGCTTAGAACTGCAACCTTCAGGGAATCCTTTACTGCAACATATATTTCTCTGCTCTTCTCTTCTGTGAGGAATGCGCCCAGTTGAATCATTCCGTTCTTCTCAATAAGATTGGTTGTGCTTTCGAGGCCCTCTTCGTAGTAGTCCATCGTGTGGTTTGTGCGGAGCATTAAGTCAAAACCGCTCTCATGAAGCGCCGTGAGAAGCTCATCCGGAGACTTGAACAGCGGGTATCCGGTATATGGACCTGTTGTGTCAAAGACGCCTCCAAGCCAGCATGATGTTATATCCGCATCTCTGAGAGCAGAAGAGATTTCCTGAAAAGAGGCTTTAAATTCAAATCCGTCTTTTGTCTCTGCTGATTTCAAATTTGAATCATGGAGAAATACATCTCCCACACAGTTGAATTTAATATAGGAGATATATGAAGATTCTTTTAATGGATGCTTTTTTGCGGCATAAGAAAGAACAAATCTTCCGGATATAAGATAAAGGAGGAGGAGAAGCAGAACGAAAAGAGGATAAAATATAACTCTTTTAAGCATGACTGATATTATAATCCCGCCTTCCTTCAGGTCAAGAATCTTAACAAATAATTAACAATTCTTTCACAGCATTTTAATTTACAGGGAGTATATTGTAGAAAACAAAAAAGGAGGTCTCTTGAAAAAACTTGGAAAAACTCTTCTGCTGGTTCTTCTCGGTCTGATTGCTTTTTCACAAGTCAGCGCCATTGAGTCAAAGGTTTCTATGGAGCTCTGGAGCCGATACACCGCGGATCTGAACGGTTCTGAGATTTCCAAGAGCTACTTCTCTCTTGAAAGGGGATACTTTGGAGTTGAGCCCGCTTTTTCGGACAAGATAAAGGGAAGATTCACCCTTGATTTCTTTTCATCGGATAAGTTTGAGGACGGAGTGGGAATAAAACTGAAGTATGCATATATAGATTTTGCAATGCCTCTTAGAGATATGTCTCTTCAGGCAGGCCTTATAAAAACATACTTCGGAACAATATATGACTGGTCATATCCGACGATACAAAAATCGTTTGATGACAAAGAGAAGATTGTCTCCTCAGCGGATTATGGAATTTCGGTAAATGGTCTGATTCCCGCAGGATTTGGAGAGTATGCACTCTCAATCTATAACGGCGAAGGGTATAATAAAACAGGAGGGAACATTGACGCTAACCCTGCATTCGCATTCAATTTAAGAGTTATACCTCTGACCGGAATCACTCTCGGCGGCTCAGTGCTTTATGAGGACCACTCACTTCTTGTCGATGCCGACACAACAATCTCTGATACTCTCCGCCTTGTTTATACCGGAGTGGGAAGAATTGCTTTTGGGTTTTTGGATATCTGGGCTCAGTATGCGGCAAAAGATATGGACGGAAATACGGGAACCGGACTTATGGTCATGCCCATTCTGAAAATAAATAAATTGACATCCTCTCTTGATATGGAAATTGTCGGAAGGTATGACACATTCGACAAGAACAGAGAGGCGGGAGAGACAGATGATTCATATTCAAGAATAATTGCAGGTTTTAACTGGAATATCTTAAAAGACGCGAATGACGGAAAACCCGTGATATTTGTGCAGACAAACTGGGAGAGGACAATGTATGAAGACACCACAAAGGATGCGCTTGACAATGTGTCCGTACAGCTTAGGTATCTCTTTACAGGTAAAATGTAAAATCAAGGAGGAACAATGAAAAGAACCATACTTGCATTTCTAATTCTTGTAATAGCGGCCGGAACGGTCTTTGCGGGTGACATCACGATGTCCGGCTCCACTACTGTATTTCCGATAGCTCAACTTGCCGCAGAAAGATTCATGGAAAATAATGAGGATATAAACATTTCAGTCAGAGGCGGCGGCTCCGGTGTCGGAATAACCGATATCATGCTTGGAAGAGTTGACATCGGAAACGCTTCAAGGTCCATAAAGACGAAAGAGCTTAAACAGGCCAAAGAGAACGGTATAAACATAGTAGAGACTGTGGTTGCAAATGATGGAATAGCAATTGTGATAAATCCCTCAAATGGAATAAATGAATTGACTCTGGAGCAGGCAAAGAAAATCTTCACGGGAGAGATAAGCAATTGGAAACAGCTGGGCGGCAAGTCAATGCCCATAGTCGCCATATCAAGAGATGTCTCTTCAGGCACATTTGAAGTTTTTAAGGAGCTTGTCCTAAGGGGTGGAAAGGTAAGAGAAGATGCTCTTCTTCTGGCATCAAACAATGCAGTTGCATCAAATGTTGCGGAAACCCCGGGTGCGATAGGATACATAGGATTCGGGTTTTTGAGCGATAAGATAAAAGCATTGAAGATAGACAATGTAGAGCCATCGGAGAAGACGGTTAATGACGGCACATACAAGATAGCGAGGAAGCTCTATATGTACACTAACGGCTCTCCCAAGGGAGAAGTCAAATCTTTCATAGATTTTATTCTATCGGAAGATGGACAGGAAATAGTAAAAGAGACAGGATACATACCGTTAAAATAATTAAGGATAGCGGGAGCGTCTCAATGAGACGCTCCTGAATAAATTAAAAAATGAAATTAAAAGAAAATGCATTCAAACTTATCACTCTATCGGCGGCTTCTCTGTCGATTTTATTTTTAATGGGTATAATTCTAAGCATATTTCAAAAAGGAGTCCCTCTATTTAAAGACATATATTTTTCTGATTTTATATTCGGCAGAATGTGGCATCCCACGGATGAACCGGCGGATCTTGGAATATTTTCTCTAATAGCAGGATCTCTCTCTGTCACTATGGGAGCGCTTCTTGTCGGAGTTCCTTTGGGAGTGGGCAGCGCAATATACCTTTCCGAAATTGCGTCAACAAATGTGCGTGAAATATTAAAGCCATTCATTGAAATTTTAGCTGGAATTCCGTCGGTTATATACGGACTCTTCGGAATGGCCGTTCTTGCTCCTTTTATCAGGAAAATATTCAACATTCCCACCGGACTCAATCTGCTGAGCGCATCCATAATACTTGGAATAATGATAATACCCATAATCTCCTCACTCTCCGAAGATGCTCTGCGCGCAGTCTCCAAAGAGCTGCGCGAAGCATCTCTTGCACTCGGAGCCAATAGAATAGAGACAATATTCAAGGTTGTTCTTCCTGCCGCATCATCAGGAGTAATAGCAAGTGTGATTCTCGGATTCGGCAGAGCGATGGGTGAAACAATGGTTGTTTTGATGGTCTCCGGAGGCGCGGCAATGGTTCCCAAATCAATCTTCTCCCCGGTAAGGCCCATGACCTCGGCAATAGCTTCCGAAATGGGAGAGGCGGTAAACGGGTCACAGCATTTTCAGGCTCTCTATTCAATTGCAATTGTGCTGTTTCTTGTTACTCTGCTGTCAAGTCTTCTGATGCAGAGATTTTCTCAGAGAAGCAGGATGCATGAATAAAAGAAAAATAATCGAACTCGCAGGAGAGTGGGCTCTTAAAAGCTCCGTCTTCATATCTCTTCTCTTTCTCGTAATGTTTCTTGTCATGATACTCTCCAAAGGAGCCGGGATTATCTCTTGGAGCTTCTTGACAGAGATGCCTAAGAAGGGCATGACTGAGGGTGGAATATTTCCCGCCATTGTCGGCACACTCTCTCTGACAATTCTTTCAATGGTCATAGCCCTTCCTCTCGGAGTTCTCTCCGCCATATTTCTCTCCGAATATGGAAAACCCGAATGGCTGGTAAGCATAATAAAGATATCAATAAACACCCTATCAGGCACTCCATCAATCGTATATGGTTTGTTCGGTTTGTCTGTCTTTGTTATTACATTCAAAATGGGAGTATCAATTCTTTCCGGAAGTCTCACCCTGGCGGTTTTAATTCTGCCGATAATAATAAATGCGACCGTTGAATCAATAAAGGGTGTTCCTTTTGATTTCAGAGAGGCGGCATACTCCCTCGGAGCGACAAAGAGACAGGTCATATTGAGAGTGATACTTCCTGCCGCGGCGCCCGGAATACTTACAGGAAGCATCATTTCAGTGGGAAGAGCCGCAGGAGAGACAGCGCCGATACTCTTTACTGCCGCCACATTCTATACAAGGAAGCTCCCAAAATCTCTTTTTGATGAGGTCATGGCAATGCCCTACCATATTTACGCTCTTATGACAGAAGGAACTGCGCCTGATACACAGGTTCCGATTGCGTATGGAACAGCAGTGGTTCTTCTTCTGCTTGTCCTTATAGTCAATGGAAGCGCAATATTTATAAGATACAGAATGAGAAAAAGGAGGATGTGGTGAATGAACTTATAAAAGTGAGGGACCTAAACCTTCATTTCGGACATAAGCATATTCTGAAATCAATAACAATGGATTTGTTCGACAAAAAAGTCACATCCGTGATAGGACCCTCCGGGTGCGGAAAGTCAACATACCTGAGATGCTTTAACAGGATGAATGATTTGAAAGACGCTAAAATCAAAGGAGAGGTAATTTTAGACGGAGAAGATATTTATTCAAGAACGACAGATGTGACAAACCTCAGGATGAAGGTGGGAATGGTATTTCAGAAGCCGAACCCTTTTCCCAAGTCAATCTATGAAAATGTAGTCTTCGGACTCAAGATACAAGGAGGAATGTCAAAGAGCGCGATGGAGGAGAGAGTCGAGAAATCGCTTAAAGATGTCTGGCTCTGGGATGAGGTGAAAGACCGTCTGAAGGATTCTGCTATGTCTCTCTCGGGAGGCCAGCAGCAGAGATTATGCATGGCGAGGGCTTTGGCGACAAACCCGGAGATAATACTCCTTGACGAACCGACTTCGGCTCTTGATCCCCGCTCTACAAACAAGATTGAGGAGCTATGCGTTGAATTGAAAAAAGAAGTTACAATACTTATAGTAACGCATAATATTGCGCAGGCGGCGAGGATAAGCGATTATACGGCATTTCTCTATCTCGGAGAGCTTGTGGAGTACGGAGAGACCAAAATAATGTTCACAGTGCCGAAAAACAAGAAGACCGAAGAATATATATCGGGAAAATTCGGATGATGGTTCTATTGAAAAAAAAAATATAAAGCGTAAAATAAATTATATGACCTTAAAAAAGCAAATAATAAAAGACATTAAAACAGTAGCGGCTGTGGATGACGAAGAGGATATCCGAGAACTGCTCTCAATAGGGCTTAATAAGGCAGGATACAGAGTCAAAACATTTGAAGACGGAAGAAGTTTTGACAGATTTATTGAGAGAGAGACACCGGAAGTTGTAATTCTTGACATGATGCTTCCCGATACTGACGGGTTTGAGATCCTCAAATCTCTCAAATCAAATAAAAAGACGAAACATATTCCGGTGATAATGCTTACCGCAAAGAGCGATGAAACAGACAAGGTGGTGGGTCTTGAACTTGGCGCGGATGATTATGTGACCAAGCCGTTTTCAATGAAGGAGCTTTCAGCAAGAATAAAAGCTGTGTTAAGGCGCAATGAAGTTTTTGAAGAAATAAAGCTTGTAACAATAGGAAAATCAATAGTGATTGATGTTTTAAAGCATGAGGTGACTGCGGACGGAAAACCTGTCGACCTTACTTCAACCGAATTCAACATACTGATGATTCTTTCAGAGCATAAGGGATGGGTCTTGAGCAGAGATAAGATTTTGAGGCGGCTCTGGGGGAGTGAGAAAATGGTAATAGAGAGAACTGTTGATGTGCATGTTAAAAGAATCAGGGAAAAGCTTGGAAAAAGCGGTGATGTTATAAAAAACATAAGAGGCGTGGGGTATAAAATAGAAGAATGAAAAACAGATTTTTTCTCCGCATATTCATCTCCCTATTTCTTGTGGCGGCCATGTCCATGATAGTCCTTCTACTTGTCTCCGTGGACGGAGTGACTAAATATTATCTTTCTACTGTTGAAAGCGGCATGGAAAAAAGTTTGACAATACTCTCATCGTACTCAACGGATATTCTGTCGAGGAAAGATACCACAGAGCTTGAATCATTGTTCGTGAGTGTGTCAAAATCAACGGGATACAGACTGACTCTCATTGATACAGCCGGAAATGTTATTCTTGATTCTGATGAAAATCCCAAATCAATGACGAATCACAAGGACAGAAAGGAGATAGAGATTGCTCTGCGGGGAGAAGTCGGAAAGAGCAATAGATTTTCAATAACAAGACAGCAGGATATGCTGTACATTGCTGTTCCATTAAAGATGAATCAAGAAATATCGGCAATTTTAAGAATAGCAACATACATGGAACATGCGGATGAAGCTGTTGAGGACTTTTACGGAAGATTTACTTTTTTGGTTTTATTTGTGCTTATCGGCATGCTTATTGTGTCATACCTTCTGACAAAGAATGTTTATGGACCGATAGACAGACTCGTGACAGCTTCAAAAAGAATATCGAACGGGGATTTTGACGCAAGGATTGTAATCTTTCGGAAGGATGAATTGAAGGTGCTTGCAGAATCATTTAATACGATGGCTGAGAAGGTGAAAAAGCTTTTTCACCAGACAGAGGAGAGCAGGGACGAACTGAATAAGATAATAAAAACAATGCATGAAGGTGTGCTTGTTATAGACGGATTCGGAAGGGTTGTACTCTCAAATGAATCGGCGGAGAGAATGTTCTCCTTCAAAGACATGGAGGGAAAAAATTTCCGCGAGATTGTGAGAAATCCCGATTTCAACGAACTTGTCAGCAGATGCATTCTTGAAAAAAAAGAAATATCCGGAGAATTCAGGAATCAAAATCTGGATATAGTCGTCAATCTCGGGTATATTGAAGGGACTAATGAAACCGTTGTCACATTTTTTGACATAACCGCTATAAAGGATACAGACAGAATCAGGCGTGATTTCATAATGAACGCGTCCCATGAGCTGAGAACCCCGCTTACGGCGATAAAGGGATTTATTGAAGCTATGAGCGATAATGTCGAGGGGGAAAACAGAAAGTATCTTGAAATAATTGAGAGGCATACGGAGAGACTTGTAAACATAGTAGAAGACCTTCTCTCCCTCTCCTCTCTTGAACATGCAGAGAGACTCAATATGGAGCTTACAGACCCTGTGCGCTTGACAGAGGAAGTCATTGGGATAATGAAACCCAAAGCAGAAAAAAAGAAGCTTATTCTGTCATTTGAGCATGATTCTCCGCCCAAGATGCATCTTGATATTTTTAAAATTGAACAGGTTCTCATTAATTTGATTGATAATGCGATAAAATATACTGACAATGGCTTTGTAAAAGTGAGCCTCAGGCATGACGGGGAATCTCTTTTTATTGATGTAGAAGACAGCGGAATTGGAATAAGCAACGAACACAGGCAGAGAATATTTGAAAGATTCTATGTTGCAGATAAATCGCGCTCTAAGAAAAGCGGCGGGACCGGTCTGGGTCTTGCAATAGTAAAGCATATAGTTCTTTTACATGATGGAGCTGTTGATTTCAAGAGCGGAAGCAATGGCACCCTCTTTTCGGTGAAACTGCCTTTAAATAAAGAAAGGAGCGGCAGATGATTTCAGAGAAGATGAATCAGTTGAATAATGAGATAATTGATTTTGCATCTCTTGCGGAAGCGATGATAGACAAGTCGGTCAGAGGTCTTGTTGAAAAAAACAAGACTATCCTTGAGGATGTTATAAATAACGATGAGGAGAGAGCCAATGCATATGAAATGAAGACGGATGAACTTCTATTTCAGTTCATTGCGCAGTTTGAGCCAAAAGCAAAAGAGCTTAGGAGAGTCCTGATGATGCTTCAGATGTCGAATGACCTTGAAAGAATAGGTGACCATGCCGTCAACATCTGCGAGAGCTCTCTTGTTTTAATCGAACTGCCTAAGATAAAAGAGTTCGAACATCTCTTGAAAATGGCAGAGGCAGTAAAAGAGATGCTGAAAGGCTCAATAGATTCATTTATAAAATCGGACGCCGAGCTGGCGGCAAATATCTGCGAGAAGGATACCGTTGTGGATGAGCTTAGAAAAACGATTGTCTCCGAACTGACTGCTATTATGTCTGCCGACCCGAAGACAATAGAGAGAGCTATGCAGATAAACAGAATTGCGGCAAACCTTGAAAGAATCGCAGACCTCTCGACAAACATAAGCGAGGATGTTATTTTTATTGAGAAGGGAAAGGTAATAAAGCACCATAAGTCATTGTAGATATAGGATATCACCTTTTGTTTTGGCATTTGAATGCAATATAGTTTTTATTACCCTGCTTCTTTCTATTGACATACGCTCTATATTGAGTAAAATAACTCAATAACAGGAGTAAAATATGAAGATTAAAAGAAAAGCATTCTCAATTCTATTGAATAGAGTTAAAGAAAAAGGGAATTTCATTCAATTCATTACAGGTCCTCGACAGGTAGGAAAAACTACAATGGTTCTGCAGTTAAAGGAGAATATCGGAAACGATTGTAAATACTTCGTATCAGAAGATTCAATCACAAAGGGACCTTCATGGCTTGATTCAACCCTTAGCAATGAGGAAATATCAGCTGATAAAAACGGCAACAGAAAGCGTGTTGTGATTATAGACGAAATACAGAAGATACGCGATTGGCAAGATATAGTTAAAAAGCATTACGACAAAATCAAAAGAGATAAATGCAGTCTGCAAATGATACTGTTAGGATCATCTCCGGTTCTTCTCTCTGATGGAAAAGAATCTCTTGCGGGTAGATTTGAAAGCATATATATGTCACATTGGAATTATTCAGAAATGCGCGAAGCATTTGGCTGGGATTTGGAGGATTATATCTGCTATGGGAGTTTTCCCGGAAGCGCGACATTCACAAATGACTATCGAAGGTGGAGAAGTTATATAAAAGAATCCATAATAGAAGCAACACTAACAAAAGACATACTCTCTTATGAGAGAATCAATAAACCGGCACTATTAAGGCAATTATTTGAAATAACTCAGGTATATTCAGGACAGATATTTTCATTTACAAAAATGCTTGGACAACTGCATGATGCGGGGAATACAACCACTCTTTCTCATTATGCGGAGCTTTTGAAAACAAGCGGATTAATGTGCATTCTCAGCAAGTTTTCATGCAGAGAATTAGTGAAACGAATGTCGATTCCCAAATTACAGGTTTTAAACAATGCTTTTCTTGATTTTGGAGAAGGCGATTTGAAGAAAATTCTTCAAACAAACAGCGAACTGAAGGGCAGAATCATAGAGTCGGCGGTGGGTGGTTATCTCGCCAACAGAATGTTGAGTGGGGAAATAGAACTTTACTATTGGAGGGATGGAAATGATGAAGTTGATTTTGTAGTGAAGAAAGAGGGCAGGATGTTTTTAATTGAGGTAAAGAGCGGCGGAACAAGGATGTATCAGAAAGGATTAGATGCTGCTTTGAAGAAATACCCCAAAGCTTCGGCGATAATTATCGGAAACAGCCACAAAGAGCTTGAAAAGTTTTTTCTTGGAGAAATTGTTTAAAATCTGTTCTGTGGGCATGCAAATGAGTTATTCTTGACAACATAGCAAAACGATTATAAAATCAGAGAAACAATTTGGAGGTAATGAGAATGAAGAAAGAAAAGAACAATGATAATGAAAAATCATTAAAAGAACTCACCTGTAAAAGCATAATTCCTGTTGAGAGAATAGAGAAAAGAATATTTCTTATGAGAAACAAGAGAGTAATGATAGATAAAGATTTGGCGGATTTATATAATGTTCCCACTAAAGTATTGAATCAGGCAGTTAAAAGGAATATTAAGAGATTTCCATCGGATTTCATGTTCATTCTGAGTGAATCTGAAAAATTCGAACTGGTCACAAATTGTGACCACCTTGCGAGATTGAAGTATTCTTCTAAATTACCATACGCTTTCACTGAGCAAGGAGTGGCTATGTTGTCAAGTGTGTTAAACAGTGAAAAAGCAATAATGATAAATATCCAGATAATGAGAACATTTATCAAGCTGAACTCAGTAAATATTTCAATTGAAGATTTAGAATTGAGATTGAATGAAATGGAAAAAAAGTATGATAAACAATTTAAAATAGTGTTTCAAGCATTTAGGAAAATACTTGAAACAGATAAAAAGGCAGAGAAAAAGCAAATAGGATTTAAGAGAACTTGAAGGAGCAATTATGAAAAATATATTCAATCATAACAAGCATACCAGCCCACAAGCAAACAAGCGTACGAATTTTGTCATTCTGAAGTCCGCAGTAGTTATCTCTATCCTGAAGATTCTATCAAAGCAAATCGATATATCAAAATCGTTATTGCGAGCGAAGCGCGGCAATCTCTATGCTTCTATTCGTTCTTTGTATTTAGCCCACGGCACAAGGCACAAGGCACACGGCGTCTCCGTTCCCCAACTATCAACTTTCAACCATAAACTCTCAACTTCCTTCGCACAATGCCCACGGCACAAGGCTCATGGCTTTCTTCAACTATCAACTATTAACCATCAACTCTCAACTTCCTTCGCACAATGCCCACGGCACACGGCTCATTGCTTTCTTCAACTATCAACTATTAACCATCAACTATTAACTATTTTACCAGCTCATCAGCGTACTATTTATTTGCAACTGACTTGTCTGCCCTGCAGAATGAAATCTATTGAATGTTGCAGACATTGAGATATAATAAAAAAGGAATATCTGAAAGGAGAAAAGATTGAAAGAGAGAAGAAAAATTACAAATTTACAAGCACCGTCCCTGAAAACAAAGAAAAATGAAAAATCAAGCGACAGCATCATTATATACGACAATGGCGGCGGACAGCCAAAAATTGAGGTGCATTTTGAAAGTGAAACCCTCTGGCTGACTCAAAAGAAAATGGCAGAGCTTTTTGAATGCAGTGTGGACAATATTTCGCTTCACCTCAGAAATATCTTTTTTGAAGCCGAATTAGACGAAAAATCAGTTATCGAGAAATCCTCGGCAACTGCAGTGGATGGGAAAAAATATAAGACCAAATTTTATAATCTCGATGCCATTATTGCGGTTGGTTATCGGGTTAATTCTAAGAAAGCCACTCAATTTCGTATATGGGCAACGCGGATATTACGGGAATTCATCATCAAAGGTTTTGCAATGGATGACGAGCGCCTTAAAAATCTTGGAGGAGGGAATTACTGGAAGGAACTGCTCGACCGCGTCCGCGATATCCGTAGCAGTGAAAAGGTATTGTACCGGCAGGTGCTTGATCTATATGCAACCAGTGCTGATTATGATCCGAAAGCTAAAGAATCCATTGAATTTTTTAAAATAGTTCAAAACAAATTGCACTATGCCGCGCACGGACATACTGCTTCCGAGGTGATAGCTGAGCGCGCCGATTCGGGACAACCATTTATGGGACTGCTCACTTTTTCAGGTGGAGAAGTTACCAGAAAAGATATTTGCATCGCCAAGAATTATCTCACCGAAAAAGAGCTAAAAAAGCTCAATAACATTGTTTCCGCATACTTTGACCTTGCAGAAGTAAAAGCAATGAATCATGAACCCATGCGCATGAAGGACTGGATTTCTCACTTGGACCGACTGATACAAGCTTTTGATGGAAAGCTGTTATTTAATGCAGGTTCAATAAGCCATGAGCAGGCGATGCAAAAAGCCAAAGACGAATACAAAAAATACCAGTCTGCGGACATGAACGCAGTGGAGAAAGCTTATTTGGAAACTTTAAAAATCATGGAGAAAACATTGAAAAAAAAGCAAAACATAAAAGCAACGCAACCTAAGTCAGGAAAACATAGTGACTAAATACTATTCCCGAAATTGAACCATGAAACAGGTAAAGGTGCAAATTGGATTTAGAAAATCTTAAAGGAGCAATTATGAAAAATATATTCAATCATAACAAGCATACCAGCACACAAGCAAAGAAGTGTACGAATTTTGTCATTCTGAAGTCCGCAGTAGTTACCTCTATCCTGAAGAAGCTATCAAAGCATACCAGTCAACCAGCATACCAGCGAACGATCTTACTTCTATTCTTGCTGTTCGGATTCGTGCTGTTGAATGCGCAGATGGTAGGGGAGCTTGGCAGATGGGAATACGGACCGACAGAGGCGATAGCAGTAAAGGGAAACACGGCATATATAAGCAGTGGAAGCTACTTATGGGTAATGGATATAAGCACAGAAAGCAATCCGAGATTAATAAGCGAAATGAAACTTGAGAACTATATCAATTATATCAGAAGGATAGGAAATTACCTGTATGTGAGCAAGAATGACACATTGCTGAATATCTATGATATACATACAGATACAATACCTACATTGGTTAATCAGATTGAAGGAGAGGATTCGGATTTTCCATGGAAAGAGATAATTTATACCGGAAATACTCTATATATTAGTGGATATTTCAATCGACAGTATTTTATAAACGATACAATAAGTCCTACATTTACAAGGATAGTCGGTTTTACAAGAGATATAAATAATGATTCAACTGTATTAGTAGGAACAATGCAAGAAGATAGGGAGATAAGGGTATATGATCTAACCCAAATAGGTGATATATACGATCAAACAGATGATTACTACACAACAGAGAAGATAAGAGGCATAAAAGTAACCTACCCCTATGTTTACTTCGGCTACGGGAGCCAGGGGATAGGGATAATGGATATAAGCAACTTGTATGATATAAAACTAAAGAAGACAGTGGCGACAGGCGGCAATACATACGATGTGGAGATAATAGAGGATACAATACTAATAGCGGCAAAGGGATTAAATGGAATAGGGATATATGATGTAGAGGATGATACGCTATTAACGGAGATAGGAGTTTGCGAGACAAACGGCTATACATACGAATTGGAGGTAATAGGGAATAGATTGTATGTAGGAGCGAGAAGCGGAGGACTGATAATAGTGGACATATCTGATAAGAGCAACCCCACGGTGGTTGGAGAGTATAGAGGATATGGCGAGAGTAGGAGGATGGCAATAGAGGGAGACAGGATGTATGTAGCGAGCGGAGACGGCGGAGTAATGATAATGGATATAACTG
>JBFXGO010000039.1:0-19885 GCA_050239825.1 bacterium
AACTCCCTTATGAATACTAATACCTTTTTACACAACTTCCTTGACAAGTCTCTGCTATCTCGTGATTATATACACCTTCCGATGACATCTTTATTATCCGCGTTCTCAACACCAATCTCATCGGCACTCGCTTGCCACGTACATATCTCTCTATCTGCTCTCGCTCCGCTTCTGTTAAAACTATTCGCTCTGATATGTTCATACTTCATATTATATCATACCCTTTGTTAAATGTCGAGAGATTTATGCGACACCACAATAGTATATTGCCTTTCATCATTCATTTTTCCTTGAAAATAAGGTCACAATATGATAAAATTATTAAAATTTTACATAAGGAGTATTTAATGATACATTACGATTCAGATTTTTCAAAAAATATAAAGGCAATGAAGCGCTCCGTTATCAGGGAACTATTAAAAGTCACCCAATCACCGGAGATAATCTCATTTGCCGGCGGCCTTCCCTCCCCCGAGTCGTTTCCCATTGAAGCGATAAAGGAAATAACTTCGGAAGTTCTTGATAAGAACGGCACAAAGGCATTGCAGTATGGTGCTACAGAGGGATTTCCTCCTCTTGTCGATGAACTCATTAAGCTTATGGCTCTTGACAATGTCAAAATCGGAAGAGAAAACATTGCAATCACTATAGCCTCTCAGCAGGGACTTGACCTTGTCGGAAAGATATTCTTCAATCCGGGAGACATCGGAATAGTAGAGAGCCCGACCTATGTGGGTGCTTTGAGCGCATTCAACTCGTATAGGGCAAAACTTATAGATGTTGAAATAGACAATGACGGAATGAAGATGGATGTTTTGAAAAAGATACTTGCAGACCTGAAAAAGAAGGGAAAGAAGCCTAAATTCATCTATGTTATTCCTGATTTCCATAATCCCGCAGGCGTAACCCTCTCTTTTGAAAGAAGAAAACAGCTTATAGAGATAGCCAAGAAAGAAAAGATAATGATTATTGAGGACAGTCCTTACAGAATGATCAGATTCCGCGGCAAGAGCATACCGTCTCTCTATTCAATGGATAAAGACGGACTCGTGGTATCTCTCTTCACTTTCAGCAAAATATTTGTACCCGGTTTCAGACTCGGCTGGGCAATTGGTCCGAAAGAGATAATTGACAAGATGATAATAGCAAAACAGGCGACCGACCTCAGCACTCCGGAGATAACACAGCACATTGCTGCGGCATTCCTTAAAAAGGGATTGCTTCTTCCCACTGTGAAGAAGACTGTATCCATTTATGAAAAGAAAAACAAACTAATGCTGGAGATGCTTGACAAATACATGCCCAAGAAAAAGGGCGTGAGGTGGACAAAGCCGGATGGAGGTTTATTCCTTTGGGTTACTCTTCCTGAAAAGTATGACTGCGATAAGATATTCCTTAAGGCGATTGATAAAAAAGTTGCTTATGTGGTAGGTTCTGCGTTTTATGTTGGAGGCAAAAAGAAAAATTCATTCAGAATGAATTTTTCATACCCTTCAATGGATCAGATACGAGAGGGCGTAAAGAGACTCGCCGAAGTCATAGACAATGAGATAAAATAGAATTTATATTTTATAGCAAAAAAAAGGGCGCAATCAGCGCCCTTTTTATTGTACATTCTCTCCTTTCTGTTTTATTCCTCTTATTTTAGGCTTTCTTGACATAAAAATCTATTCCCCCGTGGTTGACTTTTATTTTGCCAATAACCAGTAGCCACTAAATAATCATCAATAATAAAAGATAATTCAGTTACGGGTTGCGAGTTTAAATACAATACGGAGTGCTGATTAATATTTATTCTTTTCAATAATCTTCTAAAACTTCTGGTACAACCCGTTTTTTCTATCATGTGCGTTAGCGCACATTTCACCCTCGCCAATGTGGGGACATTCCTTCGGTGTGTCCCCACTGCAACAATCAATTAATTAACTTATTGAAAGTGAAAGCTCAAAGTCGGCGAGGACGCTCCGCGCAGACGCCCATCAAGTGGTTGTCCCCTTGCTCCGCTTTCCCATCTTGATTAAGCGGCGAAGCGAAGTGTGCGAGCCGACGCTACACCCGCGTGTAGCCCCCCAAATCAGCCGTGAGCCGTGAGCCATGTGCCATGAGCATAATACGGAGAGATGAATAAGATTTTGTCTTTACAGTTCCGAATGAGAAGCCTGTCCACAGCGCTCGTCTTTTCAATGCTTCTCATGAGGACAATCAATTAAATAACTTATTGATACACGAAAGCTCAAAGTCGGCGAGGACGCTCCGCGCAGACGCCCGTCGAGGTCTGCCGAGACAAAGCCGCGAAGCGGAGTGTGTGAGCCGACGCTACACCCGCGTGTAGCCCCAGCTCAATCTTCAATAATCAATTAACGATAAACTGATAGACCCTTCACGATAGTCATAACCACAGAGGCGTTCAGGGTGACACGGCTGAATAAGATTTTGTCTTTACAATAATCTTCACAAAGTTCTGGTGCAACCCGATGTCTCTATCATGTGCGTTCGCGCACATTACACCCCAGCCAATGTGGGGACATTCCTACGGTGTGTCCCTACTGCAACATTCAATTAAATAACTTATTGAAAGTGAAAGCTACAAGTCGGCGAGGACGCTCCGCGCAGACGCCCATCAAGTGGTTGTCCCCTTGCTCCGCTTTCCCATCTTGATTAAGCGGCGAAGCGAAGTGTGCGAGCCGACGCTACACCCGCGTGTAGCCCATAAACAATCTTCAATTAACAACAAACTGATAGACCCTTCATGATAGTCATAACCACAGAGGCGTTCAGGGTGACGCTGTTGAGTAAGATTTTGTCTTTACAATAATCTTCACAAAGTTCTGGTGCAACCCGATGTCTCTATCATGTGCGTTCGCGCACATTACATCCCAGCCAATGTGGGGACATTCCTACGGTGTGTCCCTACTGCAACATTCAATTAAATAACTTATTGAAAGTGAAAGCTACAAGTCGGCGAGGACGCTCCGCGCAGACGCCCATCAAGTGGTTGTCCCCTTGCTCCGCTTTCCCATCTTGATTAAGCGGCGAAGCGGAGTGTGCGAGCCGACGCTACACCCGCCAGCAGCCCATAAACCAGCCTTGAGCCGTGAGCCATGTGCCTTGAGCTTAATGCGGGGAGTTGAGTAAATAACTTGCCTTCACAGTTCCGAGGAAAAATTCCAGTGCATCTCCGCACTGCTATTCAATGTTTTTCCGAGGACAAGCAAGTCAATTCTTATTGAAAGTGAAAGCTTCAAGTCGGCGAGGACGCTCCGCGCAGACGCCCATCAAGTGGTTGTCCCCTTGCTACGCTAACCCATCTTGATTAAGCGGCGAAGCGGAGTGTGCGAGCTGACGCTACGCCCGCGTGCAGCCCATAAACAATCTTCAATAATCAATTAACGATAAACTGATAGACCCTTCACGATAGTCATAACTAAAACTAGTGATAGCTTTTTGGGATAAAGATTACATCTGCTCCCACATGCGCTTAAGAAGGCCTTTGTTGTCCTTCCATCCTTTCTCAACTTTAACAAATATTTCAAGGAAGACGCTCCTTCCGAGGAACTCTTCAATCATTTTTCTTGACCTCACACCCACCTCTTTTATTGCGGAACCCTTCTCTCCTATCAGTATTCCCTTTTGGCTGTCTCTCTCAACCAGAAGCTTGACCCTGATATAATCTTTGCGGTTCTCCTTCTCCGTGAATTCATCGACTATTATACCGGTGGAGTAGGGTACCTCGTCTCCGTAGATCTCAAATACAGCCTGTCTGACAAACTCAGCCACAAAGAATCTCTCGGGTTTTTCAGTGATTATGTCCTCCGGATAGAAGAGATTATCATGCGGAAGGTAAAGCTTTATCTTTTGAATCAATCCGTCAAGATTTCTCTTTTCCAGAGCAGATATAAGAACAACATTCTCAAATCTCTCTTTTAACGAAATCTCTATTGAGGCGGCTTCTTCAGAGCTAATCCTGTCTGTTTTATTCAGAACTGCTATCGAGTGCTGATTCTGAGATAGGTGAAATTCAAAAATCTCCTTATAATTTTTCATATCATAAAGAAAGAGAATTATATCCGAACTCTTTATTGATTCGTTTATGTCACGGAGCATCCATTCATCAAGCATGTTCCTCGTCTTTAAAAAGCCGGGGGTGTCATAAAATATAATCTGCGAATCGTCATCCATATATATGCCCTGAATAGAAGAGCGCGTAGTCTGCGCCTTCGGACTGACAGCAGAGAGCTTGAATTGAAGCAATGCATTGAGAAGAGTGGATTTTCCTGTATTTGGCCGGCCGATTATTGATACATAACCTGATTTCATCATGCACCGAACTTCTTAAGTCTGCCGGTGGATGCAAGCAGAAGAGACATCAGCTGTTTGGAGTAAATCCTTCCGATTGCGCCTCTAAGACACTCTCTTTCGGAGAATGATTTTACATCAGACAATCTCGGTCTGCTGTTAACAAGAAGCAGAGGCACGGTATGGTATGAGTGAGCCATCATGACGGATGGAGTTGAATGGTCTGCCGTAATAGCCATTGCGTCGAATTTCATCTTTTCTATTTCAGGAAGCATGGCGTCAAATTCTTCAATCACTTTGACTTTTGCTTTGTAATTTCCATCCTCTCCGTATGAGTCTGTCTTCTTCACATGAAGAAAGAAAAAATCATATTTGTCATAGTTGGCTTTTAGAGTTTCAATCTGGTCTGCAATCGTTTCTTTTGTATGGAGAATGTCCATACCTACGAGAGTGGCAAGCCCCTTGTACATGGGATATGTAGCTATACAGCAGGGATTGAGCATGTATTTCTTTTTCATAGTAGGTATTTCAGGCATCTTTGAAATGCCTCTGAACAGAGCCGCATTTGCTTTCTTCTCTGCTTTCAGAGTATCCAGTATTTGGTCTGTCGCCTTGTTGATTATTTCCGCAGTTTCAGAGGAGGATTGATTCTGGGGCTCCGCTTTGAGTATCTGCTTTCCGGTCTCTTGAGGGTCTGTGTCATTTACATCCGCGGCACCATTAACCCCGCGGATAACCATCACAAATCTATGTTCCTTTCCGGCATAAAATTCAACCTGTCTGCCGTCAATGCTCTTTATTCTGTCATTCAATATTTTTACAAGCCTCTGATTTTCATCAGAAGATATTCTGCCCGCCCTCCTGTCTGTTATTATCCTCTCACTGTCTATCGTGGCAAAATTGCATCTTACAGTAACAGTCTCTTTGTCAACCTTCAGATTAAGTCCGAGAGCTTCAAGAATTCCTCTTCCTATTATGTAATCTGTCGGTTCATAACCGAAGACTCCAAGATGACCCGGACCGCTTCCAGGAGTTATTCCTATGTCAACAGGCACCATCTCTCCTGTCTCATAATGAGCGGCAAGTCTGTCCATATTTGGTTTTACTGCGCTTTCAAGTTCTGTCTTGCCGCTTTCATCTGCAAGTCCGCCAAGCCCGTCGAGCACTACAAGAAGTATCTTGCTTTCATTTGGATTTTGAAGCTCATTAAAAATATCATCTTTCATAGACTCCTCCACTTTTCAAGAAAAATTTCAAAAACATCATTGTGAAGACCTGTCGGAGTATATATGTTATCTCCGTGATAGTCGCTACCGCCTGTTATCAGAAGCTTTCTCGGCTTTGCAAAGTCAAGGAGAAAATCTATCTGATTCACCCTGTTTTTCGGAGTATAGACCTCTAATCCGTCGATTCCCATGGAGTAAATCTCTTCAAGGTCTCTGTACGCCTCATTTTCAAAGGGATGCGCCATAACCGCCAATCCCCTCAGAGAGTGTATCATCTCCACAGTCTCTCTGATGGTAAATTCCATCTTCGGAACATAACAGCACTTGTTGTCTCCGATGTATCTGTCAAATGCCTCTTTTAAATCCGCAATCTGTTCATTTTTGAGCATCGCTCTTGCTATATGAGGTCTTCCCACAGATTCGGACTCTTTAGCTTCGATAAGCACATCCTCAAAATCAATTTTTATGTTATTCTCGTTAAGAAGATCCACCATTTTTTTTGCCCTCTCTATTCTGTCCTTCTTTCTAATGTCAAGAAGTTCTCCGGCCTTCTTATAGTCCTTCATGTAGCCGAGTATATGTATTTGACGGCCGCTGTTGAATGTTGAATACTCTACTCCCGGGATATTTGTCATACCATTCATTTCAGCCCACTCCACTGCCTCTGCAACCGATCTGACCGAGTCATGGTCTGTCAATGAAAAGAACTTGATGCCGTTCAGTTTCAGAAGTTCGCAGAGCACAAGAGGCGCATACCTTCCGTCAGAAGCGATGGTGTGCAGATGAAGGTCGGCAATCACCGTGTTCATTGCATACCCATATCTGATACTATCTGATTGACAATTGAATCATCTATGAATGTTTTTTTCTCTATAAAAGCTTCAAGAAGAGCATTATCGCAAAGAGTATTTATAAGCCGGGGTTTGCCTTTTGCATGCACATGTATAAGTTTTAGGGATGATTCGGTAAAGAGCGGTTCTGATCTCCCTGCAATTTTGAGTCTATGAAGCACATAGCCCTTCGTTGATTCTTCGTCAAGCGCAGGAAGAGTCAGTTTCATGCTTATCCTCTCATAGAGAGGAGGGTCAAGACGAAGATTCTCCTCAGTCTCAGGCATGCCGAATATGAGAAATGTTATCAGGTGGCCATTGTCGTTCTGTATATTGAGAAGACCCCTCAGCTCCTCCATTATCTCCCGGCTTTTCAGCATATTCGCTTCATCAATCATCACTACCGGTTTCTTGCCCTTTTCATTAAGAAGCACAAGCTGTCTGTAAACATGGCCTATTATATCTATTTTATCGTCCGTCTCAACCTTTGCGCCGAGTTGAACCGCTATCTTCTTCAATAGCCATCCGGCTGTAATTTCAGAGTGGATTATTACAAGGAGAGAAACTTCATACTCATTCGGTTTTGAGGAAAAGTAATCAAGAAGTCTTCTCGCTATAGTCGTCTTTCCCGTTCCTATGTCACCAATCAGCACTGCAAGCCCTCTACCCTGGTCAACAACATGCATCAGTTTTAAAAGGGCTTTTGAATGAAAGGGGGAGTTGTAATAGAATCTTTCATCAGGCGAACTGGAGAAGGGGGCGATTTTGAAACCAAAGTAAGTATTGTAATCCATAGTTACATATAACTCACCTTATTATTTTTTTTGGCAAGATTCTCCTTTTCCTCATCAGTTAATTCCACAGTGAAATTGTCAAGGTCAATGTCGTCAATGCTGAAATCTGATGATATTTCATCTTTCAGTATGGAAGAAAAATCAATGAAATCACTCTGTTTTTCAGGTGTTTTTTGCTGAGGTTGCTGAATCTGCGGTCTCTTCTCTATCTCTTTTGGCGCAGATTTTATAGCATTCATCCTCTTTTCCACATCTTCAAATTTTGAATCCACAGTATATATTTCATTATAAATTTTCAATGCTTCCTTGGTCATCTTCTTGGCTTCATAGAGCTTGCCCAATGTATATTTGATTCCGATAAATGCCGTTTCATTGCCTCCTGTCTTATTTGAGAGTGCTTTTTGAAGAGATGATTCCGCAAGGTCATACTCTTGTTTTTCAAGAAAGCATATTCCCAACATCTCGAGGGATTTTATTTCATAATCTTTGTGCTTCACAGATTTCTGGAACTCTTCAATAGCCATGTCATACAGACCCATCTCCTTGAAAGAGACCCCCAAATCATAATGGCTTGAAACATCCGACTCCTCGATGTTTTGGTCAAGACCCTCTTTTAGTTCGTCCAGCAGTTCCTGAAGAGACCATACACTTGAATCCTGCTGTTGAGGTTTGTTGTCCTCTATCTTGAATTTCGGTTTGTTGCCTTCATTCTTTCCCTGAATAATATCTTTGGCTGTAACGTGCTCCGATTCTTTCAGAAAATCCAGATCTGACATTTCACCGAGTATATCTTTAACAAAATCATCAAGCGGGTTCTCCTGCGGAGTTGCCTGCGCGGGTTGGCTGAAAAATCTGTCGGCATTCTGCTGTGTCGGCTGCTGTAAAGTCGGCTGAACAGGTGGAGGAGTCTGTTTTATGGGTTCCATTTTCGGTTGCGGCTGTTGATACTGCTGTTGAGGTTGAGCATTTGTCTGCTGAGGCTGAACCTGCTGTCTTGGAGGTTCCGTAAAAGGCGATTGAGGCTTCAATTTGGCATCAAGCGCAGCTTTCAGTTGAACTGCAGGTTGAAATGTGGGGTCAATGCTCAATGCATTGTTGATGTAACTTAACGCATCCGTCGGTGATTTTCCCATCGCCTCTTTTGCTAGGTGAACATAGGGCAACAGAGCCTCTCTGTACATCTGTGCTTTGCTTGCAATTTCAATTATCCTCTTTACCGCCTTGTCTTCATCTGATTTTATTTCAAATATTCTCTTGTAAACATTCAATGCATTTATCAGGTCATTCGCTTCATAATATCCGTCAGCGCCCTGATAGTATGACTGTACGGCTCCTCCGATGTCGATGTCTTCCTGCAGTTTTCCAAGCTCAACAAATGAGCCATAACTCGACGCATCCTCTTTAAAGAGGCCGTCCAATTCGCTTTCCGGTGAATTTGACTGCTGATTGCTTTCCTGCGCAGGAGCTGAAATCTCCTCTTTTTCCTGAGTATTGGCAAATGTCTCGTCAAGCTGTTTTGAAAGACCTGCCGTAAGGTCATCTATATCAATATCCAATGACTCTTCAGCGATTGGATGCGGAGGTTCCACCTTCACATTCTCCACAGGTACTGCTCTCTTCTCCTCTTTTGGAGGTTTGCCCATTTTGCTTTCCAGCTGAGATATCTTCACTCTCGTTGCTGTTGCATTCGGCAGATCCCCGCGTTTCATATGATAAGATTCTATGTCTCTAAGATATTCGAGGGCGAATTCAAAATTCCCTTCCTGCATGTAAAGTTCGACAAGTTTGTCTTTTATTTCGACTTTATCAGGCATCAGTTCCAAGGTCTTTTTGAATGCTTCAATTGCCAATGCTTTATTATTTGACTGCAAAGACTTTTCCGCAAGAAGGATGTAGCTGTTCAACGCCTCTCCGAGGGAGCCCATCTTTTTGTAAAGGTCGGCAACTGTTTCATACATTTCCAAAAGCGAAGGATCAACCTTTATTATCTTCTTCGCCATCACGATTGCATTGGAATGCCACGACTGATTCACATAGATAGTAAGGGCGGCTCTGTAATTTTCCACAGCTTCAGCATTCTTTTTGAGATTATTGAGGTATATATCGCCTATTGTGTTATAGAATGAAGGATCGGGATTGTTCTTCAATGCGGCCAAAATCTGCATATAGATTTTTATGGCCTTTTCATATTGACCCTCATTTTGCGCTTTTCGCGCTTTTTCTTTAGCTTCTCCTAAACTGGCCATCGCACTCCTTTTTAACTGATAGAACTATAAATTATAACTCTCGCCTGAATGATGTCAACTGCCTTTTTAATCCAAGCGAATCTGAAACCTCGTCGACCATTTGGCCGTCTATCGGTATTCTCTGCAGAAAAGCGGCTTCAAGAAGAGCATTGTCGCAGATAGTGTTTATCAGCCTCGGTCTCCCGTTTGCATAATTGTGTATCATATCAACCGCCTCCTGAGTGAATATGGAGAGCGTGCCTCCTGCCACTGAGAGCCGGTATTTGATGTATCCGTATGTTTCATCTTTTGAGAGAGATTTGAGGTATGCCCTTGCGGCTACTCTCTGAAGAAGAGACTCATTCTGCATAATGTTCTTCTCCAACTCGGGAACTCCTATGAGTATAAATGTTATTATTCTTCTGTCGGAAAGTTCAAGATTCAAAAAGCCCCTTATCTGCTCTATTACTTTTGCATCTGATATTTTATTCGCCTCATCTATCATTATGACCACCTTCTTGCCCTCCTTGTCAAGCCGTATAAGCTGGCGCGTTATTATGTTCATTGGGTCAGTCATAAGATTTGTAGTGTCCTTTATTCCCACAAGCTGGGCAAGCCTTGTGTAGAGCCATTCGTCGGTGAAGTTCTCATGGGTAAGAACTATAAGCCCTGTCTGAAACTTGGGATTCTTCGATAGGTATGACAAGAGCTTCCTAGCGACTGTTGTCTTTCCCGTTCCTACCTCTCCGACGAGCATTGCAAAGCCGCGCATCTTGTCTGCCGCATGCATAAGCCTTAACAGAGCCATCTTGTGCTGTTGGCTTTCAAAAAAGAACCTGGTATCAGGTATGTTGGCAAAAGGCTCGAAGGACATTTTGAAGAATTCTTCGTAATTCATAATTCCTCACTCATTAAAAGTGAATGTTTGAGTCGTCTTTTAAACTCTCTTCAGACAATTTATCTATTTTATACCTATTTTTATCATTTGTCAATTTACTTATTTTTTCTTTTATGTCCAGAAAGTCAAAATCTATCCTTTCAATCTCCCTGTAAATTTCAAGAGCCCTTCCTGCATCCTCCTCCTCAGTCATCACAGCAAGCTTGTACATCAGAGGAAGAGAATCCGTGTCATTTGAATTGTTTATCTCCGAAGAGAGTATGGTTTTTGCTTTCTGTTTCATGCCCCTCTTTTCAAGAGTCTGACAGTAAGAGAGAACCATTTTTGATTTTGCCTTGCCATCGGAATTTGAAATAGCCGATTTAAAGTAAGAGTCGGAAATGTTCTCAATTCCGGCATCCCTGAGCTTCATCGAAAGTTCAAAATACTTCGCTCCCAATGCGGATTTATCTCTCTTTGAGGAATCGGAAAGAAACTGCCTTGCTTTATCTTCTTCGCTGTTTTCAAAATAAAAGACAAGGGTTTCCGCAAACTCTGTTTGAAGAGGATACTTCAGAGACATCTCTCGGATTCTTTTGCCCTCGCGCATCAGGGGTTCAATTATCTTTTCAGCCTCATCATTCACATTCATCATCAGAAAATGGTTGAACAGGTGGTAAAAAACCACGAACTGGTCTTCAAAGAGAGGAGCCAATTTCAGCAAGATTATCACTGCTTCAGCCCCATGTTTATACTTTACCTCCTGAAAAATATCTATAAGAAGATTTATTCTTTCTTCAACATTCTCTGTCTTTTCTGCTTCAACGAGCTTCGTTTTGAAGTTATCCAATTACCCTCTCTCCTTTGCAGAAAACCATATTCGGTTTATCTTCCCCGAAAAAATAAAAGAGCTGTGAGTAGTTGTTTCTTCTGAAAACAACTATATCCGCATCTTTTCCCTCTCTGATGCTTCCGGTTCTATCCGAAAGTCCGAGAGAGTATGATGGATTCAGTGTTATTGCCGGCATAAGCTCTTTCGGAAGAAGATTGTAATTTATCATGCCTATTCCCGCGGCAAGAAGAATAGACATAACAGGCGATGAACCGGGATTAAAATCCGTCGAAATTGCTATCGTATTTTTAATTTTTCTCATCGCCTCAATCGGAGGTCTGGTCTTTATTCTCAAAAGAAAGTTGGTTGCAGGAAGCAGAGTTATGACGGTTTTGTTGTTTTTCAATGCTTCAAGGTCATTCCTATCAGGTATGTTGAAATGGTCAACCGATTTTGTCTTCATTTCTGCGGCGGCAGTTGAACCTCCTGAAAAATCAATTTCATCCGCATGCACCCTGCCTTCAAGCCCATGTCTTTTACCCGCCTCGAGTATCCTTACAGTTTCATCTTGGGTATATACCCCCTTCTCGCAGAAGACATCAACATAGTCAGCGAGTTTTTCATCCGCTATAAAGGGAATCATCTCCTCTATCATGAATTTAATGTAGTCATCTCTTCTCTCTCTGTATTCATTGGGAATCTCGTGCGCTCCGAGGTATGTCGCTTTTATATTTATTTTAAATTCATCTTTAAGATTTCGTATAACCCTGAGCTGTTTAAGTTCAGTCTCCCTGTCAAGTCCGTACCCGCTCTTTATTTCAATTGAGGTGACACCCTTTGATATGAAAATCTTTAGCCTCTCCTTGGCTTCATCGAAGAGATCTTCCTCTGTTGCCTCACGGGTCATTTTTACGCTTCTCTTTATCCCGCCGCCAGCAGAGGCAATATCCTTGTATGTCATGCCCTTTACGCGCATTTCAAACTCATCCTCTCTTGTGCCGTGAAAAACAAGATGTGTGTGCGAATCAGTAAAACCCGGCACTGCGATGCATCCCGAACAATCAATAACTTCGTCATATTTCTCTTCTTCAGCGTTTTTACCCACAAAAATTATCTTCCCATCCTCAATTCCGATGCAATCTCCTTCGGAGAGTATATCAGCATCTTCTCCCAGAACTATGAAGCTGTCTGCTGAATGGCATGAAACAATTTCGTTGAGATTCTTCAACAGTTTTTTCATTTTATCATCGGCATATTTATATTCTTCTTTTTGGCAGTATCAATAGCTATGCTGTAGCCTGCGTCAGCATGCCTTACAACGCCAATTCCCGGATCATTTGTCAGAACCCTCTCAATTTTTTCTGCCTGCCTGTGTGTGCCGTCGGCGAGTGTAACCTGTCCGGCATGAATCGAATATCCGATGCCCACTCCGCCCCCGTGGTGCACGGAGACCCATGTGGCTCCGCTTGCTATGTTGAGCATGGCATTCAAAACAGGCCAATCGGCTATTGCGTCGGACCCGTCCATCATCGCCTCTGTTTCCCTGTTCGGCGACGCCGCCCCTCCGGTATCATGATGGTCTCTTCCTATTGCTATCGGTCCGGATATTCTTCCTCTCTTGACCATCTCATTCATCTTCAATCCGAACAGAGCCCTCTCACCCTGAGAGAGCCAGCAGATTCTCGCAGGAAGTCCCTGGAACCTTACTTTTTTATTCGCCATCTCTATCCAGATTCTTAAATGCTCATTATCGGGAAATGTTTCGAGAAGCGCTTTATCTGTCTCATAAATGTCATTTTCATTTCCTGTTAGCGCTACCCACCTGAACGGTCCGGAGCCCTCTGAAAAGAGGTCCCTAATGTAAGCAGGCATATAACCCACTATGTCAAAAGCATCCTTTACTCCATTATCGAAAGCCCTCTGCCTGAGGTTGTTGCCGTATTCAAATACATTCACACCCGCTCTCTTCATTTCGAGCATTGCGGTTATATGCTTTGAAATCGAATCATACACTCTTTTCATGTAGGTTTCTTTATCTTTATTCCTGAGTTCATCTGCCTCGGCAATTGAGCATCCGGCAGGTATGTACCCGAAGAGAGGGTCATGTGCCGCAGTCTGGTCAGTCAGCACATCCGGGTATATCTTTCTTCTGACCATCTCCGGAAGTATCTCCGATGCATTTCCGAATAATCCTATTGAGAGCGGTTTACCCTCTTTTATCGCCTCGTCCTTGAGCATCAGCGCCTCATCTAGCGACTTTGCTTTGACATCGCAGTACTTCTGTTCTATTTTCCTGTCTATGTGAGTTTCATCAGCTTCAATTGCAATTATAACTCCGTCGTTCATCACTGCGGCGAGAGGTTGTGCTCCGCCCATCTCTCCAAGCCCTGCAGTCACAGCCCATTTTCCCTTGAGGGTTCCTCCGTAAAGTTTTTTTGCTATCGCGTAGAAGACCTCATAGGTGCCCTGCAGTATTCCCTGAGTTCCTATGTATATCCATGAACCTGCAGTCATCTGTCCGTAGCATGTGAGACCCATCTCTTCAAGCCGCAAAAACTCTTCAAATGTAGCCCACTTCGGCACGAGAAGGGTGTTTGTAATCAAAACCCTCGGAGCCCACTCGTTTGTCTTGAATACTGCCACCGGCTTACCTGACTGCATTATCAGAGTCTCATCATCATTCAAGCTTTTCAATGTCTCTATGATTTTATAGTATGACTCCCAATTTCTCGCCGCCTTTCCCCTGCCGCCGTAAACAACCAGATTCTCAGGGTCCTTTGCAACATCAGGGTCAAGATTGTTCATCAGCATCCTCATGGGCGCCTCTGTCTGCCACGATTTGCAGGAGAGATTATTTCCTCTCGGCGCATGAATGGGAGAATATTTATGCATATGAAACTCCTATTTTAATTTGATTGATTTTTCAACTGTTTCGACAATCCAACCTTCAACTATCATTTTGGTGATGTTTTCAATATCAGTGTAGAAAGGCCTGTCATTTTCTATCTGTTTGACTTTCTTAAAGAAGGCGACTCGCAGGTTTTCAAGAGATTCGGAACTCTTAATTGGAGATCTCATTGTAAGGGCGGTCAAACCCGCAAAGAGCTCTATTGCAAGCACAGAGGCGGTATTCAGTGCAACCTCAGAGAGTTTTCTTGCTCCGATTGTTCCCATAGATACATGGTCTTCCTGTCCTAATGATGTGGGTATGGAATCAACCGATGCCGGATGCGAAAGAATCTTATTCTCAGAAACAAGAGCGGCTGTGGTCACCTGAAGCATCATGAATCCGCTGTTGAGTCCGGCATTTTTTGAGAGGAAGGCAGGAAGGTTTGTCTGTATAGGGTCTATGAGTCTGTAAAGCCTCCTGTCTGAAATATTGGCGAGTTCGCTCAGCCCCATCTTCAGTGTATCCACCGGTATAGCAATCATCTCACCGTGAAAATTGCCTCCGGAAACAACTTCCTGACTCTCAATGAATACGAGCGGATTATCGGTTGAAGAATTGAATTCCCTCTCGACTATTCCTTTGGCAAAGTAATGCGCTTCCCTTGCGGCTCCATGCACCTGAGGAATGCATCTTATCGAATATGGGTCCTGAACCTTTTCGCATTTTCTGTGGGATTCCCTCAGCAAAGAACCTTTCAGAAGATTTCTGAGGTTCTCCGCGCTCTCGCGCTGTCCCCTATGGTCTCGTATATCTGTTATCCTTTTTTCAAAGGGAGTCGTCGTTGAAAGAAGAGCATCGGCTGAGACAGCCGCCGCAATGTCCGCCGTCTTTAAAAGAATCTCCGACAGAATGAGAGACCTTCCCGCAACTGCGGTCATCATCTGTGTTCCGTTTATCAGAGCAAGCCCCTCTTTGGGTTTCAGTGTCGCCGGTTTGATGCTCTTTTTTTTCAGAACAGTCATTGACCTGACTCTCTTTCCGTTTTCAATGCACTCGCCCTCTCCTATCGCAGTGAGAGCTATGTGCGACAAAGGCGCAAGGTCTCCGCTCGCTCCGACAGAACCCTTTTGCGGCACATAGGGATATACTCTCTTGTTGAGCATTTCAATGAGCGTATGAAGAGTCTCCCTTGAAACTCCGCTGTGCCCCCTTATTATAGTATTTATTCTGAGAAGAATGGCTCCCCTCACATCCTCAAACAAGAAGGGTTCTCCGCATCCCACCGAATGAGAACGGATAATGTTGAGCTGCAGCTCCTTGATTTTGTTCAGAGGTATAGAAATGTCAACCAGCTTTCCGAAGCCGGTCGTCACTCCGTAAACCCGTTTGTTCTCTCTTACTATCTTTTCTATTATCTTGTATGACTCCCTCACCCGCCTCTCAGCCTCATCCGTGAGCCCTACGGGCTCCATATCAATTACTATGGCTTTATAGTTTTTCAGGTTAAGGTTGTTTCCGCTAAGTTTTACCATTTACACTCCTTATGATAACATTGGCTTATTATTATAATATATTTTGGGATTTTTTCAACAAAATAGAGGGATTATTTTACCCGCACATTATACAGATTCATTTGAGATAGTTTTTTGGGGGAGATTGATTTAACAGTCAAAGTCTCCTCATCACCTATAAAGACTCCTGCATTTTTCACTATTGATGAAATGTGAAAGGTGTCGGAATTTATTATAATCAGCCCGCTGTCGATGAACTCGGGCTTTGCATCAAATACGATACTGTCATACATACCGAAGTTGGCTATTTTGAAATAAGCGTCATTTGACAATCTTGCTCCGATATAGTTTTCAAATGGCCCTGTGGAAACAATGTTAAGGTCAATGTATTTGTCCTTTGAATGCTCTACAAGAAGGTTTTTTACCATTGAATCGGAGAAGAGCTCCTTTTCATCTTTTGCATAGAATCCCGGCGCAAATTCAGCAAAGAGAATCATGAAGAAGAGAAACACAAGGGTCTTCTTGACGATTTTTCCAGAAAACGACACAATTTCATGCATCTTTTTTGTGTGTTGTCTTTCACGAATGATGAGTATTACAGCTCCAAGGGAGAGAAGAGTCTGAATGACAGACATAACTCTTACAACGCTTGATGGGAGATACGGAAGCTTGAAGAAGAGATTTGAAACTGAAGGATTGAAAAGCATGATATTTGCTATTGTAATAAACCCAAACGGAATCATATAAGAAAGATTCTTTTTTGATTTGAATGTATATATCGAAATGAAGAAAAAAGGATAGAGAAGGTGCTGTTCTCTTAATCCGAGAAACATGTTGAACCATATAATGGATATCAATGTCATCTTCTTGTAAATGTCCCATCGTTTAACGAATGATATGCAAAATACAGCGGCAAAAACGGTAATAATCGAGTATGTAGCAAGAGATATTCCCATTATATTGAAATTGTGTTCAACAGTATCCGAAGGATTGAAAATCGAAAGCAAGTTGAATGCATTGCCGGAAAATGGCAGATAGATGAAGGTGTTGAAGAAGAGGTCATGTACGGATTTTACAATATTACCTTTGATAATGAAAGGCAGCATTACAATCAGGAAAACAGCCGATCCCATTAGCAGAGATAATTCAACGAATCTTTTTTTATTGTCGCTCTTTATAAAATAATGAAGAATTATAAGTCCCGCAAAAATCACTGCTGTCTGTTTTAAAAGAAGAGCCGGCAAAAGAAGAAGCATGGCGGATTTGAGATTCTTTTTTTCAAATTCCCCTATCGACATGGAGAGAAGAAGGAGAATCGCGATGTCAAATTGTCCGTTTACAATTATCGATACAAGAAAGGGAAGAGAGAGAAGATAACCGAAAACTTCTTTTTTTCTGTCTCCGGAAAATGCATTTCTTGCTAAAAACAAGAGTAGAACGGCAAGAGGAAATATTTTATAAAAGAATAGAAATGGTGCACTTCCTATCTCGAGGGGTTTGATGTATGAGAGCACCTTGCCCTGAAACAAACAAAGATAGGCGCCTACATGAGTATAATCACATGCGCGGTTGAAATATTTTGCAGTGTTGTAAACTTCATGCGTCCCCTCTTTTATTGCGGTGTATGCCCAAAGATGATATGAGTAGATGTCATACTGAAGCGTGAACAATATTGAGAGAGTGATTGCAGTCAAGGCAAATACTATGAATAAAACAATTCTTGTCTTCACAAATCCATTATATTGCACAATGTCAATTAGTCAATAATGCCCTTTGGGATTAACTGTGTGTGATATGTTTGATTTTGTCACTAGACTTTTCCAGTCCACCAGCGTACCAGCTTACCATTTCACTTTGACTTAAATGCAATAGAGAGCCCCACTCCCATTTGATTCCTCTGCCAGAAATCAAGGATTTCACCATTGTATTCTATTTTATAGGTATTTGAATGTCGGCCTGACACAAAAGGCATTACGATAAAATGCTTCCCAATTGTAAACTCATATGCTGCTCTTGCATAGGTTGAGTTTATTCTATAGCTATAACTATCGGGAGGACTTCCTGCGTGATTTTGCGCAGTGCCGATTGTCAATGAAAATGCCTTTTTCAAGAAGCAAATGTTTCCATTCCATTCAATTGGATATTCATTCAGAAACCCAACACTGCCTCCCAGTGATACTCCGTCTATCACAATCGCATTAAAATTGAATTGTTTTCTTGCGCTGATCGCTATCATATACGGTAGAACATAAGCTGATCTCAGTTCTATCCCTCCGTCAAAACCTCCTCCAAATCCGAACCTCGAATATAATGAACTATAAACTGCCATTTCCATACCCCAGTCCCAACGTCTCTCTACATGCGTTCCCAATCCTATATAGATTCCTCCTTTGTCAAGCACCCGTGAAGGATAATATATCATCGACAGACAGCTGGTTGATGTAAGAGCAGTCACTATTAACAGCATTGCAAGAATGTGTTTATTCTTCATCTTCCACCTCCCTATATCTGCATCATCAGAATACTCCAAACTGCATTCCCAATCTTACTCCTGCTGTCATTATATGATAGTCATTAGGATAATATTCCGCATATGGCTTATCTGCGAGCAAAAGCAAAGCACTTGAAATTTGAACTTCTACAAATGGATTAATCTTCATTTGCCCACAATCAATACCTTTCAAACAATACATATAAAACACGCCACAACCTATCCCATTAGCATTGTCATAAATACTATCAATCAATGACGATTGAAGTTTTATAAAGGAATATTCAAAAATCATCCCCACTGTTTGGTTATTATAACAATAATTAGCATTCAGAGCATATGCTATTTTGCTTTCTACTACTGTTGGATAAATATAATAAATAGTCCAATGTTTGTTATTCTCAAGATTTGCCCATCCAAATGATAATGCTGCCCCATAGTTTTTCCAAATATTATTTACCCCAATTGTAATTTTTGAATCAAAATACAATGTACTCAAAGCAATGAATTTTAATCTTTCATATAGACCATCATTATCTAAAGGATAATCAGGCGAATATGAAAAATACTTCCCTGGATACATACTCCCGCCTGCAATGCTAACCCAATACTTTGATGGTGTGTCAGATATAACAAATGGATTACTCAATCTATAATTAGTAGATTCTCCAAAAACTAATACAAACAACACCAAAATCGCAACCGCCAAAATCACTTTTCTACTCATACCTTCTTGCCTCCATTTGATAAAATAATAGCATATCAAATGCAATTTGTAAATATATTAGAGTTTATTTAAATTGGATGCTTTTGAAATAAAACGGGAATCCTTAAACGAATTTTGCAACTGGTTTACTGAAAATGAGGCACCGAACCTTGACTTATTTCTTAACTGACAGTTTTTGTGTCACTTAATTTTGACCAGTTTCCCCTTCTGTGTCCTGTCATTATCTTCAATCTGTATGAAGTATATGCCATTCTTTAAATGTCTGATGTCTGTTCTGTGTATCCATGTTGTTTTCGATTCCTCTTTTATCACTTCTCTGCCAGATAGATCATAAATTGTCAATGACCCTTTATCCGTTGTATTCCATAATATATATTGGCTATTAATCGTTGGGACAGTACAAGTGCTGTCCCCTATGCTCACGGCACAAGGCTCAAGGTTTTCTGCTATCGGCTCATGGCTTTCTTGTATCCCGTTCACAACTGCTGTCGAGTCTTCAAATATGTATGTACCGTATTCAAATAATGCATCTCCTGTGCCTGAAAATATAATCTCATCATAGCCATTCAGGTTAAAGTCATGGCAGGTTACATGACTTTCTATCAAATCATAAGTAGGGCATGTCCATTCCCATATTGCTACTATTGAGTCATTACCAAGCACATCATAAGCCCTTACTGTCCTACCTCCGCATATCACCAATTCCTCCAAGCTGTCTCCGTCTATATCTCCGTATGTCATGTTATTTGCATAAACAAACATGTTGTCATACCCTACAAGTATTGAGTCCTCCCATATTATTTCCATCTTCCCTGTCCCTGTTGTATCCTCAACAAGATAATAACCATAACAATGTTGAGACGGAGTTGCATGCTTTAAATTATAGAAGCCTATCTCCTGTTTACTATCTTCATCTATGTCTGGGTATATTAAGAGTCCATACGGTGGAGCCGCAAGGTTGTCTTGTGTTGACCATCTCCATTTTATGACAAAAGAGTCAGCCAAAGTGTCCTGTGCCTCAAAATCAAGCAAATTGCCATGCATCACTATCATCACATCACAAGCATATAATGAAAGAGTGTCTAAGTTCTTGCGATTTTATTTAAGTGGTAATAGAATTGCAAGAAAACAAGGAGGTTTATATGCTGTACGGCGGAATAGACATTCACAAGAGTTACTCGGTGAT
>JBFXGO010000040.1:0-19674 GCA_050239825.1 bacterium
TATGAATACTAATCCCTCTTTACACAACTTCCTTGACAAGTCTCACATTTACACTTTTTGCATTTTCCATTAAGCCAACTACAAACTCGACAGCCTATCATTCCCCCCCTATTGACTTTATTTAAAAAAGTATATAGAATATAGAAAATAAAAAAAGGAGGACACATGAAAGTTAGGTATCTTATATCAATTCTTGTCATCTTGATTTTTTCAGTAATGATGACATCCTGCTTTCTCTTCCCAAAGGTAGAAATAGAGGACACAAAGAGTTTCATCAATGATTTTGAAGAGACAGTCAATGACCCGACATCAGTCATCGAGGGCGAAAACGGCACACTCGCCATGGGCGCCACACAGGACTTCTTCAGCAAAGGCGGAACATCCAAGGGAGGCATTTCGCTTAATTTCCTTGATTTATCCAACTTCCTCAGACCCACAGTGAAGACGCCTCAGCTTCTTCTTGACACGGCATACGGCACATATACATTTGACACTATAGAGGACCCCTATTACACATACTATGATTTCGTTCTTACAAACCCGAATGACCCTGCAAACGGGTACCTCTTCAAGTGGAACTATACAGACACGACAACTATTCCTTCAGAGGATTACCTCATAGGACTCAGAATTGATTCTCTCCTCTACTATGCAGGAGATGAGTATGAGGAGACACCCACAAGAATGTATATCGCTATGGAAGCAAACGGTTCTCCGTTGATGTTTTTGAACATGCATGCCACATACACAACTCTCTCCGACGAATACGGCGATTGGTTCTCACCCATTACGCTTGAGACGCACCTTGAAGTGACAGACGAGAGCGCAGTCGAAGTTGACTATGTAGGCCACAATGACGGAGATACAATCGTAATCATTGACTCTCTCAGAGCAAAGATGGAAGACAAAATCAATGACGAATGGGTTGAATACACTGTAAAAATGAATGATGATGAGACGACCGACTTTACAATGGAGAACAATGAGGGCTGGTTTATGGCAATCAATGCAGAGGATCCCACTGAGATTGACTCTACATATACAAGAGTTGATTTTACGGGAGAGGTCCAGAAGGACGGCACTCATGCCGCAGACCTTCTCGGCGTTATATGGCAGCCTACCGATTATTACACCCATTTAAGCGTCATGTATGTGACATATCCCGACGGAACAGCTGACACGGTAGATTTGAACACCACATTCGTGCCAGAAACAAAGTAAAGGAAAAAATACCTGAGGGGGAGTAAAAACTCCCCCTTTTTTATGACAAGAAACCTTATACCGACATTCATTTTAGAGAATCTGAAAAACTCCAACAAAAGCGGAAGTTTTTTCGGATATGTGATAAGCGGAGACATAGTCAATTTCACCCCGGCAGTTGAAAATCTGATGAAAGAGGGCAAGGGCGGAGCCGAATACATGGGCAGGATGCTCAATTCAACATTCGGAAAAGTGACGGACATTGTCTATTCCCAAAAAGGATTTATAACCAATTTTGCGGGAGATGCTTTCACTGCAATTTTTTTCAATGAAAATTCCGCAGACGATGTTTTAAAAATAGCACAGACTCTCATAAATGTCTTTTCTGATTATAAAGACAGCAAGAAGATAAAACTCCACATCAGACTTGGAATTTCAAGCGGAGTTATAGATTGGGGAATTGTGGGAAGAGAAAATGAAAAATCTGGATACTATTTTAAGGGCGAAGGAATAAATTCAGCAGTCAGAATACAGCAGAATGGCGAATGCGACACAATTCAGTTTGACAAAAGGTTTAGGTCGCAGTTGTCCAAAGATGTAAAAGTAAAAGAAAGCAATTCATTTTTTTATATAGACCCGATAAAAACAGATAAATTCATCTGTGAAAAGATACACAGAACAAGGAATGAAAACAACAGGTTCTTTCCTGAAATTTTGAGCGGACTTGCTTCTGACGGAGAATTCAGGCAGGTTATTCCCATCTTTGTAAGATTCCCTTTTGACACAGGCAAAACAGACATTGAAAAAATAGCGGAAAATCTCATAGAGAATGCAAGAAAGTTTGAAGCATATCTGAACAAAATTGATTTCGGAGACAAGGGAGGCATAGCCCTTGTGATTTTCGGAGCTCCCTATGCCCATGAGGATATGATAGACAGAGCAGTTCAATTTTCTCTTGCAGTCAAAGAGGAATTGAAAGAGTATACAATTTCAGTTGGTATAGACTACGGAGTCTCCTATGCAGGATTCATAGGCAGTTCATTCTGGCATGAATATACTGTTATCGGAGACATTGTCAACACTTCTGCGCGGCTGGCGACCCTGACAGATGACAGAATTTCCGTATCGTCGAGGATAAAGGAGGAGAGCAGGGATTTCGCCTTCAAGAAGGTTGACTCAATAAAACTCAAGGGAAAGACCGAGAGCGTTGATGTTTTTTCTGTTTCAAAATCCAAGGAGAGATTCAAGGGCGATTTCATATCCCCGTTTGTCGGCAGGGAGAAGGAGACATCCGATATCTCAAAATTCATAGCAAAGTGCATGAAGAATTCTTCTCACTGCATGATAAATATAATCGGAGAGAGCGGCACAGGAAAGACAAGGCTTGCCTTTGAATCCGTCAATATGCTGAATATGAAATACTTTTACTCCAATTCCGACCCAATCATCAAAGAATCAATGTT
Organism: bacterium; assembly: GCA_050239825.1. GTDB lineage: Bacteria > Hydrothermota > 32-111 > 32-111 > 32-111 > UBA2202. Next base: position 2,664 of record JBFXGO010000040.1, read on the forward strand.
TCCCTTCAAGGTCTTTCTGTCCTCTATGATGCTTTTCAACCTGTTTGATACCGATTCCGTAAAGAGGGAGATGATAGAAAAATTCTGCGAAAAGAACTTCACTGAAAACTGCGCAAGATTTTCAGCATTTTTAAAATATTTTTTCATTCAGGAGGAAGACTCATCCCTTAAAAACCTTTCCGGAAAAGAGAAGCTTGAGGGAATATTCTTTGTTATAAAGGAAGTGCTCATAATAAATGGCAGACAAAAGCGCATAACATACATATTTGATGATGCCATGTGGCTGGATGACGAAAGCGCAGAGTTCATAAAATTTTTAATAAGGGAAAAAGAGCTCTCATCCTCCATATTCATGTTCCTTTTCAGAGAGGAAAGCCGAGCGACAAAAAAACTTGAATCCGCAGAAGCCGAGAAATTCACAGTCAAGCTCGTTAATTTTCAGGAGAACGGAGCGAAAGATTTCGTCGAACAGTTTTTCGGAAAATCCGTCTCAACCCCTCTGGTATCCCTCCTTTGGAAGAAGAGCGAGGGGAATCCGCTCTTTCTTGAACAGCTCTCGCTTCACCTTGTCGACAACAACATGATAACATCGGACGGAGAATTCCTGATTTTGAAGAGCGATGATTACGAGATTCCTTCAAACATCGACAGACTGATTGTCTCGCGTTTAGATTCGCTTTCCGCCATAACGCGCGACGGGATACAAAAAGCATCAGTCATAGGAAAAGAATTTGAAGTGGTGCTTCTGAAAAATCTTCTCAACAGCAAGAAGCTTCAAATAGTGCTTAACGAAGGAGAGAAAAACAAGATAATATCGCTTCTCTCAAATCAAACCGCATTTTTCAGGCATATACTTTTGCATGAAATTGCGTACAAAATGCAGTTTGAAAACACTCTGGTAAGGCTTCACGGAAGAATCGCACAACTTTATGAAAAGCTCTTCGCAGAAAACCTCCTTCCTTACTATGAAACACTCTACCACCATTACAGGAAGAGCAAAAATAAGAAGAAAACACTCTATTACCTGAAGAAGACAATTGAAAAAGACATAAAGGGATACTCAAATGAGAATGCCCTCTCTCTGATGGATGAACTTCTTGAACTAAATATATCGCAGTCAGACAGAAAGGAGTACTCTCTCAAAAAGGGAGAGATACTGAGACACATAGGCAGATATGAACAGGCGCTCAAACTCTACAAGAGCATGCTGAAAGAGCGCGGCAACAGAAAATATGAGGGAGAGATAAGAAAGGGAACCGGAGAGGCATTGTGGGCTATGGGCAAATATGAGGATGCCTTAAAGGAGTATGATAAAGCCCTCCTTCTGCATTCAAAGACAAAAAATGAAAGGGGAACAGCGGAGATACTTGAGAAGAAAGGAATGGTATTCTACAACAGGGGCGACTACAAGCAGGCAACCTCCGAGTTTAAGAGTGCCCTTCACTACTCTAAAAAGAATAAGAAGATGACAAGCTCAATTCTCTCCAATCTCGGCCTCGTTTTATACAGACAGGGAGAGTATGACAAGGCAATGACATTTTATACGAGGTCACTCAAAAATGCCCGGTCAACGGAGAATCTTAATGACCAGGCGCTCTTTCTTTTGAGAATCGGTCTTATTCATTTTGAAAAACAGGATTACAAAAAGGCTTTGGAATGCTATTTCAAATCTTTGGAAATAAACAGCAGAATCGGAAACAGGAGAAATGAAGGTGTGACTCTGGGAAACATAGGCACTGTCTACAATGACATGGGAGAAGGCGAAAAGGCGCTTGAATACCTGCATAGAGCCATTAAAATAGATAGAGAGATAAACAATCTGGACAATGAATCCATAGTGCTCGGGAATCTCGCCAACATTTATGCTGTCAGGGGAGATTATATGATGTCTCTGACCTATTATATGGAGGCCCTTGAGGTTGATAAAAAAATCGGCAGTAAGTGGTCTGAAGCCATAGACCTCGGCAACATAGGACAAATGTATAAACTGCAGAAAAATTACGCAATGAGCGACAAACACTTCAAACTCTGCATAGGAATAATCAGGGAGATGAATGCCAGATATCCTCTTTCGCACTTTCTTCTGCAGAGGGCGCAACTTCAGCATGACATGAAGAATTTTTCCCTATCAATGAAACTTGCCGATGAGGCGCTTGAGATAGCAAAGGAATTAAAGAAAGAGAAGATGATAAAGAACGCAGAAGACCTTATAAAGGTTCTGAAAAAGAAGATCGGAAAAAACAAATAAATCAGGAAGTCATTTGCGAGATTACATTGACCATTACATAAAAGACAATGAGATGATGGATTACTCAAAAGAATCGTCTTTTTTTGCGGATATTGACAATTACAGGTTCCGTCTGATAAAAAAGTATGTGGGAAAAAACAAGGGAAGGATTCTTGACATTGGTAGCGGAAGCGGAAAACTCAATGTTTCACACAGTTCAAAAATGTTCTCTCTTGATATTTCTCAAATGCACAATTTTTCATCATCTCTGAAGACAGAGGGAGATGCGAATAAAATTCCATTCAAAGATAAATCATTCGACCTGATAGTTTTATCTGAAGTTCTGGAACACATTGATGATATCAAAAGCGCAGTTGATGAAACTGCAAGAGTTCTTAAAGACGGAGGAACGGTGATAGCGACTGTTCCATATATGGAAAAGATTAAGACCCACCTCTGCATTCACTGCAACAAACCTACTCCGGAAAATGCGCACTTGCATTCTTTTGATGAAAAAACTTTGACAGACCTCTTTGCAAAAGCCGGTCTGCATGTCATAAAAATAAAATTGTTTGAAAACAGAATTCTTTTTATGCTTCATTTTTTCTCAAAATTTAGCAAGTTTCCTATTGATTTTATTGATTATATTGATATTATTGTTGGTACTTGGTGCAGTAAATATAATAAAATTATGTTAGTCGCAGAGAAAAGGGCCAGTGGCTCAGTTGGGAGAGCGCATCCTTCGCAAGGATGAGGTCGGCGGTTCGATTCCGCTCTGGTCCATTTTATTCAAGGAGAATTATGATAAGACGCATCGGGATTCTGACAGGCGGTGGCGACTGCCCCGGTCTCAATGCTGTAATTAGAGCATCAGTAAGGTCGGCTATTTTGCATTACGGGTGGGAAGTGTTCGGAATAGTTGACGGTTTTGACGGACTTATAAACCCCGAAAAGATGTTTAAAATGGACATATCCTCTGTGAGGGGAATCCTTCCCAGAGGGGGGACCATACTCGGCACTTCCAACAGGGGCAATCCTTTTAAATTCCCTGTAAAAACAGGCAATGAGACAGTCACAAAAGACCTATCGGGAGAGATTCTTAAAAATATTCTTGAAAAACAGATTGACGGACTTATAGTCATAGGCGGCGACGGCACTCTCAACATTGCTCATCAGCTTTTTAAGAGAGGAGCCAACATAGTCGGAGTTCCGAAGACCATAGACAATGACCTTTCAATGACTGATTATACATTCGGATTCTTCACTGCCGTAAACACCGCCTCTGAGGCAATAGACAAACTTCATACGACTGCCGAGTCCCATCACAGAATTATGATTGTTGAGGTTATGGGGAGGGACGCCGGATGGATAGCATTAAATTCCGGCATAGCAGGAGGAGCAGACATAATACTGATTCCCGAAATACCGTTTGATCTTGAAAAGATAGTGAAAAAAATAAATCTGCGAAAAGAGAGGCAGTCTCATTTTTCCATTTTGGTTGTGGCGGAGGGAGCATTTGAAAAGGATAAGAACAGGCAGTATATTGAGAATGCAAAAAACGATGGAACTCTTCCCAGATACGGAGGTATCGGAAATTATATTGCGTCAAAACTCTCGGATATGACCGATATGGAGGTGAGAACAACAGTTCTGGGACATGTGCAGAGGGGAGGCTCCCCCACTCCTTTCGACAGGATACTTGCATCCCGCTTCGGAGTCGAGGCGTGCGACCTGATAGCCCAGATGAAATTCGGATATATGGTTTCCCTTCAGGGCAAAGAGATAACTTCGGTTCCAATTGAAAAGGCGATAAACAATCAGAAACTCGTAGACCCTTACGGACAGCTTGTTGAAACAGCCCGTCGGCTACAGATAGAGATGGGAGACTGATGCGGATACTTCTCATAACCCCTTTTCCGCTGGTGGCATCCCAGAGCGGCATTTACACAAGAGACATAGCGAGATTTTTCTCATCCGCCGGTAATGAAGTTATGGTTGTTAATTTTGACAACAAAGAGACTCTGTACACGGAGCCTTTCAGGATACACACGATTCTTTTCGGAAAAGAAGACAGCAAGGTAATGTTCCCCTGTTTTACAACCCACCCCCACACGGATTTTACTTTTTCAAAGATTACCAATTCCCAGCTCAACAATTACATACTGTTTGCAAGGGAAAAAATCAAGAATATCATACATGAGTTTGGTCCGGACATTATACACTCCCAATACCTCTGGGTTTCAACAGAGCTGGCAAGCGAAGCATCAGGCAAGATTCCTCTTATCTGCACCAGCTTCGGAAACGAGAACGCCGCAATGGCTGAGGATCCAAGATATGCGGATTATGTCAAATATGCGGTTGAAAAATCCCGTTTCATCATAGCTCCTTCAAAGCAGATAGAGCTTCAGCTGAGAGGAGCTTTCAAGCTTGATGCAATCAAGCTTAAACTCATATATAGAGGATATGATGATGACATTTATAAATTCATTGACGATAATTTTGAAATTTACAGGGAATATTTCGGAATAAACGACAAATGCAAGCATATAGTGCTGTTTTCCGATCCGATAAATTACATGAAAGGAATAGATGTATTTCTCAAATCCGCAGTAAAGATGATTGAAAAGCGCGATGACATCTGTTTTGTAATCGTGGGTAAGGGAGATTTTTCCAAAGAAATTGAAACTCTCTGCGAAACTTACAAACAGAACATCCTCTATCTCCCCTCAATCACCGATGAGGAGAAGCCGTCGCTTCTTCATATTTCCGACATAACGGTCATTCCATCGCGCTTTGAACAGTTCGGGACAAATGCTCTTCAATCTCTTGCTATGGGCACTCCTGTAATATCATCCAATGTGGGCGAACTCCCGTTTTTCGTCAATAATGAGAATGGAAAAGTTCTTGAAGATATCTCCGAAGAGTTTCTCTCAACCGCAATAGAAGAGATTCTTGACAAAAATTTAAAATCAAAAGTCAGGTTTTTCTGCCACCAGTACGCAAGCAGAAACTACTCAAAAACATCAGGCTTGATGCTACTGCAGAAACTCTACGATTACGCAGTCAGCGAGAAGTGAAGGAGGAGTTATATGGAAATTAAAAAAATCGGAATTGCAGGGAGCGAAACAAAACAAGATGTACTTGTCAAAGTGGAGCCGGGCCAGAACGGCATTGAAATTAAAATCACTTCCACTCTCGGAATGCTCTATTACACCCAGATAGCCTCATCCGTCGATGAAACAGTGAGCAGGTATGGAATTGCAAATGCTTTGATAACAGTCATAGACAGCGGAGCTCTGGACTATGTAATCAGAGCGCGCACAGAATCTGCAATCCTGAGGGCATCGCAGGAAATAGAGAAAAAATTCTACGCTGACAAGAAGGATGCGGAGTATAAACTCAGAAGAAGCAGATTGTATCTTCCGGGGAATAATCCATATCTGATGCAGGGAATAACATACTATGGAGCTGACGGAACAATACTTGACTTGGAGGATTCTGTGCCTCTTGAAGAGAAAGATTCTTCAAGAATCCTGGTTGCATACGCATTGAAGAACATAGATTTCGGCAGGTCTGAAAAGATGGTGAGAATAAACTCTATTGATGTATGCGGAGCCGAGGACATTGAAGCTGTTCTTCCTCAGAAGCCTAATATCATTCTTGTTCCGAAGTGCGAGACAGAGTATGATGTTAAAAAGGTTGTTGAAATTTTGGAGAAAAATGAGAAGAGGTTCAATCTTTTAGGATATCAGGCAAAGATAATACCTATAATTGAATCTGCGAAAGGCGTCGAAAATGCCTATGAGATAGCCACAGTATCTGAGAGAACCGTTGCCCTGGCATTCGGAGCCGAAGATTATACAGTCTCTCTCGGGGTGAAGAAAACCGCTGGAGAGGAGGAGCTCTTATTCGCCAGACAATCAATTGTAAATGCCGCGAAGGCCGCAGGAATACAGGCTTCGGATACAGTTTATTCCAACATAGAGGACCTTGAAGGACTTAGAATAAGCACGGAAAAATCAAAGGTTCTCGGTTTTGACGGAAGAGGGGTTATTCATCCCTCGCAGATAGAGATTGTTCATCAGGTATTCATACCCTCCGATAAAGAGATTGAAGAGGCAAATGAGATAATCGATGTTTTCAACAAAGCAAAAAAAGAGGGCTCCGGAGTTTTGAAACACAAGGGCAAGATGATAGACATGCCTATAGTATTGAGGGCTAAACGGATTCTTTCCGTCGCCAAAACAATAAATCAGGAGTAGAGATGTTTTGCAAGAATAAAGTCAACAGAGAGATTCCGGACAAAATAGACGGAAGAGAGCTTAAACCTTTTTCAGGCGCTTTCAGTGTGTCTCCGCAGGGGAAAAAATTTGCTTCAAAACTTTCCGTATCAAAACCTGCCGACGACAAGCTTTGCAAAAACCTGAGAGAGGCTCTCGAAAGGGCGCATGTCAGGGACGGCGCAACAATCTCCTTCCATCACCATCTGAGAGAGGGAGACGCAGTTGTGAATATGGTTATTGATGAAATAGCGCGGATGGGCATCAAGAATGTCACGGTCTTCCCGACAGCACTTTTTGCCGTGCATGAGAAACTTATAGAGCATATCAAATCAGGAGTCATATCGAAAATTGAAGGTTCACTGAACGGACCCATCGGAAGGTTCGTCTCTGCAGGAAATATGAAGAGTGTATGCGTTTTGAGAAGCCACGGAGGAAGAGTCAGAGCGGTAGAATCCGGAGATATAAAAATAGATATAGCTGTAATAGCTTCTCCGACAGCCGATGAATACGGCAACTGCTCAGGTCTTACAGGAAAATCAGCATGTGGTCCTCTGGCATACGCTGACATTGACTCACGGTATGCTGATAATGTCATTGTAATTACGGACAATCTCGTAAAATATCCTCTTGTCCCCCATTCAATTCCCTCCACAAGGGTTGACTCTGTAGTCAATGTGGAATCCATCGGAGACCCTTCGCTGATTGTCACCGGCACTATGAGGATAACAAAATCCCCCACCCGCCTTCTTATTGCAAAATACTCTGTGGATTTTCTCGACATAATCGGTTATATCAAAAATGACCTCACATTCCAGACCGGAGCCGGAGGAATCTCTCTGGCAGTTACTAAGTTCATGGCGGATAGGATGAGGGAAAAGCAAGTCAAGGCAAAATTTATAAACGGCGGAATAACAAAATTCGCAGTCGATATGCTTAAAGAGGGACTGACTGATTCTCTTATAGATGTCCAGTCCTTCGACCTTGAAGCAATAAAATCAATGAGCGAAGATAAGAGGCACTTTGAATGTTCAGTTGACGAATATGCAAATTACTTTTCAAAGGGATGCTTAGTAAACAAGCTTGATGTGGGCTTTCTCGGAGCCACTGAGGTTGACATCGACTTCAATGTGAATGTGAATACTCACACAGACGGACTACTGCTTCACGGAATAGGCGGACATCAGGATGTGGCGGCGGGATGCGACATAACTATGATAACAATACCGGCTTTCAGAAACAGGCTTCCGATAATTCTTGATTCCGTCACCACCGTCACCACCCCGGGCGAGACTGTCGATGTTGTGGTGACTGAGATGGGAATCGCCATAAATCCTCTGAGAAAAGATATTATCGAAAAAGCAAAGAGCATCAGATCAATTCCTATCATGGAAATAAACGAAATGAAGGATAAAATCGAAAAGATCACAGGAAAGCCCGACAGACCCAAGAGGAAGGAAAGAACGGTTGCTTTAATCGAATACAGGGATGGCACAATAATAGACACAGTAAGAGAGGTTTGATATGGCAAAAATTCTCGCTATAAACCCGGGAGCCACTTCAACAAAGGTTGGGCTCTACGAAAATGACAGAGAAATTTTCAACGAGGCTGTGCGTCACTATAAGGATGACATACAGAAGTTTTCCAAAACAATTGACCAGCTTGACATGAGAGTCTCCCTGATAGAAAAATTCCTCAGTGATAAAAACATACCCCTTGATTCTATAGATATTTTCGTAGCGAGAGGCGGACCTTTCAAGGCAATGAAGTCAGGCACCTATGCGGTAAATGCAAAAATGATCAATGATGTTAAAAACGAGAGGGTTCTCGCCGACCATGTGTCAAATCTCGCTTGCCTGATAGCCGATAAACTTGCAAGAAAAGGACAGCCCAAGTATATTGTAGACCCTGTATCTGTAGACGAGTTTGACGATATAGCTAGGGTGTCCGGACTCAAAGAGCTTGAAAGAAAATCACTTTCACATGCATTGAATATGAAGATGGTCGCAAAGAGATGGGCAAAGGAGAACAATGTGGATTATTTGAAATCATCCCTTATAGTAATCCATCTCGGAACCGGAATATCGGTTTCCGCTCATAAAGACGGAAGGATGATAGATGTCAACAATGCCAATGATGAGGGCCCCTTTTCTCCTCAGAGATGCGGCACTTTGCCGGTTACACAACTTGCGAAATTAGCATCAAGCGGCAAATATGACTATAGCGCATTAAAAAAGATGCTCACCTTTCAGGGCGGATTGTTCTCTTATATGGAGACAGACAGTGTTCCGGAAGTTATAAATCTGATGGAACAGGGTGACAGCAAGGCAAAACTGATACTTGAAGCCATGATGTATCAGGTTTCAAAAGAGACGGGAGCAATGGCGACAGTTCTCTATGGCAGAGTTCATGCGATTATTATCACAGGCGGCATCGCATATAACAGAGTGCTCACAGAGATGATTAAAAAGAGAACATCATTTATTGCCCCCGTATTCATTTACCCCGGCGAAGACGAAATTCTTGCCCTTGTCACCGGAGTGTTGAGAGTGATTAACAATGAAGAGAAGGAGCTTGAGTACTAATGAAATTCAGATTTGGGTTTTTAATTATTCTGCTCTCTCTATCTACGGCCGCTGAGCAGATACCCATTCCGCCTCTCTATCCGACTTCAACTCCATCTGCAAGGATAAAAGGCCTCGGCGGAGCAGGCACATCTCTGTATCCGGATGCTTCGGCCCCCTATTGGAATCCTGCTATGCTCGGCGGGCTTGAAGCCGCGGCGATCACAATGACTTTTGCCGAAGAGGACAGCTCTTCCTTTGCCCGGATCATCGAAAGAGAGCCTTCGGTTCTCGGCAAGCATATTTCATTTTTCTCCCTTGTCACATATCAGGGAGGATTTACATATCATCCGCTCTATATGATTTCTTACAGGGACTCTTTCAGCGATTCCCTCGGATTTGAGAGGGATTTCGAACTCAAATTGGATGAATATGTTTTTACTGTGACGACATTCACGGGTTCAAACGCAAAATATGACACCCCATTTCTTCTGGGATTCAATATAAAATACCTGAACGGCCGCTTTGCAGAAACCCGCATCTACAAGGATTCCGACACTTCCGATGTCACTGACGGACATGCTGATATTGCATACGGAAACGGATATGGTTTGGATGCAGGCATCGCATTTGTTTTGCCGCGTTTCACAATGGGGCTTATGGCGCGTGACATTATCACTCATGTTTACTGGGGCGGTTATGATAGACAGATTATACCGATTTACGCATCATTCGGCATCTCCTTCAACCCTGCATCAACATTCATACTGTGCGCGGATGTAAACAGAATATTCAAATCAGACCTGCCATTTTTTTACAGAGTTGGCGCAGAGTACACTTATACAAGAGAGATTTCGGATTCTTCATTCCTGGCTAACCTTGCAGGAGGCTCGCCTTCTTTCAGAGTGGGAACTTCATTCAAGGAATTAGATCAGATCGGCTTCATGGATATCGCGCTGGGAGTGGGATACTCTTCAAATATGTTCAGAATAGACATAGGAACAGAAGGCAAATTTGAGAATTACCTCTATGGAGGTTTTACATACCAGTTGTCGTTAACTTTACCATTTAATATGTAGGAGGCCTAAATGAACATCTCCGGATTTTTAAAGAAAGAGAATATAATTCTCAACATAAAGAGCAAGACAAAAGACAAGGCTCTTGAGGAAATTGTCAACCGAATCGACCTGCCCAAGGAGAAAAAGGAGCTGGTGCTTCTCTCTCTTAAGCAGAGAGAGGTTTTAGGAACGACTGGAATAGGAAGCGGAATAGCCATTCCCCATGCCCGCTCAGTGGTGCTGAATAAGCTCTGCCTATATGTGGGTCTCTCTGCGGCTGGAATCGAATACGACTCTATGGACGGAAAGACCGTACATATTCTGTTTCTTATAATCGCGCCTCCGCTTGATACATCAAATCAGTATCTGATTCTTCTCGGCAAAATAGCATCTCTTTCAAAGAAGCTGGTGAAAAAGAAGGATTATCTTAAAGTGAGCACAGAGGATGAGCTAATCTCTTTAATCAAAAAGTATGAATCGGATATGGAGGATGAACTATGAACAATCAACTTCAGATACTGATACAGCTTTCAGACCTTGATACTCAGCTTGAAGAGCTGAAGAATGACAGAATACGGAGCAAGGAGGAATCTCTCGGCTTTAAGGTTCATGCCAAAGAAACCGAGATAAAGAAATTCCGCGACACACTAAGAAATAAAATAGACAGAGACCTTCTGACCCAATACGACAGAATTATAAAAAGATATAAAATAAGAGCAGTGGCGCAGGTCAATGACGGAGTGTGCTACGGCTGTTTCATGGCTCTACCCACAAGCTATGTTTCCGAGAGTGATAGAAACAATAAAATAATCACCTGCCCAAACTGCGGAAGGATCCTTTTTTGGATAGAATAGTAGAAAAGACTCTTAAAAATCTTGAAAAGCATCATTTTGATGCGCATCTCTTTGCATCGGCGGAAGACGCAAAAAAAGATATTCTGAACCTCCTTGAAGAATATGATTCCTTCTCTTTCGGAGGGTCAATGACTCTCGCGGAGAGCGGATTGAAAGATTTCATAATAGCAAACGGAAAGAGGCATATAGAGAGGAGAACAGCAGGCACAGAGGATGAAAAAATAGAAAGCGAGAGGCAGTCATTGCTATCTGACATCTACTTCTGCTCTGCCAACGCCATCTCTGCCGAAGGGGCTCTGATAAACATAGACAAGAGGGGCAACAGAATCGGAGCTATGGTCTTCGGGCCGAGAAAGGTTGTAATAGTAGCGGGGGTTAACAAACTTGCTGATACTACTGAAGATGCAATTATCAGGGCAAAGAATGTCGCCTCTGTCAGGAATTGCATGAGATTCAATCTCGATACGCCGTGCGTCAAGGTTCAAAGGTGTGTTGACTGCGAGAATGAAAATAATATCTGCTATACTACTGTCATAATGAAAAGATCTTTCCCCCACAAAAGAATTTCCGTCTTTCTGATTGAAAAGGATTATGGATTCTAAGAGCGTTCCTCTTGCAGAGCAGCTTCGGCCGCAGGAGATTAAGGATTTCATAGGACAGAGCCATCTTCTCGGGGAAGGAAAGATTCTTGACATCTTAATGAAGAAGAACTCCCCCGTATCTCTGCTCTTCTACGGCCCTCCCGGATGCGGAAAGACAACTCTTGCAAACATAATAGCAAAAAGGCTTTCAATCCCATTCCTTGTGATAAACGGAGTCTCATTTTCAACAACTCAGTTTAAAAAGATTGTTGAGGAGGCAAACAAGGAACCGCTCCTGATAATTATTGATGAAATCCACAGAATGAACAAGGCACAGCAGGATGCACTTCTTCCCTATGTAGAGAATGGGAGCATCTTCATAATAGGAACCACAACTGAAAATCCGTCCTATGAGGTCAATAAAGCTCTTCTCTCCCGTCTGACAGCCGCTGAGTTCGAAAGACTTTCAAGAGAGGAGATGGAAAAAGTCATCATCAACGGTTTTATGAAACTCAATGTCAAGTTAAAAAACAAATCTTTGATAGATTTTGTGGTTGATTTTTCAAATTACGACGCCAGACAGGCTCTAAGCATTGTCAGCACAATAAAGGATGCCGCGGAGAATATAAACTCCTTAGAGGATTTTAAAAAAATAATAAATAGAAAGTTTGTTCCGCACGATAAGAATGGAGAGGAGCACTTCAACCTCATTTCCGCTTTCCATAAATCCGTGCGCGGAAGCGACGCGGATGCCTCTATCTATTACTTTGCCAGAATGATAGCAGGCGGAGAGGACCCTCTTTACATTGCCAGAAGAATGATACGGATTGCATCAGAGGACATAGGGAATGCAGACCCGCAGGCAATGGTGATTGCTGTTTCGGCTTATGATGCATTTGAAAGACTTGGACCGCCAGAAGGCGAGCTCTCACTTTTGCAGTGCGCGATTTATCTGGCCCTTTCTCCGAAATCAACAGCTGTGTATAAAGCATTTCAGGATGCCGTAGAAGACGCAAGGAATACTGCCAACCTGCCGGTTCCTTTGAAATTCAGAAACGCCTCGACAGAATTTGACAAGGAGCGCGGCTATGGGAAAGATTATACATATCCTCCTGAAAAGAAAGAAAGCTACATTGACGAGAAATATTTCCCTGACAATATGAGCGAAAGAAAATACTATAAACCGGTTGAAAGGGGATTTGAAAGAGAGATGATAAAGAGAATTGATTATTACAGAAAACTCAGAGAGGAGTTGAAAAAAAGATGAGAAAAATATTCACTTGTTTTGTAATTTTACTTTTAGCATTCACTGCATGCACAGAGAGAGAATCGACCAAAACAATTATCACATCTTCAATAGAGCCTATCTCATTCATAGTAAAGTTTATTCTTTCGGGAAAGGGAGAGTCTATATCTCTCCTGGGTGAAAATCAGGATGCGCATTCATCGGAAATCAAGGCGCTGAGCATGAAAGCAATTGAGAAAAGCAGTGTAATAATACTACTCGGATCTAGAATCGAGTTTGAGGAAAAGAGCATTGGATGGATTACAGAGAATGCAAAGAATTCTCATCTGGTATTCCTCTTTGACACGACTGCGCCGCGCAGCGACCCGCACGCATGGATTTCCTTGTCTAATCTCAAAATGATTTCGGACAGTATTTGCGGAATTCTTTCAGCCTATGATGAAACAAACAGAAGTTTTTACTCTGCCAATAGCGCAATATACAATTCAAGAGTTGATTCGATAGAACAGAGATTGAAAAAATCATTTGCAGAAAAAAATATAAAAAAAATCTTCACAGATCATACTGCTTTTTATTATTTTGCATCTGAGATGACAATCTCTCAGACTGAAATATTCGATGAGGGCAAAGAGCCCTCTCTATCGGATATGGCAGAGATAATCGATTCTTTGAAAGCCGACTCTTTCGGGCTCCTGTTCATCACATCAACAGGTTCAATGAAGTACGCCGAAGTGCTTGAAAAAGAAGCAAACGCAAAGATTTTTAAATTCAATCCTCTGGCTCCGGATATTGCCGGTGAATTCGAAAAACTCGCGATATTCCTTGAAAAAAAATGAATAGAGCCCTATCTGTCAGTAATTTGAATGTAACACTGAATGGAAAGAGAATTCTCGAAGATGTGAATTTTGAGGTGATGGATAATGAAATAATTTCAATACTCGGACCAAACGGAAGCGGAAAGACAACACTTCTTAGGGCTATACTGGGTCTTGAAGCAATTGAATCAGGAAGCATACAATTTTTCGGAGGGAACATTAGTCAAAGCAGAAGAAAGATCGGTTATGTGCCTCAGTTTATCGACAGGGTCTTGGATTTTCCAATAACCGTTAGCGAAGCGGTTCTCTCCGGAAGATACTCTGCCCCATTCAGAAGATATTCAAAAGAAGATTATAAAATTACAAATGAGCACCTTAAAAGATTCTCTCTTTACGACATGAGAGAGAAGAGACTGCAACAGCTTTCCGGAGGAGAGGTGCAGAGAGTTATGATGGCAAGGGCCATTGTGGGAGAACCCAAGCTTCTGCTTCTCGACGAACCTACATCCTCAGTCGACAGCAAATCTCAGACCGGATTTTACGGACTTCTAAAAGAACTCAGAAAGAGTATGGCTATAATTCTTGTGACACATGACCTTGGAGCAGTTTCGACAAACATAGAAAGAATAATCTGCCTAAACAAAAAAATAAACTATGACGGTCCGGCAGAGAATGGACTTTCACGGCTCAATGAAACATACAAAGGCAGTATAAACATCATAAATCACAACCACCACAACGAAGATGTTTGATTACAGATTCATTCAACTCTCATTCATGGCATCCCTGCTTGTAAGCATAATAAGCTCGATAATCGGAACTTTCATTGTATTGAGGAAAATGACTTCTGTCACAGGCTCCATTTCACATTCGGCTTTTGGAGGATTAGGAATAGGCCTTCTGCTGGGAATAAATCCACTGTATGCGGCGATTCCCTTCACGATTGCGGTAGCCGGCATCTTTGCATGGTTTAAAAAATCTCTGAAGATAGGCGAAGAATCATTGCTGTCTATAATCTGGGCATTTGGAATGTCTCTCGGCATAATTTTGATGAATTTCAAAAAAGGATATACAGGGGAAGTTCTCGGTTATCTATTCGGCTCAATCCTTGCAGTAACCCTATCAGATATTTTTCTTATGGCTTCGATAGCCCTATTGACTGCAATTCTCTTCTTTATTTTTTTCAGAGAGTTCGTTCTTCTCTCCTTTGATGAGGAGTTTGCCCTCCTAAAGGGTATAAATACAAAGCTTCTTGACCTTCTCTTCTATTCTCTCACCGCCCTTGCGGTGGTCTCTTTGATAAAAGCCGCAGGCGTCCTCGTAGTGATAGCATTTATATCAGTTCCGCCTCTAATAGCGCGCAGATTTACCGATAATATAAAACTCATCATTCTTATATCATTTATTTTGAATATATTGTTTTCAACTGCAGGAATCATTCTTTCATTTTATCTGGATTTTCCGACAGGACCATCGATGGTGATGACATCCCTTATAATCTTTTTTGCCGTCTCGCTTATCAAAAGATAATTTGATTCACTGCTTTACCAGATAATCAATCGCCTCTTCATAGGTTTCAAAAAGCGCAATGTGTCTTCCTGACATACGCAGAATGTTGTTGAAGAGAATTCTCTTTATACCGGTGACACCCAAAACAGCGCTTGCTTTTACATTGGGTGTTATGTCCTTGGAAAATCTTTTCACTGCATCAGCCGCCTTTATGTCATAGTGGGTATTCGTGAAGTCAGAGAGAAGAAGCATGCTCTTTTCCGGCATCTTCATTATTCTCTCTCTCGATTCATTCACAACAGAGATATTAAACTCGCTGTCTCTTGAGTCTTTGAGGTCCTGAAAGAATATCTTTTTGCCTTTGTGTTCAATAATTTTGTGTTATCCATTATTACCTCCGTTTATAGACTTGATTGGTAAGTTTTACTTTTAATATGTGAATTGTCAATAGATATTTCCCTGCTTTTAAGTCGGAAAAATAAAAAAACAATACTGAGAGGTTTGAGAAAAAGCGTGAAACCCCGTCGTCAGTTGAAGCTATATCTTCTTAAATACAAGAGAGAGGTAAGACTTTTTATTTTCGCTCTTTTCAAGAGCAAATCCGCTTATTTTAGCAATTTTTACGAAATGCGCGATTGTTTGTCCGCCCTTTGCAAGTATTGACCCATAGCCGGTTGATACCACATCCGAATTTACCTTTATTTTCAGATTCACTGTCAAAAGAGTTATAGGTTTGTAATTTCCGCATATTATCCTCGGTTCGAAAATATAAAGTCTTCCCTTATTTCTCAAAACTCTGTAAAGTTCTTTCATCACTTCAATTCTTGTTTTTACAGGCATATACATAAATGCGAAGAAAGCAGTGCCATTATCAAATGATTCATTTCTGAAGGGCAGAAATCTTCCGTCTGAAACTGTCTTCAATGATATGTTCTTCGTCTCTTCAAGCTCTCTTAACGATTTATCCACCGCAATTACATTTTTACCGAACTTTTTTTCTATAACCCCAGCGCCGCCGCCGCCAATGTCTATGATGCTTCCTTTAATTTTCGTTTTATTCAAATCAAGATAATCAATTCTCATCTCGATTTTGCTTGCATATGAAAAATCTCTGACGAAAAGCATCCTTCTCAATGACTCAAAATCAGATTCTGCCAAATAGAATTTTCCTTTTGATTCTTTTCCGTTAATGTCCCCTCCGATTATTCTGTGAGTCAGGTAATCCTTACTCACGATATTATTCAGAAGCACTGACGCATCAGCCACATGAACAAAATATTTCATAATCTCATTTTACACCAAATCGTTGCTTTTCTCAATGAATTTCTCTCTATTGACTTTAATTTTGTAAAGATATAATATAAAAGGTGGTAAAAAAGGAGTAGTATGAAAAAAGTTGCATTTTTCGTGGCAGTTTTACTGCTGGTCATTTTAGGAATTTATGCAGATTCTCCTCTTGGGGGAGGAATAAACAAAAATCCGTTGAATTCTATAAATCTTTTCAAGCCTGATTCACAATCCTATTCTTTTTCGACTGGTTTTCTTTCAACCGGAAAGGCGTATCAGTCCTACTCACTTTTCAACGCCGCTTATACAACAAGTATAAGCAGAAATCTCACACTTTACTATGATCTATCCTACCTTAATTCGAATCTCAAACAGAACTACATCAGGGGCGGACTTGGATTATCCTACGGAAAGGATAATTTCAGATTTTCTCTTTATATGAACAGAGTCTTTGATAAGGACGATTATGACATACTTCACTGAATTGACTCTCTTTTACAACGGTTTTTTAACAATTGATGTGTAAAATGAATGAAAATAATCAGGAGGATATATGAAAAAGTTTCTTCTCTTGATGCTGATAATTGCA
>JBFXGO010000041.1:0-19067 GCA_050239825.1 bacterium
TCCGCGCTTTCATCTTCATTTCACTCCGACATCAAGCTCATGGCTCAATCTCGTTGAGAGATGGTTCTCTGAAATCACCTGTAAAAGGATACGCCGAGGCTCATTCAAAAACCTCAAAGAGCTTATAGATACAATTAACAAGTATATCGATAACCACAATCAAAACCCAAAAGTCTTTATCTGGACAGCCTCTGTCGAAAGTATTATGAGAAAAATTTCAAATGTAAAGAACTGTTAGAGACACCACACTAGCGTTTGTTCCATTATTTGATCGAAATATGGGAATATTCCATCAAACACAATATTCGCTACTGGTTCATGTAAAAATCCATTAGATGAAAATAATGCTATCGATATAGAAACAACCAGAACAGTTAGTATACTTTTTTTCAAAATCACCTCCACTTGTTATCTATGATACATCTTTCGAGTCCATCTAAAAATTCTTGTCTATATTCTATATCCTTTCCTTCCTTTTCGAGATACTTATAGGCATTTTGTCTTAGGTTTTCTTTTCGGTTTATTAAAAGTTCTGTGCGCCAAACTATAATATCATATATAATAATAGCAAAATTGTATGGAATAATAAGTGTTGCGGCTATCATATCAACTGCTCCATGAGATGGGAGCGTAAATGAATAACTCACCCACAAACAACTGGGTATAAGGCGATAAAGAGCACTTTTATAAGCAGATCTGATAAACATTCCCTTTCCTATTTCATATCCATGCTCCTTGGAATATTCATAACCATCTTTATAAGCTTGACTCATACCTTTATTGTTTGGTGAAGCAAATACATTGATAATAAATACAAATACAAAAACTAATATCAGTACTTTTTTCATAAATATACCACCCAAATCATGAAAACCTCAAAACATGTAATAGCAGCAAAGATATATTTGTTTTGTGATGCAAGTATCGCTAAGTATGAAGTGATAAACAGACTATGAAGAATCTCTTTAGCCAGTGCGTTCTTTTTATCGCTTTTACTATTATCCTTATATATGAACTCATTTCTTATCTTGTTTAAATGCTTCTCTCTCCCTTTTTGTTCATCAGGATAATAAATCGTGATATCATTAATTGCATTATCTATTATTCTCATTTCGTTAAAATCGTTTACTTTTTCTCCGTTTATATATATACTGTCATATTGAATATTCAATATTCTCTTTTTCAGATGATCGCTCTTTATATCTCTTATTAGAATCCTCTCTGTTATTAAATTACCACTCTTCGTAATTTCATAGTCAAAATATTCTCTTGCTGTTACATCTAATGAAGATATCACAATTATTGACAGCAACAGTAATATTCTATCTGTTTCTGCCATATCGCATTCCTTCATTATAGTACTTTTCGTCAAATTTATGCAGTTTAATAGTATTTAAAAAAGTTAGTCCGGCTAAATAGTCAAGTGAAGATACCGAAATAAACCATTCTTGACCCAACGATCCTCCATAGGAAATACCATTCATTGTATATTGATCTGTATAATTCATCTTCATCCATGTTGCGTAAGTAACTAATAGAGCATTGACTGAACAAAGTTCCAATGCATTAAGATTCCTTTGGATTGGTTCTTTTGATGAAAATCCTTTCATAAATTCATCATATATGCTCTCGGCACTTTCTGGTCTCTTGTTCTTCACTTTTATATCCCTTATTGACTGAAACATTGCTATTCCTGATAATATTGCATACGGTATCCCCAGCAAAAGTATATTTATACGCTCGCTTCTATCCGTCCGTGCAAATCCGCTCGAATCCGTTACCGCCAGTCCCAGTATCGTTGATGCTGTTAATAGTACAGTTGCTGTCGTATTTACTATTAAATCCCTGTTGCCAGCTCGGTGAAGTTTCCCCTTCTGTATATTGAACTCCCCGGAATAGTCCGGGGTATCCAGCATGAATATATTGTTATAATCCTTCCCGTTAAGCTCCTTATACATTGTATCTATTCCCTCTTCCGTTAGTCCGCCTCTCTCTATAAGATAAAACTCTTCTTCCTCTGATTCCCTAATTACTTTATATTCACCCAATGAGTCCAAGCTCTCTTCATACCCCTTCCTTACCAAGAGATATGCGTCTCTCAATTCAGCATTCTCTTTTGTATCCTCTATCATTATTCCTATTATGTCATACGGGAACACATTGACCGTGACAAAGCATATCAGTATTGTTAATATTATCGGTTTCATTCTACTTTTATGTCTTTTTCTCATTCATCCCAGCTTTTATATAAATATTTATTATTTTTATAATTTTATCAAAATAAATTTACTAAATATATTTATTTTTGTCAAGACCCGAGTTTTTTAGCGATAGTGTCCTCATATAGTGTAAATAATACACTATGAATGATGGTTTTTCAATATACAGGGGGTACCCCCTGTATATTGAGACGGCTCGGTTGCATTTATCGGCGGAATAATTATAATAATCTTATAGGAGGTAAAAATTGGACACTATCCTAAATTAACCTCATTCCGCCCTCTCTTATGTCTCTCCTCAACAAACTCTCATCGGTCTAAAAGATAACATCCTCGCTCAAAGAAAAACCAATCTCGCTCTCGCTAAATCCATAAGATATAATGCTTGGGCAAAATCTCAGAACCCTTGCTTTTTTAACCGCTCTTTGATAGTATCTCTATCAGTTACTTGAGGTCAATCTCGCTGAATTACTCCGGGTCATTATCCTCCCAACAGATACTGTTGTTGCCTAAAGACCTCTCTATGTATTTTGTGCCATTTGTCAGTTCGCATCCGCTCTGAAAAAGCATCACAGAGATAAAGAGCAGAGCAAAACAAAAAGTTAATAGTTTATGGTTAATAGTTGAGAGTTGGGAAAAAATAGAAGTACGCTGGTATGCTGGTAGACTGGTATGCTTTGATAGATTCTTCAGGATAGAGGTAACTACTGCGGACTTCAGAATGACAAAATTCGTACGCTGGTTAGCTTGTGTGCTTGTATGCTTGTTATGATTGAATATATTCTTCATAATTACTCCTTTTTCACAGTTTCATTCTCTTGTCTTTCTTAATCTCATCTTATCCTTTTAACTAAAAACTTTAACTTTCTTTTTCCAGTCTTTCCTGTTTATCGTTTTCTCTTTTCAACTATTAACTATGCACTATAAACTATTAACTTTTTTACCAGCTTACTCTTTCTTTTCTTTAACTATTAACTATGCACCATAAACTATTAACTTTATTTACCAGCTCACCAGCGTACCAGTAACCAGCATACTAAATTTTTGTCTGCTTATCTCTTATGTGATTTTCTATAAACTTCAATAAGACGCTCTATGGAAGTGTGAGTGTAAATCTGAGTTGTTCCTATTGATGAATGCCCTAAAAGCTCCTGAACCACTCTGATGTCAGCTCCGCTGTTGAGCATGTGCGTAGCAAATGTGTGCCTGAGAGTGTGCGGTGAAATGTTTGAAATTTTTGCGAAATCAGATATTCTTTTTTTTACAATTCTTCTGATGTCCCTGTTGTCAAGCCTGTGTCCGCGTATTGATACAATTAAAGCTCTATCATTTGAATTTCTAAGAGCCATATAACTGTTTAAAATATCTTTTGTCGGTATATTAATGGGCACATGTCTCTCCTTTCCTCCCTTTGCATGCTTGATTTTGACTGTCATCTCGCTTGTAGAGACATCCTCTATGTCAAGAGAGACAAGCTCATTCGACCTCATTCCGGTGGCATAAAGCATTTCAAATATAAGTCTGTCTCTCACATCAGTGAATGCGCACCCCTTCATTGAGTCGAGGAACTGATTCATAATGTCGACACTCACAAAGACCGGAAGCTTCTTCTCGAAAGAGGGTGTCTTTATCAAAGACATCGGATTCTTCTTAACAATCTGCTCCCTGGAAAGAAATTTAAAAAATGATTTCAATGTGGCGACTTTCCTTGATATTGACCTCTTCTTCATTCCGGTTTCAGAGAGGTATGAAATAAACATCCTGACCATTCTCTTGTCGACATCTTCAATGCGTGGAACCTTCTCGTTTTCAAGATACTCTGCAAATTGCTCCAAATCAACTGCATACGCCTTTTGTGTCAACATGGAGTAATTTTTCTGCACTCTTATGTAATTTAAAAAATTATCAATGTGTTGTCTCATTGTACCATCCGTAAATATCTCTCAATGCCCTCTTGGCATAAAATAATTTATCTTTTTTGCTGTACTCTTTGAATAACCCGAAGTTTGCATTCATTGGACTTATTTTTTTATTGCTCTTCAGGATATATCTTAGAAGCGAACCTGACATTGTAGTTTCAGGAGGAAGACTTATGCTCTTTTTATTTAACTTTGAATACACTGATAAAGCGGCATAAAGCCCCGTGAGAACAGCCTCCATATATCCTTCCGAGCCGGTGAGTTGCCCTGCGAGAAAAGAACCGCTCTGGTTTTTGAATTCGAGATTCTCGTTTAAGACGGTAGGTGAATCAACATAGGGATTTCTGTGCATCACTCCGTATCTGAGTATCTCGGTTTTTTCAAGCCCCGGTATCATTCTTACGATTCTATCCTGCTCTCTCCATTTCAATCTTGTCTGACATCCAACCAGATTGAGCATCGTTCCTTCCCTATTTTCATTTCTCAGCTGTACGACTGCATAATATTTTTTATCAAATCCAACCGGTTTCATAACTCCAAATACAAGCGCCCTCCTTCCGTAGCGGGCAATCTCCTCAAAAGGCATACACCCTGAGAAAAATTCCTCCCTATCTGTTTCATCAAATTCAGCTCTCTCAGCATTCAAAAGTTCATCATAGAATTTGTTGAATTCATCCTTTGTCATCGGGCAGTTCACATAGTCGCTCCCTTCATTGTATCTTGAAGCGGTAAAGCATATATTCATGTTTACGGAGTCCCGCGATACTATTGGAGAGACGGCATCGGTAAAATGGTAAAAATCTCTGCCCGCCTTTTCCTTAATATAATCAAGGATGTTTTGGGAAGCAAATGGACCTGCGGCGATTATTGTCATTTTGCTTATGTCGCTTCTGTCAGCCTCTTTTCTTTTGACTGCAATGTTTGCGTCACTCTCTATCTCTGATGTAACGGATGAGGAAAATTCATCTCTGTCTATTGCTAGAGCTTTTCCTGCTTTGACTCTAGTTTTGTGGGCATGATACATTATGTCGCTTCTCATGACTGCAAGCTCCGCTTTCAAAAGGCCATGAGCATTTTTTATCTCCACTGATTTGAATGAATTTGAGCACACTGGATAGGCAAATGAAGCGGAGTTATTGAAATGCTTCATCTTTTCATCGGGTCTCTTTTCAATAAGAAGCACTTTCACATTCAATTTGGATAGCGTCATTGCGGCTTCGCTACCTGCAAAACCGCCTCCTATGACAGTCACCCTCTCCTCTGTCATGTTACTTCAGGAGAATGAAACCCTTTTTTACTATTTTCTTCCCCTCTGCCTTAACAAAATATTTTCCGCTCTTCAAAAAAGAGACATCCACGGATGCATCCCTCTGTGTTGTGACTGTTTTGTTTAACAGCACTGCGCCGTCGCACCTTATGATCTTTATACTTATCTGCTGCTCAGCATTTGAATAGACTTTAAGGTTCAGCTCTCTTGTTTGTGAATTGTATGAGATAGTCATATCATCAAGCATTGAAGTATCCTTTATGGAAGGATATGCTTCGGAAATACCCACTCCGCACCTGTCAGAAAGCACTGTATTTCCATATACAGAAGAGTGGGGAAGAACCGTAAGATAGTTATTGGAGGCATACGGGTCAAATGTCAGCTCGATGAATGTATCTGCCACTTCGGATGCATACTCTTCTCTGAAAGCGGAATCCGTCACAGGATAAACATTGTCTATATATACTCCAAATGAAGATGGATATCCGGAGAAAAGAGTTCTGAATCTTATAAAAACATCTTTATTAACCCATTTACCAAGGTCTATTGCATACCTCTTCCATTCGGAATCCGCGCCTGTATAACTCTTTAAAGTGTCTATCGGCAGATAAAGATTATCATCTTCGGAAATTTCGGGAAAGAGATAGTCATTTCCTGCGCTGAGATCATACTTCATATAAAAGACAAGGGAATCCCCGTCGCGAACTCGCACCTTCTCTTTCAGTTTTATTATTGATGCCGAAGTGTTCACATTCCACGGATGGAGTGAAGCAAAAGATGAATAGTATTCGGTTGAATCTACAGATGCATAGGTCATTTCATATTTTGAAGTGTCATTGTAAAAGTCTGTTACATTCTTCAATTCATCTTCAATGTAAATTGTAAAATAATCCGCATTGGCCGTATTCAATCCTGACCAAAATAGCGAGTCATCCCCGCTTATTTCAAGTTCGGGTTTTAATGGCATCTCTTTTGCTTTTCCTCTTACAGAATCGCAGAGGATGGCGGCTTTCAGAAGCCCGGGATAAACCCTCCTATATAGTGAATCAAGGGTTGATGCGGCAGGCTGGAATGAAATATCCACTTCAAGAGTGTACGGAATGGTGGTTTTTCCCTTTACTCTCTTAGTCCATCCGTATATCCAGTCATCGCAGTCACCTGTTGTCGGATACATTTCAACTGAACGGTAATAATCATAAGTTGTAATTCCGTCATTCATCCTCATGCCGCCGGCTATTTTTTCTGCCGCAGATATTATAAGAGAATCATCGAAAGTTGCCGAATAAATTGAACTCCACGGGTAGATAAGAGCCTGCGCATAAGAGTGGAGAGATATCGAAATGCTGAAATCATAATTTTCAATAAGTTTTTTGACGCTCCGTGTCTCTGCTTCGCTCGCCGGATAGGGTCCCGCATAAAGGTAAAGGTCGGAAGGATTGAGAGAGATTCCGGAAGGGTAGCCCCAATCAGACATCAAGTTTCTGTTGCATCCTCCGTCATAGTTTCTGTTGAGGTCAACTCCATAGTTGCCTGCCCTGTATGTGCGGTTTTTTCTCCAGTAATTGTCTCCCAAAGGATCATCATGCGAATAGTAGTATCCGTCGGGATTAACAATCGGATAAACAACTATGAAGTTTTCATCTATCATTCTCTTAACGATAGTGTCCGTCTCGTATGATGCCATAATGGATTCCGCAAAGAAGATTGCCAAAGGAATGGTCTGCCATTCGCGCGCATGATGCTCAGCCATCAGAAGGAATGCATTCTGCCCCTGATACGAATCGGAATTCACTCCGTTTATCTTCAGAATAACAAGAGGATTGCCTTCATAAGTGAAACCGAGAGTCTCAAGGGAGCATATAGAATCATACTTCGCAGAGAGAGAGTCAAGAATTTCGTAGTATTCGCTCAAGGCAAGATATTCTCCCTTAGAATCTGCCTTCGGCGAAGATGTCATTTCAATTCCCATGCTTTTGATTTTTTCTGTCTGAGTTTCACTTAAATTGAGCTCCACCCACTCACCCTTCCTATATCCTATAATATCAAGGTCTATGATGCTCTCTCTTATACGGATAAATTCATCAAACTCTACCTTGACAATCTCTCGAGGGAATGAGATAAGAAAGAATGCCGATAATAACAATGAAATAATTATTTTTTTCATGAATTAAATATAAGAAGATATCAGATAAAAGTCAATACCCGACTGGTCTTATATTCGTAACAAAACAGGAAAATGTGCGAGCCGACGCTACGCTCCCTGCTGCCAGCAAATCAGTCTTCTATGGTATAATTCAGTTACGAGTTGAGAGTTACGGGTTGCGAGTTCAAATACAATACGGGGAGTTGAGTAATATTTATTCTTTTCAGTAATCTTCACAAAGTTCTGGTGCAACCCGAGTTGTATATCATGTGCGCTCGCGCACATTCCTCCCAAGCCAATGCTTTGTGAAGATTCATTCAATTAATTATCTTATTGAAAGTGTAAGCTGCAAGCTCATGAGGATGTCAGCCGGGGCAGCCCATCATGTGTGGGGACATGTACTTGTACTGTCCCCATAACATGACTGCTGTTTTCAGCACTCCAACTCTACTCCATCATGATATAGCTGCCTAAGGCTGATGTGCGAATGAGCGCTATGCCCGCCAGCAGCCACCAATCAATCTTCAATAATCAACAAACAAACAATAAAATGATAGACCCTTCACTATAGTCATAACCATAGAGGCGTTCAGGGTGACACGGCTGAGTCATAGCTACTGAATAGTTCAGGGTGACACGGTTGAGTAGGATTTTGTTTTTTAAGACTCGTGTGTGAGCCGACGCTACGCCAGCATGCAGCCAGCAAACTCAAAGCATAAAAAAGGGCGGGTTTAAGCCCGCCCTTTATCTGCTTATGTTTTTTTAATCAGACAAGGTCTGATCTGTCAACATACTTTGTATGAAGAAGTTTGTGCGCCTTGTGTGAATTCGGCTCGCCGAGATAATCCTTGTAAATTTTCTGCACCATCGGATTATTGTGTGAAGCGCGCACCTTGAGCATTTCTTTGTCTTCCTTATAGAGTCCTTCCGCCCTTCTTGCTCTTGCCGCATATTCGCACGCATAAGGCTGTCCGCCGCCGCCGACGCAGCCGCCGGGGCAAGCCATTATCTCTATGAAGTGGTACTCTGACTGTCCTTTCTCCTTAAGCTGTTCCGCAACTTTCGTCAGAAGCTTTCTTGCATTTGAGAGTCCGTGGGCAACTGCCACTTTAGCAGGAAGAACCTTCATTCCGAGAGCCTTTGCATTTGCTTCGCTTAAGGGCACTTCAACGACACCCTCCTTAATTCCGTCCATTCCTCTCACAAGCTTTATGTCATAGTTTTCCATCTCTTTTCCGGATAGAACGAACCATGCTGTTCTGAGCGCCGCTTCCATAACTCCGCCTGTTGCTCCGAAAATTGTTGCCGCTCCCGTGTAGAATCCCATGAGTTCATCGGCCTCTTCTTCAGGAAGATTCTTAAAGTCGATTCCGGACTGACGGATCATCTTTGCGAATTCTCTAGTTGTAAGAACATAATCAACATCCTGATAACCGCTTGAATTCATCTCCGGACGAGCCGCTTCAAATTTCTTTGCAGTGCACGGCATTATTGATACCGATACTATATTCTTCGGATCAATCTTTTCTGTTTCAGCATAGTATGTCTTGGCGAGAGCGCCGAACATCTGCTGGGGAGATTTAGCTGTTGAGATATGCTCTCTCAGATTGGGGAAGAATGTCTCCATGAATTTTATCCATCCGGGAGAACAAGATGTAATAACCGGCAGGTTCTTTCCTACTTCGCCCGTAGAGAGCGCTTTTGCTATCTTTCCCACAACCTCTGTTCCCTCTTCCATGATGGTAAGGTCTGCGGAGAAGTTTGTGTCAAAGACCCTGTCAAATCCCATCCTTCTTAAAGCTGTGTGCATCCTTCCGGATGAGACAGTTCCCTCTGTCATGCCGAAATCTTCTCCTATTGCAACTCTGACTGCAGGGGCTTCCTGAACTACAACATGCTTTGTCGGGTCATTTATCGCCGCCCACACTTCATTTATTGAACTCTTTTCATAGAGAGCTCCGACCGGACAGACTGCGACGCACTGTCCGCAGTTTGTGCATGTAGAATCATTGAGAGGCATATCCATGAATGTCGACATCTTTGTATCATAACCCCTGTTTATAAAGTCAATCGCATAAACTGTCTGAATGTTCTGGCATGCCTGTATGCACCTTCCGCAGAGTATGCACTTGTTGGGGTCGCGTATTATAACTCCTTTATCATCAATAGGCATATCCCTGTCAAATCTCTTGAACGGAAGCTCTGTAACTCCAAGCTGTTCAGCCATTGTCTGCAGTTCGCAGTTTTGATTTCTGTAGCACTGAAGGCAATCGTTCGGATGATTTGAAAGAATAAGCTCCATGACCGTCTTTCTTGCATCAAGAACCTGTTTTGTATTTGTGCGCACTTTCATTTTATCTGCCGCGGGAGTGCAGCAAGACCTTTTCAATGTGCCTACGCCTTCAACTTCAACAACGCAGATTCCGCAATTTCCCGTCGGAGTCAAATCTTTGTAGTAGCAGAGAGTGGGAATCTCGACATTGACTTTTTTGGCCGCATCAAGTATGGTCACCCCTTCAGGCACCTTTACTTCTATCCCGTCAATATAAAGTGTCAATTCCTTTATCATTGGTCTTCTCCTTATTTATTAATATTTTTTTTCATGTCTTCTTCAAGATACTTGCTGAAACTGCTTATTGGAATATACGGCGACTGCCCCAGAGGACAGAAGGATGTGAGCTTCATAGTTAACGAGAGATCTTTCATTGTCTCCCAGTCAGCCTCTGTGGCTCTTCCCTTCATAATATCCTTTGAAATCAGTTCAAGCCGCTTTGTTCCTATCCTGCAAGGCGAACACTTTCCGCAAGATTCATGTTTGAAGAATTCAAGAATGGAATTGAGTGTCTCTACGGGGTCCCTGTCCTCCGACATCACAAGCACTGCTCCTGAACCCAGTACTGCCGCCCACTCTCCAAGAGAGTCAAAGTCCATCTTCACATCAAGACCCTTCTCGGAAATGAATGCTCCAGCCGCTCCGCCTATGAGAGCCGCTTTGAATTTCTTTCCTTCTTTTATTCCGCCGCCGAATTTATACACTACATCTTTAAGAGTTGTTCCCATTTCAACTTCTATGAGACCGGGATAGAGAATATCTCCCATCAAAGTGAATACCTTTGTTCCGGGGCATTTTTCAGTGCCGAGTTTCTTGTACCAATCCGCTCCATTGACCATTATTGCAGGCACATTTGCAAGTGTCTCCACATTGTTGACAACAGAGGGATTCATCCTGAAACCCTTTACTCCCGGGAAAGGAGGCTTATTTCTCGGATTGCCGCGTTTTCCTTCCATCGACTCTATCAGAGAGGTCTCCTCTCCGCATACATAAGCTCCGGCTCCCTTTCTCACTTCAATGTCAAATGAGAATGAACTCTCGAGTATGTTTTTCCCGAGAAGGTTGTTCTTTTTCGCTGTCTCTATTGCTTTGTTCACCTTCTCTATTGAGAGAGCATATTCTCCTCTTATGTATATGAATCCCTTTGAAGCGCCTATAGCATAACCCGCAATTGTCATTCCCTCAATAAGTCTGAATGGAACTCCTTCCATAATGAGTCTGTCCTTGAATGTTCCCGGCTCTCCTTCGTCGGCATTGCATATTATATATTTCTCTCCGGCAAGCGGCGCCGTGAATGACCATTTGAGTCCTGTGGGAAATCCTGCGCCTCCGCGCCCTCTCAGTCCGGATTTCTTTACTGCATCAACGACATCCTGCGGCTTCATTTCAAACAAAGCCTTGCCCAGTCCTTCGTATCCGCCTATACCTATGTACTCTTCTATTGATTCGGGATCAATCTCACCCGAACCTTTAAGCACAACTCTATTTTGTTTCGGCAATTCCATCTGTACAGAGGCTCCGGAAACTCTCTCTCCGGAGAAGACAAGGTCTTTTACAATTCTTCCCTTTATTATGTGTTCACTCATTATTTTTGTCACATCGTCAGCCTTCACATTGACATATATGACTCCCTCGGGATAGACAATGACGACCACGCCTTTATTTGAAATACCCAGATTTCCTGTCTCAGCAACCATCACTTCATTTGAAAGTTTTGCGTTGTCAACCTCTTTCTTGAATTTTTCAAAGATCCCCTTTGCGCCTGAAAGCAGAGTCTCAGGGTCAATGGAGACAAGAATATGTGTTCTGTATATCTTAGCCATTGTTATTCTCCCTGTATTTTTTAATTATTTCGTCAATCTTCTCAGGCGTCAGATTTCCGTAGACTTCTTCGTCTATCATCATTGCCGGAGCCACAGCGCAGACTCCGAGGCATGCGGCGCTCTCAAGTGTGAACATCTTGTCTTCAGTGGTCTGACCGTCCTTCACTCCAAGAGCTTTTTTCAGATAACCCATTATCGTATCGCTTCCCATCATCTGGCACGGAGGCGAAACGCACACGCGCACAACATGACGGCCACGCTCTTTGACGGAGAACATGGTATAGAAGGTTACAACACCCATCACTTCGGACCTGCTCATGTTCAAATGCTTTGAAACTGCTTTGAGGTCCTCTTCTGTCAGGTACTTGCCTTCATTCGCATCCTGTATGTCATGCAGGATGTAAAGAAGATTTTCCCGCGTCGGCTGGTACTTTTTAAGTATCTGCTCTCTTGCCATAAAACCTCCGTATTATATTTTATTTTCTACTTTTTCTTTCTGAAGCAGACATTTGCTCTGCACTTCTTTTCTCTTATATGCTCATAGTACTCTTCTTTGAAATATCTGAGGGTGGAGAGCACTGGATTGGGAGCTGTTTGTCCCAGACCGCAAAGAGCTGTTTTGCATATCTGCTCTCCAAGATTAATCAGAAGGTCTATTTCGCTCTCATCGGCTTTTCCCTTTGAAATTCTTTCAAGTATTTCAAGCATCTTTTTGGTGCCTATTCTGCATGAGGGGCACTTTCCGCATGATTCATCCTGGGTGAAATCAAGAAAATACTTTGCAAGATCTACCATGCAGGTGTCCTGACTCATGACAATAAGACCGCCTGAGCCGATTATTGTTCCAAGCTTCTTCACACTCTCATAATCAAGAGGCGTGTCTATGTAATCTGCAGGTATGCATCCTCCGGAAGGGCCGCCCATCTGTGCGGCTTTGAAAAATTTTCCTTCAGGCATTCCTCCGCCTATTTCATAGATGATTTCGCGGAGTGTTGTCCCCATGGGAACTTCCACAAGTCCGGTGTTGTTTATTTCTCCGGCCAGCGCAAAGACTTTTGTTCCCTTGCTCTTCTCTGTTCCAATTGACGAGAACCATTTGCTGCCTTTCAGAATTATCTGGCAGATGTTTGCATATGTCTCTACATTATTTATGAGAGTCGGTTTATCCCAAAGCCCTTTATCCGCCGGGAAAGGGGGCTTCGTAGAGGGTGTTCCGCGTTTTCCCTCAACCGAGTGCATAAGCGCTGTCTCTTCTCCGCACACGAATGCTCCGGCTCCGACTCTTATTTCAAGGTCAAAACTGAAATTTTTATCAAAGATATTCTTTCCGAGAAGATTCTCTTTATATGCCATATCAATTGCTTTTTTCAAACGCTTTATTGCCAGCGGATATTCTGCTCTAACATATACATACCCTTTATCGGATCCGACAGCATAACCTGCAATCGTCATTGCTTCTATTATTGAGAACGGGTCCCCTTCAAGCACAGACCTGTCCATAAAGGCGCCAGGGTCTCCCTCGTCAGCATTGCATATGACGAATTTTTTATCTGATTTGGCGTTTTTTACAAACTCCCACTTGAGTCCCGTCGGGAAACCGGCTCCGCCTCGTCCGCGCAGGCCTGAATCTTTAATCTCCTTTACGACATCCTCCGGTTTCATTTCTGTCAGAACCTTTGAAAGAGCCGAATAACCGTCCTTTCCTATGTACTCTTCAAGAGATTCCGGGTCTATCACTCCGGTATTCCTGAGCACAATCTTCAACTGCTTTGAAAAGAAAGGCATCTCTGCCGCCTTCTCTATCAGTTTATCAGCCTGAGAATCTTTGTACATGAGCCTCGAAACCGTTCTTCCTTTTTCAAAATGCTCGGAGACAATCTCCGCGGCATCCTCCGGTTTCAGTTTTTTATAGAAGACTCCATCGGGATATACAATCGCGACAGGACCAAGCTCGCATATTCCTACACAGCCTGTCTCAACTATCTTGACAGTATCCTGAAGATTTTTCTTCTTAAGCTCTTCAATCAGCTTGTCTCTAAAAGAGTAACCGCCGCTTGAAATGCAGGAGGCTCCCGAGCAGAGCAGTACACTGTAGACTTTTGTCATTATGCCTCCATTACTTTGCTGATATTACCAATTCAGTAACCGTGCTTCCGTTTACAAAATGCTCTGCGACTATTCTTCTGGTCTTTTCCGGAGTAAGGTTGCCGTATGTAACCATCTGTTTTCCGTCTTCATAGACATCTATTATCGGCTCCACATCGCAGAGGCCTCTGCATCCGGACTGTGTCACCACAATGTCTGTGAGATTTCTTTTGCTTATCTCATCCATGAGAGCGGACAGAACATCTCTTGCTCCAGCGGCTATTCCGCATGTTCCCATTCCCACAACCGCCTTTATTCTTCCCTTACCCTCTCTCAAGTTTGCTGATTTTTCCATCTTTTCCCTGATCTTTTTGAGATCTTCGAGTTTCATAATGCCTCCTGATTTTTTATTATATTTTCTTGTTCTCTTATATAATCTCTTACTATCATTGATAATTCCGGCTTGTTCAGGTTATCGCTTCCGACTGCATCTTTGATTTCCGAACTGTCAATCACCGTTTCTTTCCCTTTTGCTCTGTGAGAGAAAATGAAATCGCATGTATCGTACATTGTCATGAGTATCCACACAGTCTCTGCAATATCGCCCAAAGGGAGCGCATCTACATGGCTCGTGTTCACCGTCCATCTTACTGTAGTTCCCTCTCCGGGTTTTGATTCTATCTTGAATTTTCCGTCGCACAGCTCGACATTCTGTTTCAGCAGAGGAAGCCCGAGACCTATCTTCTTCTTTCTCTCCGTCTTGGTTGTATAAAAAGGATTGAGAGCATTTTTTATCGTCTCTTCATCCATACCCCTGCCATTGTCCCGTATCATAAAAGAGGAAATATTTCCCTCATCAATGAGGATCTCCACCTTTGTTGCTTCAGCTCTCACGCTGTTTTCCGCAATATCAAGTATGTGCAGAGACATATCACGCATTTACCTTTTCGCCCGCCTCTTTTTCTTTATATTCGTTTATTATTTCTCTCACCTTTTCCTCTGTGAGCTTTCCATAAACATCTTCATCAATCATCATCACCGGCGCAAGTCCGCACGCTCCAAGACATCTTGCACCCTGTATTTTGAAAAGACCGTCTTCAGTGGTCTGTTCAATCTCCACTTTGAGCTCTTTTTTCAATGCGCTGAGTATTCTGTCAGCTCCCTTGACGTAGCATGCCGTGCCTAAACAAAGTTTGATAGTGTGTTTGCTGGGCGGTTGAAGCGTAAAAAAGTGGTAGAATGTTATCACTCCGTATATCACGCTTCTGTAAACCTCAAGCTCCTTTGAAATCAGGCTTATTGCCTCCTGAGGAATATATCCGAAGAGCTCCTGAGTCCTGTGAAGAACCTCTATAAGGTCATCCTGTCCTTTTTTATGCTTCTTCACCTCTTCAGAAAGCAGTTTCAGATTTTCTTCCCTGCTTCTCTTGTCGTTCATTAAAAGCCTCCTTTGTGGCATTCAATTAATCTTTTTTCCAATGCTTCCTTGAATATTTCAAACCCCGCACCTTCATGGCACTTATCCATTGAAAATGAGGAGTATCTTCTTCCAATTTCATCTACATAATGCGCATCAGATGAGCAGATAACCGGATATTTGTCCGAATACGGCTTTAATGATGAATAGACCTCTATTCCGTCAAATAAGGTTTCCTCGGGAAGAAATCCCAGCTGAGAAACAACAGAGAATGCCTTCCTGTCAACATGGGAGGCAAGCGCAAGACCTTTGAATCTGTGTATCAACTCAACCGCGCCGTCAAGGCTAAGGGTGCTTGATACACCCAGGAACCTCTCCTCTTCTCTGACAACTTCATCATTTTTATCAATGACTATCTGAGACCCCATGCTTTCAGTATCGCATTTTATAAATGGAAGGGTCTTCTCAAACTCCGCATAAAATTCAGATATTTGCTGGAAATCCTTAAAGTATCCGAGAATATGAACCTCTTCTCTTGTCTGAATCTCTATGCCGCTTATCACCTCAATGCCCATTATGTGACATGCTTCAACCACTGCAGGAATGTTGGCAATAGCATTATGGTCTGTGACTGCTATAATATCAAGATGCATATGTTTTGCCATCTTTGCAATAGCGGCTGAGGACATTGACCAATCGCCGCACGGCGACAGACATGTGTGAATGTGAAGGTCTAGCCTGTGTTTCATTATTTAATGCCTGATTCGTACAGCATTCCTGCAATTTCAAAGGTTCCTTTCTCTGTTTTTAAAATAGGAATATTCTCTCTAACTGCGGCCTCGACAGTATCATCATCCGCGGTGAACCCGTCGCAAATAATTATGGCTGATATATCAGCCATCTTCGCCACTGCGACGATATTCTTATGTGTCTGAACGGTTAGCCACACAGACTGCGGCTTCACCCTTCCCATTACAACAGAGAGAAGGTCTGACGCATATCCGTTGACAACTTCATTGTCTCCCTGCACGGTATATTCAAGGCCAAATTTATCTTTCATCTGGGAAACTCTCATTTTTCCCCCTTTTCAAGTTTTTTCAGTTCTTCTTTCATTATCACTATGCATTCATCAAGCTTCGCCTTGCCCTGAACTATATCTTCGGCAAATGCCATGCAGGTAGGGCATCCGCATGCTCCGCAGTCGAGCCCGGGAAGCTTCTGCTCTATCTCTTTTATCTTTTCCATCTTGTTTAGCGCCGCATTTATGTCCGGATCAAGCACAATGGGACGGGGGAGCAGTTTCTCTTTCAGCAGAAACTCTCTCTCTTTCAAATCCAAAGACTCTTCTCTGCCTGCTTCAATCTCCTTCATTGTCTTTGCTATGTTTTCAATTCTCTCCTTTGCCACAAAACTATTCTCAACATTGAAAATTCCGCCCACACAGCCGCCGGGACATGCCTGAGCTTCTATGTAATCAAACTGAGTGACATCATCATCTTCAACCTTTTCAAGAACCTTTATGACATTATGTATTCCGTCGACAGAGAGTTTTCTAACTTTGCCCTTTATGGAATCATTCTCTCCGCCCTCTTTGCCCCAGAGAATCCCTCTCGGTCCTGCCTTTACAAGGTCGCGCCTCTTCACTATTTTGTCAATATGATTTATCAGATGTTCATAGATTTCGGCAATGGATATTGTTCCGTCCACAGGAGAGACCTCGTCTCCCTCCGGGTCCTTCACTGATGTCACTTTCGCCGGACAGGGAGTTATGAAAAAAACGCCTATCTCTTTTTCGCTGATATTGAGTCTTTTTGCGGCTCTTCTCTTCGCCATTATTGCAGTGACATCCATTGGGGTCACGAGCGGGATAATGTTGGATATAAGAGAGGGAAAACGCACCTGAATAAGCCTCACCACCGAAGGACAGGCTGATGAAATAAATGGTCTGAT
This sequence comes from bacterium, assembly GCA_050239825.1. GTDB lineage: Bacteria > Hydrothermota > 32-111 > 32-111 > 32-111 > UBA2202. The sequence goes on from JBFXGO010000041.1 coordinate 17,156, forward strand.
ATCCCTGTGTTCTTCTATGTATTTTGCAATATAATCAGAGACAATCTCGGCTCCGTATGCAACTTCCAGAACCTCATCAAAACCGCACTCTATCATGCCACCGAGAATCCCGGCTATCTCAAGCCTCTCCGGGAACTGCCCCACAATAGAGGGAGCCGGTATCGCTATCCTGTGCTTGAAGTTTTCCAGCATTTTCAGTGTATCGGAGACCGCATATTTAGCATGATTTGGACAAGTTCTTATACATTCTCCGCAGTCAATGCACCTCTCCTCAATTATGGACGCTTTTCCGTTTCTGATTCTTATTGCCTCCGTAGGACACCTTCTCATGCAATGGGTGCATCCCTTGCAGTCATCCTCTTTCAAACGGACAGAATGAAAATATTTAATCATTCTTTCCATTATCTCTCCTGACAATGAAATCCACTGTTGTTCCTGTAGGCACAACACTCTCGACATTCAGCACATCAGTATTCTTTTTTATATTGGGAAGCCCCATGCCCGCTCCGAATCCAAGTTCGCGAATTCTCTCCGGAGCAGTTGAATATCCCTCTTTCATTGCCATCTCGACATTTTCAATGCCCGGTCCATTATCCTTAACAACAACCCTTACCTCATTCGGAGTTATTACTGCCCGCAGATGTCCGTCAGATGCATGAACCACCACATTCATCTCAGCTTCATAACTTGAAACGACTATCCTTTTTATGATATCGGGAGGATACCCTATCTGCTTAAGAGTATTCTTGAGGGCGCTTGATGCAGAGCCTGCCCTGTCAAAATCATTGTGCTTAATGTCAAAATCAAGCTCAATGGTTGTCATGCGCCACCTTTTTGTGCTTTAATCCCTTTCCATAGAGGATTCCGCAGGTTTCAAACATATCAAATTCCGTTACAAGAAGCGCTATTCCATTCTTTTCAGCCAGTGTGACCATCTCTTTTGTAGGAGTCTTTCCCCTGACAAAAACTATGCACGACGATTCAACCATTTCAGCGGTTCTGATAGCCTGAAGATTTACAAGGTTCGTCACTATGACCGACTCCCTATCTGCAAGAAGCAGAACTTCACTCATAAGGTCTGATGCGCATATAGACTTTACTTCTTTGGCCCCAGCCTGCAGATTGCAGAACGGACAGTTTAGAAGGTTCTTCAATTCAGACAAATTCATCATTACTCCATATATAATAAATTTGATTGCAGATGCTTTTTATTTCGGGGAAACAAACCCGAGCTTCAGCTAATCTCAATCATGTACATCTACGAGCGTATGCTCGTTATTTTTTTCACTAAATGTCCATAATATTATAATAATTAAGCAAATAAAGTCAAGAGAGGGAAATATAGGCCCGAATGTCATTAAATCCATTTATTATCAGGGGATTATTTTCTGATTCTGAGTCTGCCGAGTTTAGAGCTGAACTCCTCGTATTCGCCTCCCTTCATAATAGAACCTATATGCGTCATGGAGACAGAGAAATAGACTATCGACATAAACGCGGCCATTGTTATTATTGCATAAGATTTCCCTATGAAATAGGCATAAAAAGGCATTGCCGTCATCATCAAAAGAGCCATCAGAGCAGGTCTCTTTGTTATTATTGCCAGAAGAATTGTTATTGCGATGAATATAAATATTATATCAGGAATAATACCCATAAGTGCTCCAAGTGAAGTCGAAAGCCCCGTGCCCCCTTTGAATCCTATGAATACCGGGAAAATATGCCCTAAAACCGCAAAGAGTCCGCAGATTATGACGGTTATTTCATTACTCAAGGTCAGACTCCCCAAAACATGTCTTGCAATGACAACCGGTATCAAGCCTTTTAGAATGTCAAATACTGCAGTTAGAGCTCCCACTCTGAATCCCCCCTCCAAAAATGCATTTGTGGCTCCAATGTTCTTCCTTTGTCC
>JBFXGO010000042.1:0-8063 GCA_050239825.1 bacterium
AACATATAAAGAAATATCGGGGATGGAATTTTTTACAAATCTTCAAATGTCATCCCTGGGGCGAATATATAAGAACAGCAAAAAATGAAAAATTTACAAATTTACAAGCACCGTCCCCAGGCTACCCACTATTGACGAAAGAGATTTTTGATTTTATTGAAAATTTCCCTCTCTGAAGAAAAGTACAGGTCTTTATTTGACAACCTATGTTCATCGAAAATTTCCAAGCAGTCTCTCTCCGGAAGATATTCTTGAGCATCTTTCCCAGAGTGAAATTCAATCTCTTTGACAACCAACCCCTCATACCTTCCTCTGAAAATATCATGAAAAATATCGTAGTTGTGAAGTTTCATCGAGAATCTCTCTTTCTCGACTCTATTTGCGTCGTTTAAAATAAAATTCATCAGATTCAGTGAGAATGGGATCCTCTCTTCAAACTCCAGCTTATATCCTCCTGAAGGAGATTTGATGTTCAGCTCAATGATAGTATTGTCAATTGCCCTCAATCTGACGGTTGACCTTGACAGAAAAGGTTTCTTGAGCGGAAAAATGAAACCGCCGGAGTTTAAAATCATAAAGCCGTCCTCATATAAATATTCAGAATAAATCTGTACTATTTTATGTCTATCCATGCCTGAAGTGTCTGGAATAGATTTTAGCAGAAACCGCCTTTCAATCTCTATTTTTTCCATACCATAATTATACATTTAAAAGAAAAATGTCAACAGAGGTTAAAAGCTATTTAATAATTTTCAAAAATATGTATAATATTATGCTATGAGATACTATATTTACGCAAATACAATTGCGGACACACTCGCCAAATCAAACAAGAACATGCTTAAACTGGTAAGCTCCGCAATGGGTAAAGACATCATCTATGTCCAGCAAAAATTCATAGGAAGAGGGTTTTCAAAGATACTCTCCTTTGATGAGAGTGAGCTGAAAGAAGCCGAGAATATCAGGCGTGAACTTGAAAAACTGAATGTCGGGACAATTCTTATTGATAAATTCAAAACAAAAGAGATTGCAGGAAATGCATTCAAAACTGCTGTTATAGAGGAGTATTCGGACAGGTTCCGCTTCTTGGACTCCAAGGGAAGAGATGTGTACATAGACAAGGAGAATGAGATTCTTGTTGTAGGCGGAATAGACATGAAATCCTCAACTGCGGATACCCTCAAAAAACTATGCCTCACAGACACTGTCCTGATTTATATCTATGCGGGAAAGGAGAAAAGAATCATCGAGCTTGACAACGCCACAGTCAACTATATGAAAATAAAAGAGCCCTCAAAGTACTCCAAGACGGAAAATCTTAACAAGGTGCTTATGGAATTCAAAAACAGAAGCAAGAAGTTTAAGGAAGATTATATATATTCAGTCAACTATACTCCCGAAATCTCGCCCTCTCTGCTTGTTTACACAGCAATAGCGTCATTTATGTTTGAAGGCGGAATGTATGATGCAAAGTATTCTGAAGATTTCTTCAATCCTGATTACAAAGAGAGCGACAAGAGTTTGTATTATGATTTCAAATTTGATATTTACCACCCGGGAGAGCTGTCAAGAAAGACAAGACCGGTCAAAAACCTGAATCTTATGCAGACTGCTATGCTTCCTTTGATACCGGCTGTATTCATAGGAGCGGTTTTTTTCCGCACTCAGGCATCGGTTCTTTTAATGGTATTTTCGTTTATTGCATCTGCGTATTATGGATTTCACTTCTTCAGAATTTTCAAAATGAAGTTATTTTTTGAATCCGTCTCTTTCTCAAAAGTGAAATCAATGAGCGTCGGGTTAAATGAGGTCAGAGGAGCGGTGATTGACAGAAACGCCATACCCTCCCCCATTTCAGGCATAAAAGCGGTTTACTTCAGATACAGCAAATACAGGAAAGAGAAGGTAAAGGAAGGCAAGGAGGATTGGAAACTTGTTGAGGTCGGAGAATATGTGCCTGCTTCATTCTATTTGGATTGTAATGGCGACATTATGGAAGTGAAGACTCAGAATGCTTCAATCAATCTTCATTCATCCAACACATACCACGGAACTCACTTTCAGTTCTTCTGCATGGATGATTCCGACAAGGTGAAATTCGTAGAGGAAGTTCTGCCTGTTTCAGCAGAGGTCTTTGTAATCGGCAGCGCGGTCTATTCTGACAGGGGAAAAGAGCTTGACAGTTTCATAAAAAATAAAAAGGCGGACAGGGAATTCATGGAGAAGTTTGACGAGGATAAAGATAAATTTATCGACGAGAGCGAGTGGAGCAAGGCAAAGCAGACAATGGAGCTTGAATTTGACGATAGAGAGACAAAGAAGAAGGAGCATGAACTTCTCTCAATGCAGTATACAAAAGATGACAACATACTCTTTGTTTCGGATATGAGCAAAGCTTCCATGTTGAAGAGGTTTGACATGTTCCTTGCGGCTTCGGGAATTCTCGGGATAGCGGGGCTTATAATCGGAATCATTCTTATATGGAGGTGAAATGGTTATTCTCTTTATATTGCTTGTCTTGATTCTAATCATTTTTGTGTTTTTTTTCATATTTTACAACACCCTTATATTTCTCAAAAACAGAATATTTCAGGCTCTCTCAAACATAAATGTGCTGTTGAAGCAGAGGAATGACGAGATTCCCAATCTGGTGGAAGTTGTAAAACACTATGCAAAATTTGAAAAAGAGGTGCTTGAAAATGTGACGAGAATAAGAAGCGGATACAGCGAAAATCTTGATGTGCAGGGGAAAGCGGATTATTCCAAAAATGTCTCAACCCAGCTGAAATCTGTCTTTGCCCTCGCCGAGAAGTATCCCAATTTGAAGGCGGATAAACAGTTTCTGCGCCTGCAGGAGAGGATAACCGCTCTTGAAAACGGCATTGCAGACAGGAGAGAATCATATAACTGGTCTGTCACGAACTTCAACACAAAGAGCGAACAGTTTCCTTATGTTATAATATCTTCAATGTTCAAAATGAACAAGTACCCTCTCTTCCAAAACAAGTAAAATGATTAAAAAACTGTTTCTTTCTTTTGCGTTGCTTCTGATTTTCTTTTCACCCATGCTGTTTGAGAGAGTGATACTTGACGGAGATCTTGCCGACGAATACATGCCGAAGCTCTTTCTTATAGGGGAGTCAATAAGGAGCCTATCGTTTCCTCTTCATGAAGCGGGAATGGGCCTCGGTTTTCCCATTTATAAAGACATACAGTCGGGAATCTTTTATCCCGTCAATTGGATATTTGCTCTGCCTTTTGACTTTCTCTTCATGGTTCAACTGGCGATATTTCTAAACTCTCTCATATATGCGGCAGGTCTCATACTTCTATTGAGACTTCTTTACCCTGAAAACAAATATAGCAGTGCCCTTCTCACAGCAATGCTTTTCAGCGGATTCTTCGTTTCTCACATTCCTCACTATACTCTTTTATGCTCCATCGCAGTCGCCCCGCTTTTTCTTTTCTTTTATATTTCTTTTTTGAAAGATAGAACAAAGAAGAGATTCATTTCAAGCGTTTTTTGCGGAATTCTTCTTATGGCGGCTGGGCACCCTCAGGTATTTTATCTTGTCTTTCTGCTATCTCTCTTTCTTGCATTTAACAAAAAGTCTGACAGGAATTCTCTTGTGACCCCTTTGATGATTTTTATATTTGTCTTTTTCACATCTCTCTTCATAACTGCCCCCACAATGAATTTGTCGCAATATTCTTTCAGAGCCGATGATTCGATGGTTTACAACATTATACCCTTTAAATATCTCATACTTTTGATATTTCCGAACCTGTTCGGAGGGTCGGCACTTGTTGGAGAGCAAGTTTATTCCGGTATTTTGAACATCAATGAAGTGCAGTTCTATTCATCTCTTCTTCTTTTGTTCGCATTCTCATACATGCTTAAAAGAATCTTCCTCGACAAAGATTTAAAATACGGCAGAAAACTCATTGTGCCGGTATTCTTCCTCTTGCTCTCATTCTTTACGGAATTCAATCTTCACATATTTCTCACCCCCGGAAGGTCTGTCGGAATATCGGTTCTCACATTCCTTGTTTTATTTCTTCCGGATGCTCTTGAAAAGCAGGATAGAAAAACTCTCATTCTCTTTTCAGCTCTCTTTTTAATCGCATTTGCATCTGCGTCGGCAAAGGGATATTTTGGAACAGACCTTTTGGCTCCTCTGATTCTTTTTGTCTCTTACCTTGCCCTCTTTATGTACAAGGAAAAAAACAAGAGAGTGGCAGAGTTACTGCTGCCTCTTTTGATATTTGCAGACCTAACTTTTTCTCTAGGCGGAATTGTTGATTATTCAAAGAGAGAGAATGTGAAAAATGAAGTGTATCCCGAACTATCAGGGAAGTATGTTGTGACATATCTTCCCGATGAGGTCGTTTTTTATTCGGATTATTTGAAGGAGCATTTCAAGAGCGAGAATCTTGAAGAGCTTAAAAAATATTCTTCCTGCGGGAACAGGGGAGTCTACTATGGCGCATATTCATTCAACCTGTACCAAAATTTCACTTTCGCAGAGTATGTTGATTTCTTCTCAGACAGGTCAATAATGACCGGCGGGTTTTCCAATATAAACTTCATCATGAATCCCTTGATTTACGACTATGATTATCTTTTTGTTCCTGACATGCCTGCGTTTTTCAATGTAACAGAAACGTTGATGATTCCGTATAGAGAGGGGGTGGCTGATACATTTCATGCCTACTTCACCGGAGAGATTGAAAACATATCTGCCGAAGAAGCGCCTGAGAACGATTATCTAAGAAAAGTTAATTCTCTGAAAACAGGCAGGCTTGTGCTTGACGGGCCGACAATGATTAAAGGAAACGGGAAAATACTGATGCTGAAGAAGTATCAAGCAGAGACGACTGTGAGATTTCCGGAGCTCTTCGAAAATATGAATTTTGAAATTGTGAAGAAAAATCCCTTCTATCTCTTCAAAAGAAATAGAGAGAATCCCGCTCCCCTCGCCTTTATGGCAAGTCCGGTGAACGGCTCTCTTATTGAGGGAAGAGAGGCCGACTATGTGCCTATGGATATTCTCGGCGGTCTCTTCATCTCAATAATCGCAATGATTACAATGTTCTCTTACGCAAAGAAGGAGTTTAAATGAGAATGAATGTTTTAATCTCTGTTTTAATGCTCTCTTTTACTCTCACAGCAGAGACAAACAGAGCTGATTATGATTTTTTTATAGAGCTTGATGATTCATTGAAGATTATCAAAGGGTATGCCGACATAACATATCACAACAATACTTCGGACACTCTGAAACAGATGAACTTTCATCTGACTGCGAATATGTTCAAATCAAATTCGGAATTTTTAAAAAAAAGCGTGCATCCGCTTGCAGAGGGATATACGACAATAGATTCTGTTTTTGAGGATTCCGATAAGAATGAAAATTTAACTGTTGATTACACTATGGCATATCTGAATCTTATAAGATGCATTGAACCCCATAAAACCAAAAGCATAAGAATTTATTTTACAAACAAGATTCCGTATCCCTACCTGAGAGAGGGCTGGGCAAAGGATAGGTATGATATATCCCAGTGGTATCCAAAGATCTCTGTTTATAAAGAGAAAAAGTGGGCGGACTTTCAGGGGGGGCGTCTCAACGAATTTTACAATGAGTATGGAGATTACTCTCTGACTATAACGATGCCCGAAGATCTCTTTCTTTTCGGAACAGGGGAGATTGTAAGCAATGACGATGAAATTCAAAAAATAAGGGATTTGGGAAAATCAGAACCGAAAAAACAGCAAAAACAATCCTCTTCAACTGCAAAGAAAACATTGAAGTATGAGGCGAAGAATGTGAATGACTTTGCTTTTTCCATGATGAGAAATTTTAAATACATCTCAATCACAAAGGACTCTCTCACTGTGGAGATAGCCTGCCTGAGACAAAATTATGACAAATACCTTAACCAGAGGGACAATATCTTTGATATGATTGATTATTATTCAAAGAAATACTATCCTTATCCTTACAGAAAAATTACTGTCGCAGACGGACTTCTCACTGCAGGCGGAGGTATGGAGTATCCCATGTTCATAGTGATGGGAAGCTTGCCTGCGGATGAGAATTTTTTGGGAGAAGCTTTGAAGGCGCGCTATTTAGAGGATGTTCTCGCACATGAAGCGGCGCATCAGTGGTTCTATCTCATCTCCGGAAGCAATGAGTTTGAAGAACCATTCATGGATGAGGGATTTGCAACTTATTCGGAGCTCTCCTATATGGAGAACAAGTATAAAGAAAACAATTACATTTCCGTATTGAATAAAAAATTCATCAATCTTTTTGACGCCCATTACATGACTTATATTAATATGCAGACCAACAAGAGGTCATTTCCCATGAATTCTAAATCGACAGATGCTGAGGAAACGATGGAATACTCAGGTTTCTACTCCAAAGGATTCTTGGTAATAAGAGCTATTGAATCAATAATGGGTTATGATGTGTTTGACTCTGCCATGAAGAGCTACTTTTCAAAGTACGCATTCACCCATCCGTCGATTGACGACCTTTTAACACATCTGAATTCCCACACAAATGATGTTTACTATGACGAACTTAGAAAGCTTATCACTGAGAATGTCTATACGGATTATTCCGTATCTCTTGCAAAGCTCTCCAATAACAGCAGGGCGATAGTTATAAAAAACAGCTCCTCTACAGACCTGCCGGTGAAGGTCTTTGTCGAATACTCGGACAAAACAAATGAAACATTGACTAAAAAGATTGATTTTGACACAATTTATCTTGAAAGAAACGATATAAAAAATGTCATAGTGGACAAAGAGATGAGGTATATGGATACCTACTACCATGACAATTCTCTTAATCCGGGGCTTAAAATCCACATTCTGCCTCAGATGCCCGACTATTTTAAAAACAATCTCTATTTTCTCCCTCTTGTTGATTATACACTCTTCGACAAATTCACATACGGCATTTCTGCATACTTCTGCGATGTGCCGAAAATTGAAGGGGAGCTCTCACTCGGAAAATCCAACTATGGCCTGAAGACGGATATAGGATGGAATCCAAAGACAAAACACCCGCTTTTCAAACTGAATGCCTACTCCGAACAGGGAGATATTCTGCGCACCGGAACACAGATTGACTTTAAATATGCGGAGGATTATTTCAAAATAACCCCGTCTCTTTATGCCTGTCAATTTCAGTCGGATGCGAGCTACAAGCTCCTGATAGCATATATGTCGCGCACTTCTACTGATGCCGAAGGCTATTTTACCGATGTTTTGACTGAAGGAAATCTGAGGGGGCTTCAGGTGAGTCTGAAGGGCTTGAACACAAAAGATAAGTTTGCATTCAGGTACAATCTTTTCTCTTTCCTCTATGACCCTATCTTCTACTCTGACATTAAATCTGCGAGAATCGATTTTGAGGGGGATGTTTCATACAAGGCAAGCAATCTTGAGCTCAGAGCAGGCATTGGTTCGAGCTTCATCTACGGGGAACGGAATAGAGAGACCTCGCTCTACCTTTACAGAGACGGTTTCGCGGCATTTGACGATTATTCCAAGAACATTTCAGACCACACATTCACCGCATACTATCTAAACAGCGGATTCGGTTTTATCACAGACGACACGACAAACTACAAAGCATTGAACAAGGTGCGCCTCAGCGCAGGCAATGTTTTATACGGTTATTCGGATTTCATACTTGCAGGAAATTACAGGGATGGCCGCTACCTAATTCAGAGCGGACTGCTTCTGAACATAATGGAAATGATTAAAATAGAAATACCTATTTACAATACAGAGTTTGGACTCCTACTTCATGACAGATTTATTGTCGGAATCAACATAAATCTGCTGAAAGCGATATAACAGGTTTGAGGTCCGGTTAAAAGGTTCTGGGTGCTTGGTACTATGTAAATAGAAAATTGGAAGGTGAGTAAATAACTTGCCTCTACATTTCCGAGGAAAACTTCCATTACAGTCATCACTCAAGATACTGTTGATTAATATTTATTCTTTACAGCAATTTTCACAAAGTTCTGGTGCAACCCGA
>JBFXGO010000042.1:8163-18734 GCA_050239825.1 bacterium
TACCTGTTATCCCATTCTTCTTTTTAATGTCCCTTGACTTGAAAAGATATTTTCTGTATATTAATAAGATAACATATAAGGAGTTTATATGAAAAAAGGAAAATTTGCCGTCCTTCTAATATCAGGCATCGTGGCCATAATTATACTGATGTCTATAATTGTCTTTGCCCTTTCACCAAAGCCGGCAAAAACAGACTCTACCGGTATTAAGGATAAGCTTACAGAGGAGAGAAATAATGCGGCGATAAATCTCGCTTCAGTTATAGCCGCGGCATCCATCGGACCTCTCCTTGATGAAGATGAAGCTCCGATAATGGAGATGATAATAGCCACTGTCGAAAATTCAAAAGGAATGATTGATTATATTTATGTCATAGATACGGAAAACAATATCTGGGGAGATTCCAAGAACCCCACAAATGTGTTAAAACCCTTCAATGACAGCAGAATAAAAACCCTCACAAATGAAGATCGTCTTATACAGAGCATTGACGACAATCTCTTTGACGCTGGCGTGCCGATAAGAACGGGCAACAAGAAGAGAGGAGAGGTGCACCTCGGTATGAAGAAAATAAGCGATGTTCAGACACCGCAGACATCAAGCGGAAGCCCCGTAATCGGAGTTGCCGCATCATTTGGAGTAGGCCTTGTGGGAGCGATAATCCTTGCAATAATTATGTCAAACATGCTCGGAGGCGGAGGCGGTGAATTTGCATCTCTTAGGTCGGCAAAGATAGAAGAGCTGAGAAAACAAGAGGATGACGCGCAAAGGGCATGCAACAATAAACTTGCTGAAGTCAAAAAGGCGGAACAGCGTCTCGACGAGATGAACAAAAAGATAAAAGAGACAGGAAGCAGGTATGATGAAGTTGACAAAATAATAAGAGAGAGCGATCAGGAAATAGCTGAGAAGAAGAAGCAGATAGAATTTTTCGAGAATAAAATAAATGAGCTCACAGAGAAGCAAAAGTCTCTTAAAGACAATATAGATAAATCAAAGGGCTCCGATATGAGCAATGAAGAGTTGAAGATGGTCAAGAATCAGGTGGACACATTCCGTCTTCAGCTACAGCAGATTATGAGCGATATTGAGTCAAAGAGAAATGAAGAGAATTCTTTAAACCAGAAAATTCAACAGCTTAAATCGCAGAGCGCCCAGCTTTCGTCGGCATCTCCCGCCGGCGGAACAGCAGTGAATACTGCAGAGCTTGAGCAAAAGAGAAAGGAAGAGATAGAGATAACCCAGCGCATAGTTGCGAAGAGAAAAGAGGAGATAGCTCTTTCGCAGAGAGTGGAGCTCAAGAGAAAGAAAGAGCTTGAGATAACCGGAAGGATAGAAATGCTGGAAAAGAAGCTGAAGGAAATGGGTAATGGCTGATTATGGACTCGAGCAGAAAATATATAGAGGAAAAATGGAATTCCAGATGGATAGATCTGGGGCTTCATAAGTATAAGGGAAACAGAGAGAAGAAATTTTACCTTTTGGAAATGTTTGCGTATCCCTCAGGCGACCTTCACATGGGTCATTTGAGGAATTATGTCATAGGCGATGTTCTGTGCAGATACAAGCTGATGAAGGGCTTTGATGTGATGCATCCTGTCGGATGGGATGCCTTCGGTCTTCCTGCTGAGGGAGCGGCTATAAAGAGAAAGGTTGCGCCTGACGAATGGACATTCGGAAACATAAAAGTGTCGTCGTCAACCCTCAAAAAGATGGGTCTTCTCTATGACTGGGACAGAGAAGTCGTCACATGCAGGGAGGATTATTACAAATGGACGCAATGGCTCTTCATACAGATGTTCAAGAACAATCTTGCATACAGGAAGAAAGCGAATGTCAACTGGTGCCCCGAATGCCAGACAGTGCTAGCTAATGAGCAGGTTGAGAACGGGGAATGCTGGAGATGCCACTCTGTTGTTGAGAAAAAGGAACTTGAGCAGTGGTTCTTTAAAATCACGGATTACGCACAAAGGCTTCTTGACGACATTGACACTCTGAAAGACTGGCCTGAAAATATCAAGACAATGCAGAGAAACTGGATAGGCCGCTCCGAAGGGGTAGTCATTGATTTTGCAATTGAAAATTCAAATGAGAAAGTGAGTGTCTTCACAACTCGTCCCGACACCATATTCGGCGTTACATTCATGGCTCTTGCTCCCGAGAATCCAATAATAAAAACACTCAAGGTAAATGATTCTATCAGAGCTGAGATTGAAAAATACATACACACTTCCGTAAACAAGACAGAGATTGAGCGCCAGTCTACAGAGAAGGAGAAGGACGGCGTCTACACGGGAGTCAATGCAATAAATCCGCTGAACAATAGCAAGGTGAAGATATTCATTGCAGACTATGTTCTTGCGTCTTACGGCACAGGAGCAGTAATGGGAGTGCCGAGCCACGACACACGCGATTTTGCATTTTCAAAGAAGTATGGCATAGACCTTGTAGAGGTGATTCATCCGAAGGATAGAGAGTGGGATTTCTCAAATGGCGCGTTCACCGAAGATGGAGTAATGGTCAATTCAGGCGAATTCAACGGCATAGATTCAACAGAAGCAATGAAGATGATTTCAAATAAAATAGAGAGTGGGAAGATGGGTCACAAGACAATTCAATTCAGACTGCGCGATTGGCTTGTATCGCGTCAAAGGTATTGGGGGGCTCCGATACCGATGATACACTGCGATGAATGCGGCATAGTGCCAGTGCCCGATGAAGACCTGCCTGTGCTTCTTCCTCCTTCAAATGAAGTTGATTTTACTCCGCGCGGAGAATCTCCGCTCTCAAGCCATAAGAACTTCATGTCAGTCAAATGCCCAAAATGCGGAAAAGATGCAAAGCGGGACAAGGACACGATGGATACATTTGTTGATTCTTCATGGTATCAGCTCAGGTATACGGATGCGAGAAACGATAAAAGAATATTTGATAAAGACAAAGCCGACGCTCTGCTTCCCGTAGATATGTACATAGGAGGCGCAGAGCATGCAAACGGACATCTGATTTATTTCAGATTCATTACGAAGGTTCTAAACGACCTCAAACTGATAAATGCGAATGAACCTGCAAAGGCTCTTTTCAATCAGGGTATGATAATGGATTTGAAAGGACAAATAATGTCCAAATCTGCAGGCAATGCCGTTCCGGTCGGCCCTTTCATAGACAAATACGGATGCGATATCGCAAGAGGCACAGAATTGTTCATAGGTCCCGCAGGAAGGGATGCAGTATGGTCTGAAGACGGCATCACAGGAATCACAAGGTTCGTTGAGAGGTTCGAGAGATTCTGCTCCTCCCATATTCCGCGCGGCGCAAAAGATACTCTTCCGGCAACCGACACTGAAAAAACAATCTACATAAAACTCAACAAAACAATCCGTCAGGTTGAGAGGGATATTGAAGAGTTCAGCCATAATACAGCTATTGCGGCTCTTATGGAGCTCTTAAACCTTCTATATAAGCATGAAAAAGAGCTTGATGAAACCTTTACACAAATGACGGTTGAGAGGATGCTCAGGATAACCGCTCCGTTTATGCCCCATCTGTGCGAAGAATTGTACGAGCCGTGCGGGAAGAAGAAATCAATATTCCTTGAAGCATGGCCCTCATTCGACAAAAATTTCCTTGAAGACGAGAATATCACTCTTGTCATACAGATAAACGGAAAAGTGCGTTCGCGTGTTGAGGTGCCTTTCAATGCATCGGAGGAGGAGGCGTTTTCAGCGGCGATGAATGAAGATGCAGTCAAAAAATACATCGGCTCATCTTCTGTGATAAAGAGAATTTTCGTAAAAGGAAAACTTTTGAACATCCTTATAAAACAGTGAACTATTTCATAATATGCGAATTCGACGGCAGAGGCTTTGAAGGTTGGCAGAGTCAGCCAAACGGCAATACAATTCAGGATAATATTGAAAAAGCTTTAAGCAGAATACTCGGAGAGAAAATAGCAGTAACAGGAGCGGGAAGAACGGATGCGGGTGTCTCAGGATTCAACTATCCATTCAACTTCAAAATTGAAAAGAAAATAGATGACAGAAAGAGTTTTTTGTTTTCAGCGAATTCACTCCTCGACAGAAGAATCCTTTTGAAGTCGATATCCGTCAAAAACGATGATTTTTCAGCCAGATTTTCATGCAAGGGCAGAATGTACAAGTACTACATGTATAACGGACAACTGAGCCCTCTTAAGAGGGGAAAGAGTCTGCTGTGGCAGACAAGCTACAAACTTGATTATGAAAAGATGGACAAATTCATCCGCGAATTAAAAGGAAAACATGATTTTTCAACATTCTGCAGAAAAAAATCTCTGATAGAGAATCCCATGGTCGACCTCAGGGTTTCGCAGATGCAGGTCAGCGGAAAGAAGATTACTTTCACCTTTGTCGGTGATAGATTCCTTCATAATATGATTCGTTTCATAGTTGGCACTTCGGTTTATATTGGAAGAGGCAAAATTTCATCATCCGCCGAAGAGCTGTTGACGAGCAAGGATGTTCACCTTGCCGGGAAATTGGCTCCAGCGGACGGACTGATATTTGGCAAAGCATTTTATTAAAGGAGGACATAATGAAATTCTTCATCGACACCGCGAACATTGAAGAGATCAAAAAAGCCAACAGCATAGGGCTTCTTGACGGAGTTACAACAAATCCGACTCTCATAGCAAAGGAAATTGAACGCTCCAGAAAAAAGCCTGCGGAGATACTTGCCGAAATATGCGCAACAGTAAAGGGTCCGGTCTCCGGAGAGGTGATAGCTCTTGATTATGAGAATATGGTCAAAGAGGCTCTTGAACTCCACAAGATAGCCGCAAACATAGCGGTAAAGATACCCATGACCGAGGATGGTCTGAGGGCTGTCAGAACTCTGAGCGAAAAAGAGATAATGACGAATGTCACTCTTGTTTTCACTCCCGTTCAGGCCGCTCTTGCCGCAAAAGCGGGAGCCACATTTGTCTCACCTTTCATAGGGCGCCTTGACGACATATCTCAGGAGGGCATAGCTATTGTCGAGGATATTCACACGATATTTGAGAATTACGGATTTGCAACCGAGGTGATAGTTGCTTCCGTGCGCAATCCGGTTCATGTCCTGCAGTCACTCCTCATCGGGGCTGACATAGCGACAATACCATACTCAGTAATAATGCAGTTAATAAAACACCCGCTCACCGAAAGCGGAATAAAGAGGTTTTTGGATGATTATAAAAAAGCTCAGGAAATGCTGTAAAGCTTTTCCATTCATTTTTATTTTTTTGATGATTGTTTTTGCGTTTGCGTCATGCCAACCCGCGGCAGTTGATGACAATGATGATGACGATGACGGAGACTCGCTCTTAATGACCGAAGTCAGAGCGGTAATGGTCAATAACAGGGACTACTACTTTGTAACGAGCGGAATCTTCAAGGATGCCACAAAGACAATCAGGGGAATAATGTATGATATGAAGTATTATTCCGGAGATGATAATGATGTGATGAAGCTGATTGACGAGCTTGTCATAGCGGCGGCAAGAGGCGTTGATGTGAAGATAGTACTCGAACAGAGCGACTGGAACGAGGATGTGAGCGCTGACAATTATGAGACCGGCGCATACCTTGAGAATTACGGCATTGATGTGAGGTATGATCCGCTAACAGTGACGACCCACTGCAAAACATTCATTGTAGATACCAACCTTGTGCTTGTGGGTTCCACCAATTGGTCATACTCGGCAGTCAGCTCCAACAATGAAGCAAATGTTCTTCTCGAAGGGCACGAGATAGCCGAGAGTTTTGACAGTTACTTCCAGACACTTTGGAACAATTCCTATAACAGGTGAGGTCAAAATGATAAAAAGGTATTCAAGGGAGAAGATGGAGAGGATTTGGTCTGATGAAAACAAATTTGAAAAGTTCCTCTCTGTCGAGCTTGCAGTGCTTCATGCATATTCAAGGAAAGGGATGATTCCCAAAGGCGTCTATGAAGAGGTCAGAAAGAAGGCAAAGTATGATATAAAGAGGGTTAATCAGATAGAGAAAGAGGTAAAGCACGATGTGATAGCCTTTCTCACAGCAGTAAGCGAAAATGTAGGCAGGTACTCAAAGTACATCCATATGGGAATGACAAGTTCCGATATGCTTGACACTGCAAATGCTCTGATACTGAAAGATTCGGTCGAAGAGATTACAAAGAATGCTAAGAAATTCAGGAACATAACATACTCTCAGGCGGTGAAGCATAAGATGACCCCTATTGTGGGGCGCACTCATGGAGTGCATGCGGAGCCAACATCTGCAGGCCTTAAAATGCTTGTTTGGGTAGATGACCTTGACCGTTCGATAAAACTTTTTGAAGAGCTTCTTCCGACAATAGCGAGAGGGAAAATATCCGGAGCTGTTGGGAATTATGCAAATATAGAGCCCGAAATTGAGAATCTTGCCTTGAAAGAGCTTGGAATAAAAAGGGCTGACATCTCGTCGCAGATAGTGTCAAGAGATGTTTATGCAGATTATCTTTACGCAGTATCACGCCTTGGGACGGTCATTGAAAAGATCGCGCTTCAGGTGAGACTTCTTCAGCGCACAGAAACAAGAGAGTTAGAGGAGCCTTTTACAAAGGGACAGAAGGGCTCATCGGCAATGCCGCATAAGAGAAATCCTGTTATATGCGAACAGATGTGCGGTCTTTCTCGCGTGTTGAGAAGTAATCTTCAAAGCGGAATGGAGAATATAGCTCTATGGGACGAACGGGACATTAGCCATTCGTCTGTTGAGAGAATAATTCTTCCGGACTCTTCAATACTGATAGATTATATGCTTGATAAGATGTCATTTGTAATAGGCGAACTTTCCGTATATGAGATAAACATGGATATTAACTTTCAGAGGTCTTTCAACCTTTTATTTTCGCAGAGAGTGCTTCTTGCGCTAATTAAAAAAGGATTATCAAGGGAAAAAGCTTATGCAATAGTTCAGACGATGGCTATGAGGGCTTGGGCAGAAAACTGCGATTTTAAAAAACTTGTGGCGGAAAACAAAGAAGTAGCAGACCTGCTCAATAAAAAAGAGATGGAATCTCTCTTTGATAAAAAAATCTATCTCAAAAAAGTAAACGAGATATTTTCAAGATTCAAGAAGCTTTCCTGAGAGCAGAGCAATCTTGGAAATTGATTCTACGGTTTCAAGAGAGTCATAGCACTCATAGAGATTATCGCCCCGCGATATGAGTCCGTGATTTTTCCACAGCACCACATTGTATTTTTTCATCTCTTCGGAGCTTTTCTCTGCGAGAATGAGCGTTCCGGGCTCCATCCTTTCCACAAGACCGATACCCTGCGGGAAATAGTATTTAAATTCCGTGTGAGCGGCATCAAGAGTTTTATTTAAATTTTTCTTTGACATTTTATCAGATAATGCCAGAGAGTATTTGGGGTGAACATGCAGGATGGCTTTTGTGGCAGGAGTTTTGTTGTATGCAAGAAGATGGCAGAGAATTTCCGATGAGGGCTTTTTGCTATCTAAAATCTCAAGCTCACTTCCGTTTTTTCTGACCCTAACCCTTGAAATGTACTTCTCGGGAAAGCGCATCAGCTCGTATGTTCTGCTGCCTGAGGTTGTTATGGCTATTGTAAAGCCGGCAATATTGTTCAGTCTGACAGGAAGAAGCACTCTTTTGAATACTCTTGTCTTGCTCGGTTCGTCTCGAAATGATATATTCCCTGAAGCTCCTTCGGAGAGGTCCTTGGAGAATATGTATCCGGCAATATCTTTCAATTCTTCTTTAAATTCTTTCATTCACACCTTCCGAGCTGTCTCTTTACCATAGGCAGAATATCCGTGTTCCTGATTACTATATCCTGTATGGAGTATTTTTTTGAATACATGAAGCAGGGGACATCAGAACCGCTGTGGTCGCCTTTATATGAAGGGTCTTCCGACTCTCCACCGTATTTTGAAGCATCGACCCATTCTATGACTATTCTCGAAAGCATAGAGTCAAGTGAGTTCTTATCCGGATATCTGAAACCTGTCTCTAAAAATTTCGACTCCATAGTGCTGAACTCTTTTCCGTCCATAGTGCCTATGAATGCGGGATTGCCCGTCGCATGGTCGGAGACCATTATTACGGTAGTGCGGGTTGTCTCTGCATAATCGATAATCATCTTCACAAGTTTTTCAAGTTCGAAAATTTCATAAACATACTCTTTTGTCATGTGGTAGTGAGCCGCATGGTCAATCCTTCCAGCTTCAATCATAAGGAAAAATTCCTTTGATTCCTTCCTTGATTTTGCATCAAGGTATTTTACCGCGTATCCGGCCATTTCGGAGAGTCTCGGCTCTTTTATGGTGTCTTTGTCATACTCGTATGCCATATGAGTGGTGTTGAATATGCCGAAAAACCTCTTCTTCAAATCCATCTTTTTAAGGTCTTTCTTCTCCTTTGCAACTCTGTAATTCTTTTTCTCCATCTCTTTGAAAAGGTCGCGTTTATCATAGCGCACATCCTTTGAGAATTGCTTTGATCCGCCTCCCATTATGAGGTCAATGTCGGTATTGACAAGCTGAAGAGCAATGTCATACTCAGAGTCCCTGCTGTTTATATGCGCGTATGTGCCTGCAGGAGTCGCATGCGTTATCCTGGTGTTTGAAACGATTCCGCTGAGGAAACTATACGCCCTGCAGTACTCGGTTATGTTTTCAAGCTTCTTGCCGTCTCTCACTTTGTAGACTGCTTCATTATTCATTCCAATGACCCCGTTTCCCGTCTTTTCTCCGCAGAAGAGAGCTGTCGCCGCGGCGGCAGAATCGGTTATATAGGTATTGTCCGCAGTTGTTTCACACAAAGCAAAATCAGTGAATCTTTCAAATTCGGTTTCAACAGGTTTTCCTGAGAGAAGTTTTCTGTGTATTGAGAGTGCGTCGAGTGACATTCCGTCTGTTATTATAAGTATCACATTCTCTCCGAATATTGAAAGAGAGAGAAGAATTATAAGAAAGGAAATGCGAATTTTCATTTTATATCCTCCTTTAATCTGTCTTTTCTTTTCCAGCCAATTGACCGCAGGCTCCGGCGATGTCTAAACCTCTGCTCTCCCTTATGGTAACGGCATCTTTCAGCGGAGCGAGTTTCTCAAAGAAATCCGCAATCTCTCTCTTTGAAGGAGAGCGGAATCTCTTTCCCACAGGGTTGTAAGGGATGAGATTGACTTTGCAGTCAAGACCCTTAACAAAATCAAAGAGAGAGTTTACATCATCAGAAGTGTCATTTACTCCCGGAATAAGTATGTACTCGAATGTCACTCTCTTATTTTTTGCATCCTGATATTTTATAAGCGCCCTTTTAATCGATTTAAGGTCGTATGTTTTGGCTATGGGCATAAGCTCTTCCCGTTTTTTTTGTATCGCAGTATTTAAAGAGAGAGCTAATTTCACCTGAAGAGGGAACTCTGTTAGTTTCTCAATACCCGGGACAATTCCGGAGGTTGAAACTGTTATCTTTCTCGCTCCGATTCTTATTCCTTTGTCAAAATTCAGAATCTCGATTGCCTTTAAAACATTATCCAGATTAAGAAGAGGTTCACCCATTCCCATGAAGACAATGTTGGTGATTCTCTCTTTAGAGTGAAGAGCCATGTGCATAAACTGCCTTATTATCTCTCCTGCTGTGAGGTCTCTTCCCGCATTCGCGCCTGTGGCGCAGAAAGCGCATTTAAGAGCGCACCCTGTCTGCGAGGAGAGGCATACTGTTATTCTGTCTTTTGAAGGCATAAGAACCGATTCAATAGAGCTTGTCTCAAATTCAATAAGAAATTTCGAACTTGAATCAATTTTGGATTTGAATATAAAGCTTTTTTCATTGAGGTCGGAGTTGAAGATTGTCTTGAGTCTCTCTCTCTCTGAAGCCGCAATATCCGTCATCAGAGAAAAATCAAATATATTTTTCTCATAGAGCCATTTGAAAATCTGCTGTGACTTGTACTTCGGAAAATTGTTCTCCACAAGTATCTTTGTGAGTTCGTCGTATGTGAGTGAAAAGATATCAATTCTTTTATCCATGAATCTATTCTATGTCATTTTTACAATAATGCAATAGGCGAAAAAAGAGAGATTCCTTGACACTCCGTCAGGCCTGTGTATGATTATGTCATGAATGATACAAAAAAAGTGGATATACGGGGAAATACCTTCACTTCGCATGATGCGGATGAAATGTATGATGACATACTTAGAGGGATAGAGTACGGCGAAATAAACAAACACCTTGAGCGGCTTACAACAGTTCTTTTTTATGTGAATCAGATAGGTCTTCTGTTAATACTCATGGCATCTTCTTACATGATTCATCAGCATTACGGGTTTGGAGTTGCCGCCATGTTTTTTATAGTGCCGATTCTTCTAAATAAAAACAAATTCAAAACATGGAAATTCGTTTGGAAGACACTTTCATTTATCAGTTACGGTTTAACGGTTTTATACTCTCTCTTTCTCTCTTTCAATCAGGAAGTTAGATCATACCTTGTATTCATGACGATAATATCCGCATCAGTCATCATAACTCTTTTATACCTCATACTCATCTCTCT